>NZ_BGJX01000002.1 GCF_009811655.1 Methylosinus sp. Ce-a6 | reverse complement strand
GCCGTCGTCTCGGCCAGAGCCTCGAAGTCGCGTCCGCTCGCGTCCATCGCAATCCCCCAAAGATCGAATCAGAGGATGCCGAGAGATTCAGCTCAGACGCGTCTTGTCACCTATTTCTTCACCCGATCGCCCTGGAATCTCACTGTCGGGCCCTTGACGAAACCTGAAAATATTCCTATCTTTCCCCTCGCTCCCGCCGACGCAAGGGCGCGTTTCTCGGGTCGTGGAACGCGGGCGGGGGCCGGCTCCATCCGGGACGGCGACCCCCGCCCCTGGACAGGCGGCGCGTCGCCGGACCGGCGTTTCTCTCCCGTCCATAGGGAGAGCGAGAGCCGTTCCGTGATCCCAGGCCTTCGGAAGCGATCGGGTCTTGAACGTGAAACCCCAGGATTCGCGGGTCCGGATACGCCTCGGGACGTCGACGAGAAGGCGAAGCCGCGTTTCGGGACGCTCCGGAACCGACAGATTTTCTTAAGCGCTGCGGCCGAAAGGGGCCGGAGCGTCCCGAAACTCCCGTTCCTCCCCGCCGCCGCGAGGCCCCGGGGCGCCTCGGCGCGGCCTGACGATAGTCCTATCCCGCCGCGCGTTGACTTCCCAGGCCCCAGCGCCTAAAAACACGCCAATCTCGTCAGAGATGACCTACTGACCCGCCCATTCGCCCGCGAGGCGTAGGGCCAACGTCCGGCAGCGCGATGCGCTCCCGGGCGCGATTTGCTTTGGAGAGGTGAGTAGTGAGATCGTGAGTAGGGAGTAGTAGACCCGGTTCGGCCGCTACTCACCACTCACCATCTCACCACTCACTCTCCCGCCAGGAGAAACCGATGTTCGAGGGCCTTTCCGACAAGCTCTCCGGCATATTCGACAAGCTCACGCGGCGCGGCGCCCTTTCGGAGGCCGATGTCGCCGAGGCCCTGCGCGAGGTGCGCCGCGCCCTGCTCGAGGCGGATGTCGCGCTCGACGTCGTGCGCTCCTTCACCGAGAGCGTGCAGCAGAAGGCCGTCGGCGCCAATGTCGTCAAATCGGTCTCGCCCGGCCAGATGGTCGTCAAGATCGTCAATGACGTCATGGTCGAGACTCTGGGCTCCACCGCGCAGCCGATCGATCTCGACGCCGCCCCGCCCGTCGCGATCATGCTGGTCGGCCTGCAGGGCGCCGGCAAGACGACGACCACCGCCAAGATCGCCAAGCGCCTGACCGAGCGTCACGGCAAGCGCGTGCTGATGGCCTCATTGGACGTGAAGCGTCCGGCCGCGCAGGAGCAGCTCGCCATTCTCGGCCGGCAGGTCAATGTCGACACTCTGCCGATCGTGCCGGGCCAGGACCCGGTCAGAATCGCCAAGCGCGCCGAGGATGCGGCGCGGCGCGAAGGCTATGACGTCGTGCTGCTCGACACGGCCGGCCGCACGCACATAGACGAGCCGCTGATGGAGGAGATGGCGCAGATCAAGGCCGTCTCCAAGCCGCATGAGATATTGCTCGTCGTCGACGCCCTCACGGGTCAGGACGCGGTCAATCTCGCCAAGAATTTCGACGATCGCGTCGGCTTGACCGGCATTGTGCTGACGCGCGTCGACGGCGACGGCCGCGGCGGCGCGGCGCTCTCCATGCGCGCCGTCACCGGCAAGCCGATCAAGCTCATCGCCACCGGCGAGAAGATGGACGCGCTCGACGAATTCTCGCCGCAGCGCATCGCCAATCGCATTCTCGGCATGGGCGATATCGTCGCCCTCGTCGAGAAGGCCGCCGCCGCCGTCGACGCCGAGCAGGCGCAGCGCGCCGCAGAGCGCATGGCCAAGGGCAAGTTCGATCTGCAGGATCTGGCCGATCAGCTCGCCATGATGGAGAAGGTCGGCGGCTTCGGCGGCATAATGGGGCTGCTCCCCGGCGTCGCCAAGATGAAGGAGCAGATCGCCTCCGCCAATATCGACGACAAGATGTTCAAGCGCCAGCGCGCCATCATCCTGTCGATGACGCCCAAGGAGCGGCGCAACCCCGATATCCTCAAAGCCTCGCGCAAGCGCCGCATCGCGGCGGGCTCCGGCGCGAAGGTGGAGGAGATCAACAAGCTTTTAAAGCAGCATCGCCAGATGGCCGACATGATGAAGGCCATGGGCGGGGCCAAGCGCGGCGGCATGATGGGCAAGGCCGCGCAGATGATGGGTCTCGGCGGGATGCCGGCGCCGAGCCAGGAGCAGATCGCCGAACTGCAGAAGAAAATGGGCGGCGCGCCGCCGCCCGGCGTCGGTCGCGGCATTCCCGCCGCGCCGCCGGCTTCCGCATTCTCCGCCAAGCCGACGCTGCCGGGCCTCGGCGGCGGCGGCGGTTTTCTGAGCGGCCTCAATCCGTTCGGGAAGAAGAAATGAAAAAAGTGAGTGGTGAGTAGTGAGTAGTGAATGGCGCCACTTACTACTGACCACTCACGACTGACCACTCACTCGACAAAGGAACCGACATGTCCCTGAAGATCAGACTCTCCCGCGGCGGCGCCAAGAAGCGTCCCTTCTATCGCGTCGTCGTCGCCGATTCGCGTTCGCCCCGTGATGGTCGCTTCATCGAGAAGCTCGGCACTTTCGATCCGCTGAAGCCGAAGGACGCCGCCGATCGTCTCGTGCTCGACGCCGAAAAGGCGCAGGAGTGGATCGCCAAGGGCGCGCAGGCGACCGATCGCGTCGCCCGCCTGCTGGAGAGCGTCGGCGTCGGCAAGCGCGAGGCGCGCAACAATCCGCAGAAGGCGCAGCCGAAGAAGAAGGCCCAGGAGCGCGCCGCTGCGGCCGCCGCCGCGGCCGAGGCCGCCTCGGCCTGATGACGCCGTCATTGCGAGGAGCGAAGCGACGAAGCAATCCAGAGTCGCGGCGCGGCTTCTGGATTGCTTCGCTTCGCTCGCAATGACGCCGGGCCATGGTCATGCTTCCAGGTGATTATTTCCGACGCGAGCCTGAAGGCTCGCGGTCCTTTGCCCGCCTTGGACCGCGAGCCTTCAGGTTCGCTTGCGTCTGCGCATGAAAAACGCCATTCTGCTCGGCCGGCTCGGCGCCGCGCATGGCGTGCGCGGCGAAATCCGCCTGCAGAGCTTTACCGCCGATCCGGCGGCGATTTCCTCCTATGGCCCCTTGTTCGACGCGAGCGGCGCGCGGCGTTTCGTCATCGCTTCGCTGCGGCCGCTCGGCAAGGACATGTTCGTCGCGCGCCTCGAGGGCGTCGCCGACCGCGACGCCGCCACGGCCTTGACCGGCATCGAGCTCTATCTTCCGCGCGCGGCGCTGCCGGAGCCCGAGGAAGATGAATTCTATCTCGCCGATCTCGAGGGGTTGCGCGTCGAGACCCGTGACGGCGAGGGGCTCGGCGTGGTGATCGCGGTGCGCAATTTCGGCGCGGGCGATATTTTGGAAGTGTCGCCGCCCGACGGCGGGGAGACGCTGCTATTGCCTTTCACGAAGACGGTCGTTCCCATCGTCGATGTGGCGGGCGGCCGCATCGTGGCGGAGCCGCCGATATTGGACGAAGGCGCATCCGAAGGAGAGGCTTGAGCCGCGCGGCGGGCTTCGCTGCGCAATGGAGAAACGGCCGCCGGCGTTTGCGCTCGTGCGGCCGTTGGCGGTGCGCTCATCACCGCGATGCGATCTTGGATTTCGCGATTTCCTCCGGCGGCCGCCAAACCAGAGCGTCGTTCGCAATCGTGGATCGGGACGCCATCGGCAGGAGCGCGGCGATCTCGGCCGGGGGAATCCAATTCGAGCGCGAACGGTCGTGGGGCGAAGCGCGGGCGGCGGCGAGGCCCGTGACGATGTCGTCGACCGCGGCTCGCGCGGAGGCGATCTCGGTCGGCGGCAGCCAGGCGCGAGCGCCGCCGGTGAATGCGGATCTGTGTTCGAGGACCGGAGCCTCGTCGGCGATCTCCGTCGGACGCGCCCATTTCGAGGCCGGCGATTCGGCCGAGGCCGGGACGGCGAGGCCGGCGGCTTTCGCGTGGGCGATGTCGGCCGGCGGCAGCCAGACGCGAGCGCGGTCGGCAAAGGTCGATCTCACGGGTTTCGTGGCGATCTCCGCGGGAGGCGCCCAGCTCGAGGCGGGCTTTGCAGTCGCGCCGACCGCGGCGAAACCCGTCATTTCGGCGGCTCGCGCCGAGGCGATTTCTCCGGGAGGCCGCCAAACGAGAGCTTTCGCCTCGATCTCGGCCGGAGGAGTCCAGCTCGGGAACGCGCCGGCCGAGGCCGGAACGAGGAAGGTTCTGGCGGAGGCGCCGAGCGCGCCGCGATCGAGCTCGGCGCATTCCATGCCGTCGACCTCCGACCGCCACTGCGGCCGCTCTGGCAAGGAGCGCGCCTGTCCGCCGTGCAGAACCAGCAGAGTCACAACGGACAGCATGCATAGAGCATTGAAAAGTCGCCACATGGGTCGTGCTCCAAAAAGTGAGAAGAAAACGCTGAAAGGCTGGTGCGATCTTCGTGAATGGACCGTTAAAAAGCCGAAGAATCCGAAATAGTACCTAGTCAGGCTGGGCCGCGGCTGGTTCGTGGCGCCGGCGCCGCCTTCCCTGCTCTCCGCCCTCGTGCCATAAGCCGCCGCATGTGGCGCGCGACCATCCTCACCCTCTTTCCGGAAATGTTTCCCGGCCCGCTGGGGCTATCGCTCGCCGGCGAGGGGCTCGCAGGCGGGCTCTGGTCGCTCGAGGCGCGCAATATTCGCGCGCATGGCCTCGGCCGTCATCGCGCCGTCGATGATACGCCCGCCGGCGGCGGTCCCGGCATGGTGATGCGCGCCGATGTTCTCGCCGCCGCGATCGACGCCGCCGCGCCGGCGGATGACGCGCGCCCTCGCTTGTTGATGAGTCCGCGCGGGGCGCCGCTCACGCAAAAGCGCGTGCGCGAATTCGTCGCCGGCGAAGGCGTCGTCATTCTGTGCGGGCGTTTCGAGGGCGTCGACGAGCGCATCATCGAGGCGCGCGCGCTCCAAGAAATTTCGATCGGCGATTATGTGCTCTCGGGCGGCGAGATCGCGGCGATGGCGCTCCTCGACGCCTGCGTGCGGCTCCTTCCCGGGATCATGGGAGAGGCGACATCCGGCGAGGAGGAGAGCTTCGAGAGCGGTCTTCTCGAATATCCGCAATATACGCGACCGCGCGATTTCGAAGGCCGGGCGATACCGGATGTGCTGCTCGGCGGCGATCACGCCAAGATCGCGCGCTGGCGCCATGATCGCGCCGTCGAGCTCACGCGCGCAAGGCGGCCGGACCTGCTCGCGCGCCGCGGCGGCGAGGAGAGGTGATCGGGGCAGTCGAAATCGGCAGTGGGCGGTCGGACTCGCGCGATTGCCCAAAGCCGACTGCCTACTGCCGATCCATCTTCAGGACATCACCACATTCACCGCGCTCTCGGGCAATTCCTTGCCGAAGCAGCGCTGGTAGAACTCGGCGACGAGCGGACGCTCGAGCTCGTCGCATTTGTTCAGGAAGGTGAGCCGGAAGGCGAAGCCCACATCGCCGAAAATCTCGGAATTCTCCGCCCAGGTGATGACCGTGCGCGGGCTCATCACCGTCGAGAGATCGCCGGACATGAAGGCGTTGCGGGTCAAATCGGCGACGCGCACCATCTTATTGATCGCGTCGCGGCCTTCCTTCGTCTTGTCGAAGCTCTTGACCTTGGCGAGCACGATATTGGTCTCGGCGTCATGCGGCAGATAGTTGAGCGTGGCGACGATCGACCAGCGGTCCATCTGGCCCTGATTGATCTGCTGCGTGCCGTGATAGAGGCCGGAGGTGTCGCCGAGGCCGACCGTGTTGGCGGTGGCGAAGAGGCGGAAGGCCGGATGCGGGCGGATGACCCTGTTCTGGTCCAAGAGCGTCAGCCGGCCGGAGACCTCGAGCACGCGCTGAATGACGAACATCACATCCGGGCGGCCGGCGTCATATTCGTCGAAGCACAGCGCGATATTGTGCTGCAGCGCCCAGGGCAGAATGCCGTCGCGGAACTCGGTGACCTGCTTGCCGTCCTTGAGCACGATCGCGTCCTTGCCGACGAGATCGATGCGCGAGACATGGCTGTCGAGATTGACGCGCACGCAGGGCCAGTTGAGGCGCGCGGCGACCTGCTCGATATGGGTGGACTTGCCGGTGCCGTGGTAGCCCGTGACCATGACGCGGCGATTGCGGGCGAAGCCGGCGAGAATGGCGAGCGTCGTCTCGCGGTCGAAGAGATAGTCGGGGTCATTGTCCGGAACATGCTCGTCCGGCTCGGAATAGGCGGGAACCTCGAGATCGGAGTCGATGCCGAACAGCTGGCGCACGGAGACTGTGAGGTCCGGCAGATGCGCGGACCCGGCCGCTTTGTCGCTTGGGGTTGACATTGATCCTCCGTTTCGCCGGCGCGCGCTCGCGACGCTCGTGGCCGGCAAGGCTTGGTCAAACGAGCTTGTTCAGACGAGCTTGGCCGCCCGCAGCGTCTTATATGCGTGGATGATCTCCCGCAGCCTTTCCTCGCAGGAGCGATCTCCGCCATTGGCGTCCGGATGGTGACGTTTGACGAGCTCCTTATAGCGCGTCTTGATCGCCTCCGCACAGGCGGTTTCATCGAGGCCGAGCGCATTCAGCGCCTTGATCGTCACCGCCGAATAGCGCGGCGCCGCCTCCGCCGGCGGCCGCCCGCGGTGCGATCTCTGTCGGTAGAGGCCGAGCGGATCGGCGAAATTCTCCGCCCGCAGCGGGTCCTCGCGAAACGCCGCTTGTCCGCGCTTCACGCCCATCGACCAGGTCGGACGATGGCCGGTGGTGGCGTCGTCCTTCAGATAGCGGGCGACGGCCTCGTCGCTCATGCCGTTGAAGTAATTGTAGGAATTGTTGTATTCCCGCACGTGCTCCAGGCAGAAGCAGAAATATTGCCCCTCGCGCAGCCGCCCCATGGGCGCGCGATAGGAGCCGTCGGCCTCGCAGCCCGGGGCGTCGCAGCGAAAGCGGCTCTCGCGCCGCTCCTGCCTCTGCTCCGGCTTGACGCGGATACGATCGAAGAGGGGCGAGTTCAAATCCATGGCGCTGCATTATGGTAGACTGGCCGCAGGCTGCAAGCGGAACCCGGCGCCAATTTCACGCGGCGGGAATTTTGCTTGGGCGGAGGGCGACGAGGAGGATTTCACTATGGCCGAGCAAGGCAATATCGGCGCCGTCCAGGCCCGCATAAGATCGAAGCTGACCGATGCGCTCGCACCGCTCTCCTTGAAGGTGATCGACGAGTCGCATCAGCACGCCGGCCATGGCGGCCACCATCAGGACGGCGAGAGCCATTTTCGCATCGAGGTCGTGAGCGAGGCTTTCGCCGGCAAGAGACTGGTGGAGCGCCACAGGATCGTCAATTCGCTGCTCGCCGAGGAGCTGGCCGGCCGCGTGCACGCTCTGGCGATCACCGCCCGCGCCCCGCAGGAGTAGCGGCGGGCCGTCATCGCGAGGAGCGGAGCGACGAAGCGATCCGGGGCCGCCCCACGGCTCTGGCTCGCGTCGCTTCGCTCGCGATGACGGGGCTATTGCGGCCCCGCTTGACGCGTCGCCGCTCCTGCGCGAATCTCGGTCTCGCCCGGGGGAGCCTCGCCGCCGGCGCGCCTTTCGCGCGCGGCAAGAGGCTGAGAGGCCGAAGAGCTCTTAAAAAAAGCGGCTCGGCGACCCTTCGAACCTGATCCAGTTCGCGCTGGCGTAGGGAGGTCGCATGATCCTTTGTTTTCCCGGCCGCGCCGCAGAGCCGCCGCGATGTTGATCGGCGTGATCGGCGCCGGCGTCGCCGGACTGACCGCGGCTTTCGAGATCGCCCGCGCCGGCGCGCCTTTCGGCGCCGAGGTCGAGCTCGTCGAGAAAGCCGCCGAGCCGGGGCGCGGCTGCTCCTATCACGCCGGCGGCATGATCGCGCCCTGGTGCGAATTGGAGAGCGCCGAGCCCATCGTCGCCACGCTCGGCGAGGAGGCGCTCGCCTTCTGGACCAAGGATATTCCCGTCGCGACGATCGCCGGCAGCCTCGTCGTCGCGCCGCCGCGCGACCGCGCCGAGCTCAGCGAATTCTCCCGGCGCACCCGCCGTTTCGAGCGTTTGGACGAAGCGGCCCTCGCCGCCCTCGAGCCGGCGCTCGCGGGGCGCTTTTCCGGCGGCCTCTATTTTCGCGACGAGGCGCATCTCGAGCCGCGCGCGGCGATGCGGGCGCTGTTCGAGCGGCTGCAGACAATGGACAATGTCCGTGTTCGCTTCTGCGCCGAGACGCCGCCGCCGCGGGCGGATTGGATCGTCGACTGCCGCGGCTTTTCGGCGCGCGGCGAGATCGCCGGGCTGCGCGGCGTCAAGGGCGAGATGCTCGTGCTGCGCAGCGAGGAGATCGAATTGTCGCGGCCCGTGCGCATGTTGCATCCGCGCCATCCGGTCTATGTCGTCCCACGCGGGGACGGAGTGTTCATGATCGGCGCGACGATGATCGAAAACGAGGAGCGCTCCCGCGTCACCGCGCGTTCGATCGTCGAGCTCGTCAATTCGGCCTTCGCGATCCATCCCGCTTTCGCGGAGGCCGAGATCGTCGAGACGGGCTCCGACGTGCGGCCGGCTTTCGCGGACAATCTGCCGCGCATTCTGCGGCGGGGTCGGACACTTTATATCAATGGGCTCTATCGGCACGGCTTTCTGCTGGCGCCGGCGCTGGCGCGCCGCGTCGCGCGTTTTCTCTTCGCGGGCGAGATCTTCCCGGAGGTCATGAATGCGGATCAGAGTGAATGGGCAGACGCTCGAGGTCGAGGCGCCCACGCTGGAACGGCTCATCGAGGAGCTGGGCTTTAGCGAGCAGACGGTCGCCACGGCGGTGAATCAGGAATTCGTGCGCAGCAAGGACCGCGGCGAGACGCGTCTCGTCGAAGACGATGCGGTCGAGATCGTCACGCCGCGGCAGGGGGGATGAAGGACGTGTCGAACTTGCTACCTCCGTTACGAACTCCATGTTAGGGTCGTCCCATGAGCACGATCGTCACGGAAATCTACGACGCCCTTCGGGAAGCCGGCGCGAGCGAGGAGAAAGCGCGCAAGGCCGCGGAAGTCGTCGCCAATTTCGACGCCAAGAACAGTGATGTCCAGCATGAATTCGCCTTGCTGAAAGGTGAATTCAACACTGTGAAATGGATGCTCGGGACCAATATCACGCTCACGCTCCTGGTGCTCGGAAAGCTGTTTCTGCGCTGATGGCGGATACGGTTTTCCGGCCTTCTCCGAACCAGCCGAACGCGATGACTGCGCCTCTCTCCGTCTATGGCGACGCCGTGTCCTCCCGCTTCCTGCTCGGCACGGCGCGCTATCCTTCGCCGGCTATTCTCGCGCAGGCGATCCGCGCTGCGGGCGCGGAGATCGTCACCGTCTCGCTGCGGCGCGAGGCCGGAGGGTCGCGGGCGGGCGAGAGCTTCTGGGGTCTCATTCGCGAGATCGGCGTGCGCGTGCTGCCCAACACCGCCGGCTGCCGCACCGCCAAGGAGGCCGTCGCCACCGCGCAAATGGCGCGCGAGCTGTTCGGAACCAATTGGATCAAGCTCGAGGTCATCGGCGAGGAGGACACGCTCCAACCCGATGTGTTCGGCCTCGTCGAGGCGGCGCGCATCCTCTGCGACGACGGCTTTTGCGTGTTTCCCTATACGACCGAGGATCTCGTCGTCGCGGAAAAGCTCATCGACGCCGGCTGCCGCGTGCTGATGCCCTGGGCGGCGCCCATAGGCTCCGGCCGCGGGATCAATAATCTCTTCGGCCTGCGGGCGCTACGCGCGCATTTTCCCGATACGCCGCTCATCGTCGACGCCGGCCTCGGCGCGCCCTCGCAGGCCGCCGCCGTCATGGAGCTGGGCTTCGACGCCGCGCTGCTCAACACCGCGGTGGCGCGCGCCGGCGATCCGGTCGCCATGGCGCGGGCCTTCGCGCTCGCCATAGAGGCCGGCCGCGCCGCCTATCTTTCCGGCCTCATGGAGCCGCGCGACATGGCGGAGCCGTCGACGCCGCTCCTCGGCCGCGCCTTCGACGACGGGCGCGAGGCATGAGCGCGCTTTTGTCGGATGGGGCGTTTCCATTTCCCCCTCTAGGGGGGAGGTCGAGCGCTATGGGCGCTCGGGAGGGGGTGAGCCCCGGAGTCTCGGACGCTTCACCCCACCCCGGACCGCTGCGCGGTCCGACCCTCCCCCTGAAGGGGAGGGTGGGGTGAGCGCGCTTTTGCTCGATCCTTTCTATCTCATCGTCGACGCCGCGGACTGGCTGCCGCGGCTGCTGCCGCAGGGCGTCAGACTCGTGCAATTGCGCGTCAAGGATTGCGACGAGGCCGCGCTGCGCGAGGAGATCGCCCGCGCCCGCGAACTTTGCGCGGCGCATGGCGCGCAGCTCGTCGTCAATGATCATTGGCGGCTCGCCATCGATCTTTCCTGCGATTTCGTGCATCTCGGCCAGGGCGATCTCGACACGGCGGATGTCGCCGCGATTCGCGCCCATGGAATAAGGCTCGGCGTCAGCACCCATGACGAGGCGGAGCTCGAGCGCGCGCTGGCGCTCTCCCCCGACTATGTCGCGCTCGGGCCGATCTATCCGACGCTCTTGAAGCAAATGGCCTTCGCCCCGCAGGGGCTCGACAAGATCGGCGTCTGGAAACGCCGCATCGGCGAAATTCCGCTCGTCGCCATAGGCGGGCTGACGCCTCTGCGCGCCCGCGCCGCTCTCGAGGCGGGAGCGGACAGCGCCTGCGTCGTCACCGACGTGCTGCGCGCCGCGGACCCCGAGGCGCGCGCCCACGAATGGGTCGCGGCGACGCGGAGACCAGCGAGTAGCGAGTAGTTCTACTCGCTTCCCCTCACGACGCTCCGCCGATCGGCCACTCGCCCTTGAACACGCCGCCCCGATTGTCATGCGCCTCGACGCGGATCGTCTTGGCGCCATTGGGCGCATAGACGAAGCGGAAGCTGGGGTCCTCGGAGAGAGAGATGCCGCCCTCCATGGAGAAGATCAGCGCGTCGCCCTGGCGCACCTCGATCTTGTCGACATAATGGGCGGGAATATAGGCGCGGGTGATCGGGTCCATCTGCATCCCGGAACTGTTGGGATGGCGGATCATGATCTGCGCCTCGCGCCGAGCGGGGTTCGCAGTCGTGAACTCCCGAAATTTCATCTTGCCGAGATTGGCGGCGGCCTCGTCCTGATCCTTGATCGCCGGCGCCGAGCAGCCGCCCGAGGCCTTCACGAATTTCACCACCGAATGCAGCGCGCCGTCCGCCGTCTCGCCGACCACATGCACATTGGTGTAGGAGTTCACGCGCACGCGCGTCTCGATCTTCTGCACGCCGGCGCCCTCGCCGAAGGAGAAGGCCGCGGCCATGGGCATGGGGTTCTCGTCGATGACGAGGGTCGCGGCGCGCAGGCCGGGTTCGAGCAGAGAGATCGTCATCGGCACGATGGCGGCGTCCTCCGCCCGCTTCGGCGCGTCGAGCGTCACCACGCCCTCATGCGTCTTTATGGCGCGGTCGTGGAAAATATCGGCGACGAGGCCGGGCCAGGGGTCGATCTTGGGCTCCTCGGCCAGCGCGGCGCCGGCCAAAAGAAAGAGCGCCGCGACCGCCGTCGCCGCGGGGCGACGGAGGGACCGCGCGCCTTCGCGCTCGCTGCGGTCCAGGCGATGGCGGGCCTGAAGGCTCGCGGTCCATGCGCGCATCTGTCTTCCTCCCATTTTTTTTAGAATCCTAACGCCGGCCGCCGGGCCGGCTCAAGGGGCCTCCCACTCGAGCTCGGCGAAACCGGCCGTGGCGTTGCGCGTATGATAGTCCTCGAAGAGCAGCCAATTGGGCTCTTCGCGGCGGCCGGCCGTCTTCACCGATTCGGCCAGCGTCGCCCCTTTGGCGATATCGGCCCTAAGATCGCGGGTGAGGTGGTCGAGATAGGCCTTTTGCGCGTCGAGCGCCTGCGGCCAGGGAGCGACGGCCGGCCCATGGCCGGGGACGACGCGGACCGCCGGAATCGCGCGCAGCTCGTCGACGACGGCGAGGAAGCCGAGGAGACTGCCGTCGACGATCGGCACATGCCGCAAAAACAAGAGATCGCCGGCAAAGAGCGTGCCGCTCTGCAAATCGAGCACGGTGAGATCCGCGTCGCTATGGGCGGTGCGCCAGGCCTTCAGCACGATCTTGCGGCCGCCGAGATCGAGCGTCGTCTCGCTTTCGACGGTGAGGCTCGGCGGAATCAGAACCACCTCGTCGACGAGCGCCCCCATCGTCTCGCGGAAAGAGGCGAGATAATGGGGCCCGCGCACGGCGAGCGCGCGCGGCAGGTTCTTGTGGCCGACGAAGACCGCTCCCGTTCCTCGAAAGGCAATATTCCCGAAAATATGATCCGGATGGACATGTGTGTTGACGATATAGCGGATGGGCTTCGCCGAGCGCTGCTGCAACGCAGCGACAAACGCCTCTCCTTCGGCGCGGCTGCCTCCCGTGTCGATCACCGCGATCGCCGTTTCGCCGACGATCGCTCCGAGATTGGCGATGTCGCCGAAGTTGTCCCGAGACATCAAGGCGGTCTGGCCCTGATGGGCGAAAACGCCGGGCGCGATCTCGGTCAGATCGAAGGCTTGCGCGAGGCTCGCGAAGAGCGCGGCGAGCGCGAAGACGAGAGGTCCGATAGTGCGTTGCAGCATTGGTGTTTCGACCTCGTTTTTTGCCCGTTTCATGCGAGAAATCAGGAAAGTCGCGAACAGGATTTGGGGATTGCGCTTCAATTCCGTGCGACATATTATCCCGCCGTTTCCGACCTAAAAGAGGTCTTCCGGCCGGGAACCGGAGGGCGTCTCAACGGAGATATGGGCGGGGCTGCGGGCGCGGCGTTTCCGCCTCATCGCCGTGGCAAAAATCGAGGAAACGGCTTCCCAAAGCCTGTGGCGTCGAAAAGGCGCGATGTCGGCGGCGTGGCCGGGCCTTTTGCGCGGTAATGTCGTCAGGAGGAAAAGCTCATGCATAAGCTGTTGTTGTCGACTTCGGTGGGGATTCTCGCGCTGTTCGGGGCCGGCGTGGCGAACGCCGACGAGCTGCTCGGTCTCCAGAAGAATCCGAAGGATTGGGTTTCGCCGACGGGCGACTACGCCAATCTGCGTTATTCGAAGCTGAAGCAGATCACCACCGAGAACGTCGGCAAGCTGGCTCCCGCCTGGAGCTTCTCGACCGGCGTGCTGCGCGGCCACGAAGGCGCGCCGCTGGTGATCGGCGACGTCATGTATCTGCATACTCCGTTCCCCAACATCGTCTACGCCCTCGACCTCAACAACGAAGGCAAGATCCTCTGGAAGTATGAGCCCAAGCAGGATCCGAGCGTCGTTCCGGTGATGTGCTGCGACACCGTCAATCGCGGCCTCGCCTATGGCGACGGCAAGATCTTCCTGGCCCAGGCCGACACCACCCTCGTCGCTCTCGACGCCAAGACCGGCAAGCTCGTCTGGTCGGTGAAGAACGGCGATCCCTCCAAGGGCGCCACCTCGACCGCCGCTCCGCATGTCTTCAAGGACAAGGTGTTCGTCGGCATCGCCGGCGGCGAGTTCGGCGTGCGCGGCAGCCTCGCCGCCTATAATGTCGCCGATGGCAAGCTCGCCTGGCGCGGCTATTCGATGGGCCCGGACAGCGACACGCTGATCGACGGCGAGAAGACCACCCATCTCGGCAAGCCGGTCGGCAAGGACTCGGGGCTGAACACCTGGGAAGGCGACCAGTGGCAGATCGGCGGCGGCACCACTTGGGGCTGGTATTCCTATGACCCCGAGCTGAACCTCGTCTATTACGGCTCCGGCAACCCCTCGACCTGGAACCCCAAGCAGCGTCCGGGCGACAATCGTTGGTCCATGACCATCTGGGCGCGCAATCTCGACACCGGCGCGGTCAAGTGGGTCTATCAGATGACCCCCCACGACGAGTGGGACTATGACGGCATCAACGAGATGATCCTCGCCGACCAGACGATCGGCGGCCAGGCTCGCAAGACGCTCGTCCACTTCGATCGCAACGGCTTCGGCTACACGCTCGACCGCGTGACCGGCGAGCTGCTGGTCGCCGAGAAATACGACCCGGCCGTCAATTGGGCGACCAAGGTCGATATGGACAAGAGCTCCAAGACCTATGGCCGTCCGCTGGTCGTGTCGAAATATTCGACCGAGCAGAATGGCGAGGACGTCAACACCAAGGGCGTCTGCCCGGCCGCTCTCGGCTCCAAGGACATGCAGCCGGCGTCCTTCTCGCCGGACACCGGCCTGTTCTATGTGCCGACCAATCACGTCTGCATGGACTATGAGCCGTTCCGCGTCAGCTACACGGCGGGTCAGCCCTATGTCGGCGCGACGCTCGAGATGTTCCCGCCGCCCGGCGAGACCAACATGGGCAATTTCATCGCCTGGGACGCCCGCGTCGGCAAGATCGTCTGGTCCAACAAGGAGCAGTTCTCGGTCTGGTCCGGCACGGTCACCACGGCCGGCGGCCTCGCCTTCTACGGCACGCTCGAGGGCTATCTGAAGGCCGTCGATCTGAAGACCGGCAAGGAGCTCTACAAGTATAAGACTCCGTCGGGCATCATCGGCAATGTGATCACCTATGAGCACAAGGGCAAGCAGTATGTCGCGGTTCTGTCCGGCGTCGGCGGTTGGGCCGGCATCGGTCTCGCGGCCGGCCTGTCCAAGAGCAACGAGGGCCTCGGCGCCGTCGGCGGCTATAAGGCGCTGTCCGACTACACCGCTCTCGGCGGCGTGCTGACCGTGTTCGCTCTGCCCGATTACGCTCTGCCGATCGTCGCTCCGGCGAACTGAAACGGCCAATTATAACTCGGCGCTCGGCGAACGCCCCTGGCGCGTCGCCGGGCGCCTCGCGTTTATGTGGATGGAAACTGCTGGAGGATAGAGTAATGAGACTGCCGCTCGTCGGGGCGCTGGCCCTGAGCGTGTTCATGGGTTTTGGAACGACCGTGCGGGCGGAGCCGCCGGGAGACCCGACCGCGGTCAAGGAAGTCGACGGCAAGTGGTTCGACGCCAAAGGCGACCCTACCTACAAGGTCCAGGCGGACGGCGCGGTCGATTGGTACACCTTCTCCGGCTATCGCCGCTATCATGCCGAATGCCACGTCTGCCACGGCCCCAACGCCGAAGGCTCGACCTATGCGCCGGCGCTGAAGAATTCGGTCAAGAACTTCAATTACGCCGAGTTCTACGGCATTGTCGTCGGCGGCCGCGAGAACAAGGTCGCGGGCAATGACAGCGTCATGCCGGCTTTCTCCGACAACAAGAACGCGATGTGCTACATCGACGACCTCTATATCTATCTCCGCGCCCGCTCGACCGAGGCGGTCGGCCGCGGCCGACCGGAGAAGAAGGCCGAAAAGCCTGCGGCTTTCGCCGAGGCCGAAACGAAGTGCATGAGCGCCAAGTAGCGCCTGAGCGCGCCATGTCGCGTCATCTCGCATTTTCCCTGGTCGCCGTCGCGGGCTTGCTCGCGACGGCCCCGGCGCATTCCCAATCGCCCGGTCTCGTCGCCCGGCCTCAGGGGGGCGTCGATGACGCGCGCGGGTCCATCGAGCTCGTCGATCCCAATGTTCTGCGCGTCTGCGCCGATCCGAGCAATCTCCCCTTCTCCAATCGCGCCGGCGAAGGCTTCGAGAACAGACTGGCGGAATTCTTGGCCAAGAAGCTCGGCAAGGATCTCTCCTATACCTATTATCCCGGCGCGACCGGCTTCATCCGCAACACGCTCAACGCGCATTTGTGCGATCTGGTGATGGGGATGCCGCAGGGCGACGATCTCGTGCAGCCCACCAATCCCTATTATCGGACGGCCTATGCGGCAGTCTATCGCGCCGGCTCCGACCTCGACGGGCTGATCTCGCTCGCCGATCCGCGTCTCGCCAAGGACAAGCGCATCGGCCTCGTCGCCAACACGCCGCCCGGCAATCTTCTGGCCCGCTACGGCCTGCTCGCGGCGGTCAAGCCCTATCCGCTCGTCGTCGACACGCGCGTCGATGCGCCGGCCGCCGATATGATCCGCGACCTCGAGAGCGGAACGATCGACGTCGCCATTCTGTGGGGGCCGATCGCCGGCTATCATGTCAAGAAATCGAGCGGCCGTCTGAAAGCGGCGTTGCTCACCGCGGACAAGGGCGCCCGCATGAGCTTTCGCATCGCCATGGGCGTACGCCATTCCGACCAGGAATGGAAACGCGAGCTCAATCGCCTCATCGCGCAAAATCAGAAAGAGATCGATAGATTGCTCGCCGATTTCGGCGTGCCGCTGATCGACGAATCCGACGCGCCGATCGCGCCCGCGCCGTGACGCGTCGTCTCGTCGCCTCGGCGCACAGGCTCCTCGCGGCTCTCGCGACCGCGTCGCTCGCCGTCGCGACGGCGCAAGCGGAGCCGCCGCCGGAGCCGCAGGGCTACAGGCAAGCCGATTATCGCGCCGCCGTCCCCG
This sequence comes from Methylosinus sp. Ce-a6, assembly GCF_009811655.1. Taxonomy (GTDB): domain Bacteria; phylum Pseudomonadota; class Alphaproteobacteria; order Rhizobiales; family Beijerinckiaceae; genus Methylosinus. The sequence goes on along the minus strand of NZ_BGJX01000002.1, from coordinate 229,994 downwards.
CCACGCTGCGCGGCGCGACCGTGGTCGATACGGCTCGCGCCTTCGAGATCTGGCGGGACAAGACGGCGGTCTTCGTCGACGTTCTGCCGCGCCCGCCCAAGCCCGCCGGCCTGCCGCCGGACGCCGTCTGGCGGGACAAGCCGCGTTTCGATATTCCCGGCGGCGTCTGGCTTCCCGAGACCGGCTATGGCGAGCTGTCGCCGGCGGCGCTTCGCTATCTCGAAAAAGGGCTCGCGCGCGCCACCGCCGGAGACAAGAGCCGCCCGCTCGTTTTCTATTGCCTCGCCGACTGCTGGATGTCCTGGAACGCAGCCAAACGGGCGCTCTCGCTCGGCTATTCCAGAGTGTCCTGGTATCCTCCGGGAACCGACGGCTGGGTCGCCGCCGGCCACCCGCTGGAGCGGCGCGAGCCCGAGCCTCGCCAGGACTGATCCCCTTCGTTTCATCGCGCCTGATTTTGCGCCTGGTTGACGCTTGTCCTATTTTGATGTTACTTAATGTATCATGAAATTGACCAGCACGCGAAACTACGTCCAGACCGCCCGCGCCATAGCCGCGCAGGAGACCGAGGAAGCGACCGTCCTCGCCTTTCGCGTCTTGCTCGAGGAGCGCTGGTACGACGAGATCACATTGGACGAGGTCGCGCAGCGCGCGGGGACCACGCGCCAGACCGTGATCCGCCGCTTCGGCGGCAAGGAGGGCCTTCTCGCCGCATTCACGCGCCGCATCGGCGCGGAGATCAAGACGCGTCGCGCCGCCGCGCCGCCCGGCGACATCGCCGGAGCCACCGCGGTCCTCGTCTCCGATTACGAAGCGACCGGCGAGATGGTGATGCGCCTGCTGTCTCTCGAAGGCCGAATCCCCGAAATCGCCGCGACCCTCGAGACCGGCCGAGTCGGCCATCGCCTTTGGGTCGAACAAACCTTCGCCGCGCGCCTCTCCGCATTTCCCGCAGGAGAACGCGGCGCCCGCCTGTCGCATCTGCTCGTCGCGACCGACGTCTGGAGCTGGTTCCTCCTCCGCCGCACGCAGGGACATTCGCTCCCCGAAGCCGAGCGGCTGATGACAGCGATGATTTCGAAGCTCTTGGATTGAGGAGACACGCCATGGCTATTCGCAGCGAAAAATCCAGACTGCTCGTGCTCGGATGGGAAGGCGGCGGCAATGTGCCGCCGACGATCGCCGCCATTCGCGCGCTCACGGCGCGCGGACATGAGGTCCGTTTCATCGGCGACGACGCCATCCTGCCGCAAGCGCGCGCCGCGGGAGCCCGCGTCCTTGCATGGCGCCGCGCCCCCAATCGCCCCGATCGCACGCCGCAGAGCTGCTTCGCGCGCGATTGGGAGCAGCCGGACGACGTCTCGGGCTTCCAGGCCTGGGCCCGGGCGATATTTCTCGGCCCGGCGCTCCGTTACGCCGAGGACGTCGTCGAAGCGGCGCAGGCCGAGCCGACCGACGCGATCATCGGCTCCGATCTCCTGTTCGGCGGAATGGTCGCAGCGGAGGCTCTCGGCCTCCCCCATGCGCTGCTCGCGGCCAATGTCAGCCTCGTTCCATTGCCCGGCCATCCGCCTTTCGGCCCGGGATTTCTTCCAGCGACGAACGAAGACGAGCGCCGCCGCGACCGAGAGGCCGCAGCCATGGTGGACGGAATGTTCGATGGATTCTTGCCCCGGCTCAATGCCGCGCGCGCGCGTTTCCATCTGCCGCCGCTGACGCGAACGCTCGATCAGTTCCGCTGTGATCTGCTCCTGCTCTGCACGGCGAAAGCGTTCGACTTCCCGGCCGCGCATCTGCCGGACCATGTGCGCTACGTCGGACCGCTGCTCGAGCAGCCGTCCTGCGCCGCCGCGGCGCCGACGCCCGACGATTCTAATCCGATCGCGCTCGTTTCATTCAGCACGACCTATCAGCGACAAGAGTCCGCGCTCGCCGCTACGCTCGAAGCGCTCGACACCCTGCCTCTTCGCGCAGTCGCGACGCTCGGAGACTCGCTAGCCGGTAAACGCTTCGCGGCGCCGTCCAATGTTCAGATTCTCGAAGGCGCCTCGCATGATGCGCTGCTGCGGCGCGCGGTCTGCGTCGTCACCCATGCCGGCCATGGCACGACGCTCCGTGCGCTCTGCGCCGGCGTTCCGATCCTCGCTCTCCCCATGGGCCGCGATCAGAACGACAATGCGGCGCGCATCGAATATCACGGCGCGGGTCTCCGATTGCCGCGCGAGGCGAGCGCCGTCGAGATCGCGGCGGCGATCCGGCGGCTGCTCGAGGAGCCGAGCTTCGCTCACAATGCTCGGAGGCTGGCGCGCGAGATCGCCCAGGAGGGCGGCGGCGCCGAGCGCGTCGCCGACGAGATCGAGGCGATGATGCGCTCGGCGCGACGGCCTCTGCGCAACGCCGTCGGAGCGTGAACGCGCGCGCAAATACGCTTGCCCGAGAGTCTTTCCATGTTTCAATGAAACATGGAAAGACATTCGAACCGGCGTCGGCGAGCGGGAAACGCCGACGGAATTCAGCTTCCCTTCCTCGCGAGCGACCACACGGCGGCGATGAAAAAGCCCTTGCAGAGCGGCAGCAAGAGCAGCGTGGAAACGATCGTCACGGAGAGGAGCAGCGCGGCTTCCGCGCCGTAGGACATGCTTCCCCGCGTCTCGAGGAAGATCAGCAGCGGCACGATGATATGGGCGACGACGCCGATGGTGAGCCAGGCCGGCCCGTCGTCGGCGTCGACGCCGATGAAGCTCTCCGCGCAATGCGGGCAGGAGTCGGCGCGCTTCAGATAGCCGGCGAAGAGCGCGCCGGCGCCGCATCGCGGACATTTGCGCAGCAGGCCGCGAAGGAGCGCGGTCGTCGTGGAGGGCGTCGTCGAGGGCGTCACTTCGTCTCCATGCTCGGCGTCACTCCGAGCTCCGCGAGGCTGAATGCGAGCTCCGGCGCGAGCATGGGCTCGAGGCCCGCGGAGCCGGGGAATTCGACGATCTCCGCATAGCCCGCCGCGCCGAGCCGGCGATGAACGAAGGTCACGGCCCGCGCCGCATCGACCACCCAGACCTCCCGCAGGCCGAAAGCGGCGTAGACGCCGATCTTGCGGCCCTTGTCATAGGAAAGGCTCGTATCGGCGATCTCGATCGCCAGCAGAACCGCCGGCCCATCGAGCGCGCTCAGCGCGAGACCGCGCGGAAAGACGCAGAAATCCGGCTCGACGAAGGTGCGCGCGTCGAGGCGGAGCGTGGTCTCGGGAATGATCGTCAAATGTGCGGGAGCCGCCCGTTGGAGGAAACGATTGACTTCGCCTTTGACCCATTCGTGTCGGGCCCCCTTGGGCGACATGGGCACGACCTCCCCGCCGATCAGCTCGAACCGCTCGTCTTCGTCGAGGATGCCGGCGCGGACCATCTCCTCGATTTCCGCCACGCTCCAGCAGCGCCGGGGAAGTCCCTCGGCGGCCTGGGTCTCGAGCGGGAGGCCTGTCGGGCGCAGATGCGGGTTCATGCGGCGCAATATATCGCAGTCCGCTCGAGATTTCGCGTGTCAATATTGGCCGGCGAGCGAGGCTTCGAGAAGGTCGATCTCCTCCCGCGAAAGGCGAAAGAGCCCGTAGACGATGGCGTCGATCGCGCGCTCGCCCGCCTCGATCGCCGCCGAGAGACGCGCCGCTTCGATCGCGTCGCCGGTTTCGTGACGCCGCCGCGCCGCCTCGCAATTGGCGCGCGCGAGCGCGGCGAGCCGTTCCGCCGACCGCCGATCGAAGTCGGGAAGCGGCAGCGGTTCCAGATATTGCGCCTTCAGCCGCAGCCGCCATTTGCCGCCGCGCAGCGGATTGGACACGGAATGGAGCACGAACCAGGCGAGGCGCGAATTGAGAAAAGCGAGCAGCGCGAGATCGGCGCAGGGCAGGCAGAAGGCGGTCGCGTCGATCAGGCCGCCGCTGTCGTCGAGCGCGAATTTCGGCCCCTGGGAAATGTCCGGAAAGACGATCTTCGGCGCCGAGAAGCGGGCGCGATAGGCGAGCTGAGCCTGTTGCAGCTCGAACCATCCTTGTCGCGTGGCGCGCCGCTCGAGCCGCTCGCGCAATGGCGCGAGCCAGGCTTCCGCCGCCGGATAATCGGCGATGTCGAGACAGCCTTTCGGCGTATCGACGAGCCAGTCTTCGCATGTCGCCCGCCAGCGCCCGATGCTCGCGCCGCGCGAATAAGGCTTCAAAATCTCGGCGCTCCGCGGATCGGCGGCGACGAGCGCGTCGCGGGTCGCCCGATCGAGGACGAAAGCCTCGTTCAATCCGGTCTTGATCCCCCATAGGGGCGATCCATAGACCTCGCGGATCGTGCTGCGGCCATGGACGATCTTGTCGCGCAGAAGCGCCAGCGCCTCCTCCTCGAAGCGCCAGAAGGCGGCGCGAAGCCGAGCCTGCGGCATGCGTCTCGCGCTTTGCGCGAAGGCCGTCTCGAGGTTCTTCGGCGCGCGATCCTTCAGCAGCAGAAAGGAAACGTCGCCGCCCTCCGCGCCCTTCCTCGAGGTCACGATCGCCGGATAGGTGACGACGCCGTCGAAGACGCGCAGATCGCCGAAATCGACGACGCTCTCGATCGTCGTATTGGCCGTGAGGAAGCGCCGCAAGGCCGCGCCGGCGCCGGTGCGAAAGAAGCTGGACGAGGAGATGAAGCCCAGCCTGCCGCCGTCTCTCAGCAGTCGCACGCCTTTCTCGAAGAAATAGGCGTAGAGATCGGCGCGGTCGGCGGCGACGGCGTAATGCGCGGCGAGCCGAGGCTTCGCCGCTTTGAGATATTCCATGCGCACATAGGGCGGATTGCCGATGACGACATCGAAGCCGCCGCGCGCGAATATGTCCGGAAAAGCGACGCGCCAGTCGAAGGCGAGCGCGCTCGCCGTGGGATCGTCGACGAGGCTGTCGCCCGTTCGCAGATTCAAGGCGAATGCGGGCCCGGACCGCGCGCCTTCGGGTTCCCTCGTCGATGCGACCGCTCGGAGCGAGAGCGCGTGGCGCGCGGCCGCGATCGCTCGCGGATCGATATCGACGCCGAAGAGATTATTGGCGATCGTCTCGCGCGCCGCATCGATGGCGATCGTCGCGCCGAGCGCGTTCAGCAGGCGCGCCGCCTCTTCATAGCGCCGCGCCATTTCGTCGAAGGCGGCTTCGAGCAGCGCGCCCTCGCCGCAGGCGGGATCGACAATGGCGAAGGACCGCAGGCAGGCGAGCCATGCGAGGCCGAAAGCGCGCGTCTCGCATCCGTCATGCTGCGCGGCGAGAGCTGCGCGTCGCTCGTCGAGCGAGAGCGCGATGGTGCGCGCGACGAGAAAGCGGGCGATTGGCGCGGGCGTGTAGACGACGCCATGGCGCTTGCGCCGGTCGGAAAGTCGTCCTTGCGAGAATGATTCATTCATGAACGAGAATGCGCCGACTGTCGTTGTCTACAGCCGCGACTGACTATTCCGCTGCGAGCGGCCCCGACGATTCGCCGACGGCTTCCATTTCCATCCGCAGCCAGTCCGGGCACATGTCGTAGCCGTTCGGCCATGTCGGCGCGCCGTCCTCGAGCCGGACGCTCGCAAAGAATTCGGGGTCGCGCAGGGGGACGGCCATCGGGCCTTCTTCACGAATGAGCGCGGAGCAGTCGTGGAGGCCCGAAGCGCCATCCTGAAAACGGACTGCGAGGCAATAATGGCCCACCGCCGCGATCTGAACGACCTTATTCAGCATCGAGCCCATCGATTTGCTCCAGCGGCAGACCCGTCTCGCGGCGACGCCAGTTCGCCTCGAGCGCTTCGCGATTCAATTTCGTCCACTCCCGGACGAGCCGCGAGGCCGTCGCGGGCAATTCGCCTTTTACTATATCCCCGGTTCCGATGGCGCCCTGCGCTTCGTGGTCGCCATAGATCGCATGGAAAAGCGGCGGAGCATGATCTTTGAGGTACATCCGAATGGCGATGCCGTAGAACGAAGCGATCGTCGGCATCGCCGCAGGCTCAATTGTCCAGGAAGCTCCTCAGCTTCCGCGAGCGCGAGGGGTGCTTCAGCTTCCTCAGCGCCTTGGCCTCGATCTGGCGGATGCGCTCGCGCGTCACCGAGAATTGCTGGCCGACCTCCTCGAGCGTATGGTCGGTGTTCATGCCGATGCCGAAGCGCATGCGCAGCACGCGCTCCTCGCGCGGCGTCAGCGAGGCGAGCACCCGCGTCGTCGTCTCGCGCAGATTCGACTGGATCGCCGCCTCGATCGGCAGCACCGCATTCTTGTCCTCGATGAAATCGCCGAGATGGCTGTCCTCCTCGTCGCCGATCGGCGTCTCGAGGCTGATCGGCTCCTTGGCGATCTTCAAGACCTTGCGCACTTTCTCGAGCGGCATGGCGAGCTTCTCGGAGAGCTCCTCCGGCGTCGGCTCGCGGCCGATCTCATGCAGCATCTGGCGCGAGGTGCGCACGATCTTGTTGATCGTCTCGATCATATGCACCGGAATGCGGATGGTGCGCGCCTGATCGGCGATCGAGCGGGTGATCGCCTGCCGTATCCACCAGGTGGCGTAGGTCGAGAATTTGTAGCCGCGCCGATACTCGAACTTATCGACCGCCTTCATCAGGCCGATATTGCCTTCCTGGATGAGGTCGAGGAACTGCAGGCCGCAATTGGTGTATTTCTTGGCGATGGAGATCACGAGGCGCAAATTCGCCTCGACCATCTCCTTCTTGGCCTGGCGCGCCTCGCGCTCGCCCTTCTGCACCATATGGACGATCTTGCGGAACTCGGCGATCTCGAGGCCCGTCTCGGTGGCGAGCGCGTGAATCTCGCCGCGCAGATCCTTGATCCTGTCCTTCTCGTTGGCGACGAACTCCTTCCAGCCGCGCGAGCCGAGCTTGGACACGCGGTTGATCCATTTGGGATCGAGCTCGGAGCCCTGGAACTTGTCGATGAAGTCCTCGCGCCCGACGCCCTGCGCGTCGGCGAGCAGGAACAGCTTGCGCTCATAGCCGACGAGGCGCTTGTTGATGTCGTAGAGCTGCTCGACCAGCGCCTCGATGCGGTTCTGGTTCAGGGAGAGAGACTTCACATCGGTGACGATCTCTTTCTTGAGCTGCTTGTATTTGCGCTCCTGCGCCGGCGTCAGCGTCTCGTTCTTGAGCTTGTTCTCGACATTCTGGTCCTGCAGCCGGCGCAGCTTCTTATAAGCGTCGGCGACGCGGGCGAAGGTCTCGAGCACTTTGGGCTTGAGCTCGGTCTCCATGGCCGAGAGCGAGACGGAGTTTTCGAGGTCGTCCTCCTCCTCGAAGGCCTCCTCGGGCGGCGCGCCGGCTTCGCCGAGCGCGGCCGGCGGCGTGCGCGGCGCGGTGGCCGGCGCGAGCTCCGGCGGCGCGGCCGGCGACTTGGCGTTCTTGCCTTCCGGCCCGGCGTAGGTCGCCTCGAGGTCGATGATGTCGCGCAGCAGAACCTTGCCGGCCTCGAGCTCCTCGCGCCAGATGATGATGGCCTGGAAGGTGAGCGGGCTCTCGCAGAGGCCGGCGATCATCGCCTCGCGCCCCGCCTCGATGCGCTTGGCGATGGCGATCTCGCCCTCGCGCGACAGAAGCTCGACCGAGCCCATCTCGCGCAGATACATGCGGACGGGATCGTCGGTGCGGTCGGCGGGCTCCGAGCTGCGCGTGGCGACGGCGGTCGAGCGGGGCGATTCGACGAGCTCGCCGCTCTCGGCCTCCTCCTCCTCCGCCTGCTCCTCGCCCTCGGCGTCGTCGGGGTCGTCCCCCTCGGAAACGGTGATGCCCATCTCCTGGAGCATCGCATAGACGTCCTCGATCTGGTCCGAGGAGACCTCCTCGGACGGCAGCACGGCGTTGAGCTCGGTGTAAGTGACGAAGCCGCGCTTCTTGGCGAGCTTGATCATCCGCTTGACGGCGGCGTCGTTCAGGTCGAGCAGAGGACCGTCGGCGGTTTCCACCGCCACCGCGCCCTCGTTTTCGACTTTCTCGTCGTCCTTTTTCGCCATTCTTCGCTCCAAGCCCCGCCTCCGCCGCCTTCAAAGCGAAGGCTGCGCCGCGCCGAGATCGTTCACTTTTCCGCTTTGCCGCATTTTAACGAAAACCACAGCGACAGTCGCAAGACAAGCCGGGCGCGCCCGATTCGCCCCGCCCCACAGTCGCGGTCAGGGCTTAACGTCGGCCTAACCAAACTCGTAGAGCTTTGGCTCGCCGGCCGTACGGCTTGCGGGTCAAAGGCTTCTCGGCGAACGGCCCGACTGGGAACCGAACCCGTCGAGAGCGGCTTCGGTTCCATCGAGCGCGTTCAATTGCGCTTGAATATCGCTTAATCGCGCGGAATCCTGATCGTTGGGGGCGGTCGCCAGCCTCGCCTCGATTTTCCGCAGCTCTTTATCTAATGCGCGCACGCGATGTTGCAACACGAGAGCTTGGCGCAGGCTTTCCGCGGCGTCCGCCGGGGCCGCCTCGGCGCGGACGCTCCAAATCGTCGCATGGGCCGCCATCCCCGTCAATTTCTCGCAAAATGCTTCTAGCCCGGCCGCCGCGGCGGCGCGAGCGAATTCTTCGCGCGCGGTCGCGCCGTCGGCGAGGCTGCGCACTAGCACGGCGCGCAGCGCCTCGGCCTCGGCGGAGGCGAAGTCGAGCGCCGTCACGGCCTCGAGATGGGCGGCGACGAGCTCTGGATGATTCATCAAAATCAGCAGGATGAGCGCCTCTCGCGGGGCGATCGCCGGCGCCGTGCCACGATAGAGCGGCGAATTGGCGAGGGCGGAGCCGATCGTCAGCGGGCCGCGCGAGGACGCTATGTCGCGACGGAAGCGTTGCGCGCCGCCGCCGCCGCGTCCCTCCGGCCGACGGGGCGAATGGAACCGGGCGCGGCCGAAAAGGGCGGCGCAGCGGCCGGCGAATTCTCGCTGATAGTGCCGGCGCAGCGTCTCGTCGGCGATGGCGCGGGCGAGCTCGGCGAGACGGCGCTCGAGCGCGGCGCGACGCTCCGGCGTGTCGAGCGGGACGCCCTCGGTCTCTCGCGCCCAGAGCAGATCGACCAGCGGGCGCGCCGCCGCCACCGCCGCGGCCACGGCCGAGGGGCCGGCCGAGCGATAGAGCTCGTCCGGGTCCTGCCCCTCCGGCAGCAAGGCGAAGCGCAGGCTGCGGCCGGGGCCGATCAGCGGCAGCGCCGTGTCGATCGCCCGAAAGGCCGCGTTGCGGCCGGCCTTGTCGCCGTCGAAGCAGAGAATGGGCTCCTCGGCCTGGGCCCAGAGCAGATTGCATTGCTCCGCGGTGAGCGCCGTGCCGAGCGGCGCCACCGTCTGCGCAAAGCCCGCCGCGGTCATGGCGATGACGTCGACATAGCCCTCGACGGCGATGATATTGCCCGCCTCATGCGCGGCTTTGCGGGCGTTGTGCAGATTGTAGAGCGTCGCGCCCTTGTGAAAGAGCGGGGTCTCCGGCGAATTGAGATATTTGGCCTTGGCGTCCTTCTCCATCGCCCGCCCGCCGAAGGCGATGACGCGGCCGGAGCGGTCGCAGATCGGAAAGATGATCCGGTTGCGAAAGCGGTCGTAGGGAACCGCAATGTCCTCGCCATGGACGAGCAGCCCCGCCTCGATCATCGTGGCGACGCTCGCGCCCTTGCCGGCGAGATGGTCGCGCAGCGCATAGCGCTCGGGCGGCGCGAAGCCCAGACGGAACTCCGCCTGCGCCTTTTCGCCGAGCTCGCGGCGGGCGAGATAGGCGCGGGCCTCGGCGCCGGCCGGCCCGCGCAATTGCTTTTCGAAGAATTGCGCGGCCAATTCCAGCACTTCCGTGAGCGAGGCGCGGCGCTCTTCCGCCTCGCGCGCCTCTTTCGTCTCGACCGGCATGGGAAGGCCGGCCATGGCGGCGAGCCGCTCGACGGCCTCCGGGAAGGTGAGGCCCTCCGTCTCCATCAGAAAGGTGAAGCCGTCGCCATGCTTGCCGGAGGAGAAGTCCTTGTAGAAGCCCTTCTGGTCGTTGACGTAAAAGGAGGGCGTCTTCTCCGCCTGAAACGGCGAGAGGCCCCGCCACTCGCGCCCTTCCTTCCTGAGCTTGACCTTCTTCGACACCACCGCCGAGACCGGGACGCGGGCGCGGATTTCGTCGAGGAAGGAGGGCGGGTATCGCATCAGGGCTCGTGAAGGTCGGTTCGAGCTAGCATTAGTCGGAACGGCGGGACAAAAAAATGGAGAATGTCCTCGTCGATCACTAAGACCCATCGGGCGAGCGGCGACTGGACAAAAACTACGATCGTATATACGGATAACGGCGGCCAATCGAGCTATCGGTCTACGAAAGAGCGAACAAAGTGAGAGAGCCGAAGAACCTGAGCGACGCCGAGATCGACGCGGCGGCCGCGGGCGATCCCGATTGGGCGGAATTCGAGCCCATCGACTGGAGCAAGGCCGAGGTCGTCGTTCCGCCGAAGAAGCAGGCGATCTCCATTCGCCTCGACCAGGACCTCGTCGACTTCTTCAAGAAGGAGGGGCCCGGCTATCAGCGGCGCATCAACGCCGTGCTGCGCGGCTATATGAGAGAGCGCCTGCGTTGATCGCGCGCGCGTCTCACGCGGGCGCGCGGTCTTTTTCCGTCTCCTGCCGGGAGAGAGATTTCAATTGCGTCGGCCGATAGGAGCCGTCGACCTCGGCTTTCTCGCGCACCGGGGCGAAATCGTCATTCGCGCCGATCGGTCTGATATAGTCGCCGACCCATGTGGCGTGTTGGGCGAGCCGCTGATCCTCCTTGGGATAGACGGACGGCAGGCCGAGCGCCGCCGGCAATTTGACGAGCAGCGTCGTCGCGAGCCGGTAGCCCAGCGACTGGCTGTTCTCGATCTTCTCGTCCGGATCGGGCGCGAAGGGCCGGTCGCTCGAGAATTTCACATCGGCGAAATCGAGGAGGTTCAGGCCGTTCTCCTCGGCGCGCTCGGCCATCCATCGCAGCGCGTAATCGGAGAGGCCGTGGTCTTCATAGCCGCCGCCGACATTGGAGTGGACGCCGGGAAACCATCGTTCCGCATAGAGCGGAAAGCCTTTTTCGGCGATGTTCTTCTCATTGCGCGCGCGATGATAGTCGGTGAGCGCGATCGGCGTCGGCCGGAACGGCCATCGACGCTCGTCCGCCGCCAGCGCGTGATAGGCGGAGTCGACGCTTTCGCTGAGCGTCACATCGTGGAAGCTCGTCTTGAACAGTCGGTCGATCACCCGGCCGAGAATTTCGCCATAGGGAGCGCCGAGCGCGCCCACCGTGTCCCAGACGCCGAGGAAGCGAATCTTCGTCGGATAGGGGTGGCAATTTTCCGCGCGGAACTTCGACGAGGCCTCGCCTTTGGGCCGCCAACCCTCCGCCTTGTCCTTGTAATGGTCATAGGCGATCGAGACGAGCGGCAGATTCCAGCGCTGCAGAACGCCGAGATTGTGAATGAGCCCGGCGATGCTGCGCGCCGTATAGGCGCCGCGGCTGAAGCCGAAGAGATAGATCTCGTCGCCGACCTCGTAATTGCTGACGATGAAGGCGTAGGCGTCCTTGATATTGTCGGAGATGCCGAAGCCGAAAGCGCCGCCGATGAGCTTCTCGTCCCCGCGGCGCGTGCCGACGCCGGCGATGTAATGGGCGATCTGCGGGCTGCCGTCGGCGGCGGCGAAATCGGTGGCCTGCAGCATTCGGACGACATTGGTGCCGCGCTTCGTCGGCTCGTTCCAGGTGCCGTCGCAGAAGATCACGAGCTTCTTGGGCATTAATCGTCTCTTTCGCAAAAAATCGGAGCGTCGAAAGGTCACGCCCCCGGAAAAAGGGTCGCGCGACGCAGGCCGGCAAGGCGACGTGTCCGATGCGTCGCGCGAAAGAGTAAGACTAGCCGAGCTTCTCGCGCGACGCCAGATCGAGAGACGAAGGGTCTCGGCGCTCGCTTCAGAAGGGCAATGGCCCGCTCACGGTGACGCGCACCGCCGGCGGCTCCATCGGCTTGAAATGGCGGTCCATCACGCCGACCGCGCAGACATTGCCCGGCGCCGTTCCCGATCGGCAGAGGCCGTAGAGCGCGTCTGTCTTCAGCAGCGAGCCATAGCCGTAAGTGATCTGGTCCGAGCGCGAATTCGCGACATTGAACGCATCCGCCTGAATTCGCCAGCCATTGTCGAAGCGGTAGCCGATGCGCAGATTGAGGCTTCCCGTCGCCGGCGATTTGAAGACGCCGTCCTCGGTCAATGGCCGCGCGCCGAAGTAGCGGTAGCGCAGCGCGCCGAACCAGCCGGTCGTCTCGCCGATCTCGATCGCGCCCGTCGCCACGATGTTCGGCGCCTCCGGAATGAAATTGCCGGGCGCGTTGCCGACATAGGTCCCATATTCGAAGGAGCCCGGCTGCAGCAGATCGACCCAGGCGAGCGCCTGCAGCTGATCGACGCCGCGAAAGCGGGCGTGGGTCAGAGCGACGTCGCCGTCGAAATGCAGCCAGGAGGTCGGCGAATAATGATTGGCGATCTCGACGCCGTAGCGGCGGCTCGGGCGCCCGAAGACCGTGCTGCCGGTGTCGCCCTCGAAATGATTTTCCGAATCGAAGTCGAGCCACCAGAAGCTCACCGACGAATCGAGCCCGTCGATGATCTTCGTGCGCGCGCCGATCTCGGCGCCGCGTGATTTCACGAGCAATGGAGTCGACGCGACAAAGGAGCCGTCGGCGGGGCCGAGATGGGAGACTGTTCCGCGCGCGTCGGTCGAATGGAAGCCCTCGCCGAAATTCAGGAAGAATTCGGTCTGCGCGAAGGGGCCGAGAATAATCCCCGCTTTGGGGCTGGAGAGGCCCCCGCGCTTGGAGCCGGCGTTCCAGGGGCCGGTCCAGATCGGCATGCCGGTCGCCGGGTCCTTCGGCGCCGAGAAGGGATCTTGGACGCCGCCGACCGAGGCCGCGTAATAATCGAGCCGCACGCCGGCGACGGTGCGCAGCCACGGCGTCCAGCCTATCGTCGTATCGGTCCACAAGCCGACGCTGCCCTCCGCGACCTGATTATTGCTCACAGTGTCAAAGGGCTGGCGACGATAGGAGTCTTGCAGGCCGAGGCGGATATTGTCGTAGCGGCTCTGCAATCCGACGCGCGTCTCGAAGGAAAGGCCGGCGACGTCATATTCGACCGAATGTTGCGCATTGACGCCGAGCACGGTGCGGCGGTCGAATTGGCGGAACTGGTCGCCGATGTCGGGCTGCGCGAGGAAATAGCTGAAGTTGTTGTAGAGATCGAGCGTCGAGCGGATGGCGAAGGCTTCGACGCGCGTCGAATGCGCGCCCTCCGTCTGGCTCCAGCGCCCCGAGAGGCTGAAGCGCGACACGTCGCCGCCGTCGGTGCGGTCTATATTGCCCCAGAGCGGAATGACGCCGCCATAGACGGCGCGCTCGGGGATCTGATCGGTCGAATACCAGCGATTGGCGTAGGCCATTGCGGTGATGGAGACGCCATCCTGCTGCGTGCCGCGCGACCAGCGCAGGACGGAGTTGATCTTGCGCACCTCGTCCGGCCGCGTCCAGGGACCGCTGTAGATGTTGGATTCGACCGCGGCGAGCAGATTGCCGCCATTCGTCTCGAAGGATTTCATTCCGAGCAGGCGGCCATAGGCGAAGCTGCCGCCGGTCGCCGAGAAGAGCCCCGTGTCGACCTTGTCGATATATTGCATGTCGACGGCGCCGGCGGAGGCGAAATCGCCCCGGTCGGCGAAATAAGGGCCCTTGCGGACGAAGACCGAGGACAAGAGCTCCGGAATGAGGAAATTGGCGTCGGCGTAGCCCTGGCCATGGCCATGGGTGCGCATGTTGATCGGCATGCCGTCGAGGGTCAGCGCCAGATCGGCGCCGTGATCGAGCTGAAAGCCGCGCAGCATGTATTGATTGGCCTTGCCCTCGCCGCTGTGCTGGGTGACGACGAGGCCGGGAACGACTTCCAGCGCCTCGCCCGGGCGCGAGAAAGGAATGGCGTTGACCTGCGCGCCGGTCAGCAGCTTCTGGCTCGACGCCGTGATCGGAACGCCGCCCTCCGCCTTCGCCGGAGCCGCTGTCGAGGCGCCCGAGCCGCCGTCCGCGGCTCCGACGTCGATATCGGGAAGAGCTTCCTGAGCGACGCTCCCGCCGCTCCAAAAGGCGGCGGTCAAGACCAATGCGGACCATCCCGCGCGACGCCGGCTGTTCATGCTTCCCCCGAGGCCCGGTATGTTTTTTTTCTTATTCGATCATACGGTGGCGGCGCCGGTCAAGAAGGCGCTCCGCGGAATTGCCGCGGGCGTCACAATTTGGTCACAGCCGCGTCAGTCGTGGCTGTGGCTATGACGAGGCCGGCCCTCCGGCCCCTGGTCGACGGAATGCGCCTCCGCCGGCGCGACGACGAGCTGGCCGTAACGCACGCCGCGCTCGCCGATCACATGCCGCGCGAAATGCTCGACCTCCGATTTGCGGCCGCGCAGCAGCGAGACCTCGAGACAGGTCTCCGCGTCCACATGCACATGCAGAGCGGCGATGGAGAGATCGGCGTGGCTGTGATGGTCGTGCGTCAGCCGCTTCGACAATTGCCGCGTCTCGTGATCGTAGAGATAGACGAGCGCGCCGATGCAATGGCGGTCGCCGTCGTCGCTTTTCGGCTGTTTCGAAAGGCCCGCGCGCACGAGATCGCGCACCGCCTCGGATCGATTCTGATGCCCTCCGGCCTCCATATATCGGTCGAGAGCGGCCATGAGATCGTCGTCGATGGTCATGGTCACACGCTGCATATGGAACGCCCCCCGCGCCGTCGTCCAGGCTCTGCCGCATGTCCTTGTTTTTACCTATCCGAACGCGGCGCCGCAATCGCGGCCGCGACCGACGGCGGGCGCCTTGTCCATTTTCACGGCGTCGGGCATTGTGCGCGGCCTGTCCCTTAGGCTTTGCCGGAGTCCGCGAAAATGAGTTGGTCGTTGAAGCGCTTGCCGATCGTCGTCGCCGCTTTGCTCGCATTCGCCGCGCCGGCCTTCGCCCATACGGCCGATATTTCGACGGCCAGGATCGCGCCGGACAAGGACCATGGCTATCGGGTCGACGTCGGCTTTCTGGCGACCGATCTCGAGCGCATCTTCGCGGAGACGATGACGGAGCGCGCCGGGGCCGATCTTTCCCAGCCGGGCGTGCTGGAGACCGAGATCGGAAAGCTGATCCAGCGCCGCGTCTCCATGCATGACGCGGAGGGACACGCCTGCGCCGGCCATGTCGAATATGCGGGCGAGGATCCGACCAATGCCGACAGCGCATTGGTGAAGCTGAAGTTCGATTGCGCGAGCGTCCCCGGCCAGATCTTCTATGACGCCGCCAAGCTGCTGAAGGCGGCCGGCGCCAAGGCCAAGCATCTCGTCACGCTCAGCGGCGCGAACGCCGGCGAGACCATGCTCTATCCCGCCGATCCGCCGCTCGACCTTTCAAAGCCGCTGGAGACCGTCTGGCAGCTGATGTGGAAATTCACCCAGGCCGGCGTCGAGCATATTCTCACCGGCTATGACCACATCTCCTTTCTGATCGCCATTCTGCTGTGGGCGACGCGCGTCTGGCCGGTGGTGAAGATCGTCACCGCCTTCACCGTCTCCCATTCGGTCACTCTGTCGCTCGCCGCGCTCGATATCGTCACGCTGCCCTCGCAATGGGTGGAGGCGGCGATCGCCGCTTCGATCGTCTATGTCGCGGTCGAGAATTTCTTCTCGCGCCGCGTCGACGGACGCTGGCGCGACACGTTTCTCTTCGGCTTCGTTCACGGTTTCGGCTTCGCCAGCGGCCTGAAGGAGCTCGGCGTGCCGTCGGGCGCCGTGCTGCCGGCGCTCGCCTCCTTCAACATAGGCGTCGAGCTCGGCCAGGTGGCGATCGTGCTCGTCTTCGTGCCGCTGCTTCTCTTCATCGACAAGCAGACCCACGGCAAGCGCAGCGCGCGGCTCGTCTACTCTCTCTCGGCGGTCATCGCGCTGCTCGGCGCCTATTGGCTGCTGGAGCGTCTCGGCGTGCTGGCTTTCGTGCTGGCGCATGTCGGCCGTTCGGCCTGACGTGCGCCGCGGCGGGGCGTGGCCGCGGCGATGGCCGCGCCCCGTCCGAGCGAATTGCTCGGCGACGTCGTCACTGCGTCACGACATCATTTGGTGACGATGAAGGACCCGAGAATTGCTCCGAGCAGGGCGCCGATGATCACCGCCCCGATGGCGGCGGGAAAGCCCACGACGCCGGCTCCCGTCACCGCGCCGAGCACGGCTCCCACTCCCCCGAAAATATAGGCGTTTCGCGTCAGCATGCGGTCGACTTGGTCTTCGGCCATGGTTCTCTCCATCGGTCTGTATCGCGCGGTCTGTATCGCGAGCCCTGCGAGAAGGGCCGGTTCCGCCAGTCTCTAGCTAGCGCGCCAATAGCGGCGGCAAGGGCCGAAGGCGCCGAGGCGGGCGAAATCGCCGCAAATTTCGCGTAAGGTGACGCAATGACACCGGACGAACTCGTCTCGCGCCTCCTCTATAGGGACGGGCTGATGCTCGTCGTCGACAAGCCGGCGGGCCTTCCCGTGCATCGCGGCCCCAAGGGCGGCGAGAATCTCGAGGAGCATTTCGACGCGCTGCGTTTCGGACTGCCGCGCCCGCCGGCGCTCGCTCATCGGCTCGATCGCGACACCTCGGGCTGCCTCGTGCTCGGCCGCCATCGCAAGGCGCTGGAGCGGCTGGGCAAGCTGTTCCGCGACGGGCGCATGAAAAAAACCTATTGGGCGGTCGTCGAAGGCGCGCCGCAGGCGGAGGAAGGCCATATCGACATGGCGCTCGGCCGGCTCGATTCCTCGCGCGGCTGGTGGATGCGGCCCGATCCGCTGGGCCTGCCGGCGCAGACGGATTGGCGCGTCATGGGCCGCGGCCGCGACGCCGAGGGCAGGGACCTCGCCTTTGTCGAGCTGCGGCCGCATACGGGCCGCACGCATCAGCTGCGCGTCCACGCCCAAGCGATGGGCTGGCCGATTCTCGGCGATCCGGTCTATGGCCATGGCAAGCGCGAGGGCGCGCCGCCGCTGCATCTTCACGCGCGCGCGATCGACATACCGATGCGCGAGAACAAGGAGCGCGTCGCCGTCCGCGCCCCCGCGCCTTCACACATGCTCGCGGCGCTCGCCCTCTGCGGCTGGAGCGGCGAGGATGAATGACCGGGCCGCTTCGCATCTGCTTTTTCGGCGATAGTTTCGTCAACGGAACGGGCGACGACGACGGCCTCGGCTGGGTCGGCCGGCTCGTCTCGCGCGCGCGGCGCGCGGGTCGGGACGTCACCAGCTACAATCTCGGCGTTCGTCGCGACACGAGCCTCGACATCGCCGCGCGTTGGGAGGAGGAGGCGCGTCGCCGCCTGCCCGACAATTGCGACGCGCGTTTGCTGTTTTCCTTCGGCGCCAATGATTGCGCCGAGGACGAGGCGGGATGTGCGCGCATCTCGCTCGAGGCGACGCGCGCGGCCGCCGCGACCATTCTGCGTGGAGCGGCGTTGCGCGCGCCGGTTCTGATGGTCGGACCCTTTTTGCCGGGCGAGGCGCGCGTCGAAGCGCGCATCGATCGACTCTGCGACGAAATGCGCGGCCTCTGCGCCGAGCTGCGCATTCCTTATGTCGAGACGCGCTGTTTCATCGCGGGTTGCGCGGTCTTTCGGCGGGAGGCGGAGGCCGGCGACGGCGCCCACCCCAATCGCGGCGGCTATGAGGCGCTGGCCGATTTCATCGGCGCGGCGCCGGCCTGGGAGGCGTGGCTCGACGGCGTCTCGCTCATGTCCGCCAGGGATGCGCCGGCAGATCGCTGACGCCGACGACGGCGACGCCGGCCTTGGCGACGGCGTGGTCGTTCTCCACCGAGCTGCCGCTCACGCCGATCGCGCCGACGAGCACGCCGTCTTCATCCACGATGGGCAGGCCGCCGGGGAAAGTGATGAGCCCGTCATTGGAATGCTCGATGCCGAAGAGCGGGCCGCCCGGCTGCGACAATTTGCCGATCTCCCCGGTCGGCATGCCGAAGAAGACCGCCGTTTTCGCCTTCTTGATCGCAATGTCGATGCTGCCGACCCAAGCGTCGTCCATGCGATAGAAGGCCTTGAGATCGGCGCCGGAATCGACGACGGCGACGCACATTTTCGTGCCGAGCTCGGCGGCGCGTCTGCGAGCGGCGGTGATCGCGGCTTCCGCCGCGGCGATATTGACATGCATGGGAAGAGACCTCCTCGGCGAGCGAGCGCTTCGACACCCCTCAAATGGCTGCGTCGAAGGCGCTTTCAAGGGGTCGCCGCGAACGGCAGTTCGCGTAGATACAGCGCAATAGCGAGATATTTTCGCTTAGGCGCGAAAATCTCGCTGTCGGCAAGGCGCGTCACCTCTGCGCGATCGGCGGCGGCTGGTCGGAAACGCGTCGAGACAAAAGCCCAGAGTCTTTCCGTGTTTCAATGAAACACGGAAAGACTCAAAGAGGCGCCATCCGGCCCGATGCTCATGTCCTTTTCGCGGCGAAGGCGGCGCTATTTCTCGGCCTTGGGCAATGGCGCGGCGCGATCGCTCAGCGTGTGCAGAAAGGCGACGATCGCGTCGATCTCCGCATCGTCGAGCCGCGGCGTCTCGCCTGGCTTACGATCATAGGGGACTTCCTCGACATTCACATTGTGGCGGAACTTTTCCGGCAGATCGTCGTATTTCGCGGTCGCGCTGTCCTTCTTCGGATACCAGCGCGAAGGATCGGTGTCGCGCGTCGCATAGAAGGCGACGACGTCGCGCAGAGTCGTGAAGACGCCATTGTGCAGATACGGCCCCGTCACGGCGATATTGCGCAGCGTCGGCGCCTTGAACTGCCCGCAGAGGCTCTCGACATCGAAGCCCTCGGGCGCGACCTTGGCGAGGCCGTCGCGCACGCATAGGCCGAGATCGATGTGAGCGGGGTCCTTATTATCGGGGATCGCGGAATTGCGCGGCGCGCCCAGCGCGTCATAGCTGAAATCGGTGAAGAGCCAGTCCTGTGGGCGGCGCGACTTCTCCTCGCCGACATGGCAGGCGATGCAATTGCCTTTCTTCTTGTCCTTGAACAGCGCGAAGCCCTGCGCCTCTTGCGCCGTCAGTCTCTCGCGCCCGCGCAAAAAATCGTCGAATTTCGACGAGAAGGGATGGAACCGCTTCGAGCTCTCATAGGCCGCGACCGCGCGCGCCAGTCTCTCGAAAGCGGAATCGCTCTCGAATATCCTCTCGCCATAGACACGCCGCGCGAGATCGGCGTAGACGCCCGTTTTGATCTTCTCGACGACGGCCGCCTTGGACGGATTGTTCATCTCGCGCGGATTGAGCAGCGGCCCTTCGACCTGCGTGACGAGATCGTCCGCGCGTCCGTCCCAGAATTGCCCGCCGACGGGAACGGGCTTCGTCTCGCCGGTCGCCTCGTCCTTCTTCTTCATGAAGTGAAAGCGCGGGCTGAAGGAGACATAGGCGAGCGATGGCGTCTTGCGCGTTCCGAGCGCATCCGGCCGGCTGCCGCGCGCGAGAGCGGCGATGGGCGAGCCATTATTGCCTTGAAAGGCCTTGGACGGATCGTGACAGGAGGCGCAGGCGACGCCGGCTGGCTCGGAGAGGCGCTTATCCTCGAAAATCCTCTTGCCCAGCAGCTCGCGCGGCGAGAGGCCGGCGTCGTCCGCATTCCGCGCGTCGCTCGTCACGGTTTCGAGACCCGCGGCCGGCGCCGCGGCGGCGAGGAGAAAGAAAAACGCGCGCGACAAGATCGAGAGGCGCGATCGGATCGTGGGCGCCAGGACATTCTTCGCGTGCGCCAATAAATCCTCCACGAGCGCCATGAGAGACTCCAATCGAGAGAGCAGGCCCTCCGAATGAGCGAGGCGCGAAATCTAGTGAAGGAGCGATAATCCCGTCAAACTCCATGAATTGGATAGGTTCCAAACAATGCGCGTCGTCGCCTCAGGCGCGCTTGTCGCGAGCGGGCTCCGGCAGGGCGACGAAGACGAGGATGAAGCCGAGGGAGCCGATGAATCGAAAGGCCGGCTGCTGGAAGTTCCAATCCGCGGAACGCCACATCTGGAACCATTCTCCGCCGACGATCATGAAGCCGAAAAAATAGAGCGCGAAGCCGAGCGCGAGCCCGCCTATGGCGAATTGCTTCGCCGCGTCGAAAGTCGCCGCATCGTCCCGGCGTGCGCCAAAAAGCCGCAGCGCGCCATAGATGCAGAGCGCGCCATAGGCGAGCTCCGTCGCGATGATGGCGGCGTAGATCAG
This sequence comes from Methylosinus sp. Ce-a6, assembly GCF_009811655.1. GTDB lineage: Bacteria > Pseudomonadota > Alphaproteobacteria > Rhizobiales > Beijerinckiaceae > Methylosinus. Next base: position 209,735 of record NZ_BGJX01000002.1, on the reverse strand, counting down.
CCGATAGAGCATGTCGGAGAGGATGGCGCGGCTCATCAGAGCGGCGGAGGCATGGGTCGTGTCCATGGAGGCGACATGGCGAACGACCTCGAAATTCGTGTCATAGTCGAAAATATTGCCGAGCCCGCTGACGAGGCCGAGCAGGCCGGCGCAGGCGGCGAGCAAAATCTTGGCGGCGCGGACGATCATGCGTGCTTCCTTCCCAAGCTCGATCCCAAGCTCGATCCCAAGCTCGATCTATGTCACGGCCGTGACGCTTACGAGTGGGGTCGGCCCGTGATCGCGACGCTCGCGCAGAAATTTTTCGCTGTCGCTTTGCTCGTCCTTCTCGCCGGCGCGTCCTTCTCGGCGGCGCGCTGATCATCGTCTCGGACGCGCCCGCGGCGCGCTTTCTCCGCATTGCGATCCATGGGTCGCGCGCCTGCGGCCGCCGTGGTCTCCCTCGCGATCGAAACGCCTGAGCATGGCGCGCCCCATGTTGCGCCCCATGTAACGCCGCGCGGCGTCGTCTCGCGGCGCTCGCGTTCATGTCTGATCGCGAAGGAGGTCGAAGCAATGGGTCTCTTCAATTTCTGGAACCACTCGAAGAGCGGCGAGCCGATCGCCAAGGACGCGCCTTCGCCCAAGGGCGCGACCGACAGCGCGGCCGCTCCCGCCGACGAATTGAAGAAGGAGATCGAGAAGAAGGGTCTCGACGCCTCCAAGATCGAGATTTCGGTCGAGGGCGACAAGGTGAAGCTCGGCGGCAAGGCCGCCTCCACCAGCGACGCCGAGAAGATCGTGCTCGCCGTGGGCAACACCAAGGGCGTCTCTCAGGTCGAGAGCAATATCATCGTCGGCAAGCAGGAGACGGAGTCGCTCTTCTACAAGGTGCGTCAGGGCGACACGCTGTGGAAGATCGCCGAGACGCAATATGGCCAGGGCAAGGGCGGAAAATACGAGGAGATTTTCGCCGCCAACCGGCCGTTGCTCTCCGATCCCGACAAGATCTATCCCGGCCAGGTGCTGCGCATTCCCAAGGCGGAAGGCGCGGCCGGCCAGGCCAAGGCGTAAGGCCGGGTCGCTTCGCGCGGCTTCTCGAGGGAGCCGCGCGAAGCGGCCGGTCTGTCACTGCTTCGGCGTAAGGCCGACGATATAGGCGGAAAGCGAATCGATCTCGTACGGCGTCAGGATGAAATCGGGCATCTGCCGATGCGAGCTGCGCAGGAAGACCTTGATCGCGAGCTCTGTCGTCGAGGGCAGGCGCGCCACATCGACGAAGCTCGGCGCCTTGGAGGCTTCGTCCTTGGCGGGCGTCTTCTCGTCTATGCGGTGGCATTCGACGCAGAGCGAGGCGGCGAGGCGTCGGCCGGCCGCGGGATCGGTCGATTGCGCGGCCGCAGGCGCCGCCGCGGCGCCGATGATGGCGATGAGAAACATCGGCGTCGCGAATTTCATGCCCTTCTCCCTCAGATCGTGAAATCGGAGCGTTTGAAGATCGACACCAGCTCTATACCCTTTTCGGCGAGCTTTTCCGCCGCCCCTTCCTCGCGGTCGACGACGACCAGCGCGCGCGTCGCGCTCGCTTGCGGATGCTCCTCCCTCATGCCGGCGACGGCCTCCAATATGGAGCCGCCCGTCGTCGCCACATCGTCCACGATGAGCGCCGCGCCCGTCTCGGGCACATAGCCGTCTATGCGCTCCTTCGCGCCATGGCCCTTGGCCTCCTTGCGCACGAAGAAGGCCTCGACCGGAGCGCCCTTGGAGAAGCTCACCGCCGCGATCGCCGCCACCATGGGCACCGCCCCCACCGCGAGGCCGCCGACGCCCGCAATGGCCTGCGCCTTCATATAGTCCACGACGATGTCGGCGATGAGATGCGCGCCCTCGGGCAGCATGGTCGTCTGGCGGAGCTGGAAGAGATAATTGCTCTTGCGGCCCGAGGAGAGCGTGAAATCGCCGCGCAGCAGCGAATGGGTGTCGATCAGCCGATGCAGCCGCGCCCAGCGCGGATCGGCGGGATCGAGGACCGCGTCGGGACGGGAGGCGGCGCGCGCTTCGGCCGGATCGCTCATGTGCTGTCGAAACTCCGCTGTCGAAAGAAGAAAAACGCCGGGAGCCGGCCCCGGTCCCTTACGCCGAGGAACTCCCGGAGTTCAAGCCGGTTCCTTCCCCCTGTCCCGCGCCGGTGTCCAGCGCCGAGTCCCGCGCCGGCGCGGGGTCCCTCGGAAAAATCCGCGCGGAACAAAAAAAGAACTTGGCGAAGAGAACAAATGCGATACAATTCGCCCATCGATCTTCGCGTCCGATACCGATCCGATCCTCACAAGTCTTTCGCCGCTCTTTCGCCGCTCTCTCGCTCCTGGGGCCGCATCTCGCGTTGCGCCTGCCGCCCGACCCGTGCCAGAAGGAATCATCGCCGTGAGCCAAGCCAATCTCCGCCTCGTGGAAGGAACCTCCGTGGACAAGACCAAGGCGCTGGACGCCGCTTTGTCGCAGATCGAGCGGGCCTTCGGCAAAGGCTCGATCATGCGGCTCGGCAAGAATCAGAAAGCCGTCGAGATCGAGACGATCTCCACCGGCTCGCTCGGGCTCGACATAGCGCTCGGCGTCGGCGGCATGCCGCGCGGCCGCATCGTGGAAATCTACGGGCCGGAATCCTCGGGCAAGACCACGCTGGCGCTGCATGTGATCGCCGAGGCGCAGAAGAAGGGCGGCGTCTGCGCCTTCGTCGACGCCGAACATGCGCTCGATCCGGTCTACGCCCGCAAGCTCGGCGTCAATCTCGAGGAGCTGCTCATCTCCCAGCCCGACACGGGCGAGCAGGCGCTGGAGATCACCGACACTCTGGTGCGCTCCGGCGCGGTGGACGTGCTCATCATCGATTCGGTCGCCGCGCTGACGCCGCGCGCCGAGATCGAGGGCGAGATGGGCGAGGTGCAGCCCGGACTGCAAGCGCGGCTGATGAGCCAGGCGCTGCGCAAGCTCACCGCCTCTATTTCCCGCTCCAACACGCTCGTCATCTTCATCAATCAGATCCGCATGAAGATCGGCGTGATGTATGGCTCGCCGGAGACGACGACGGGCGGCAACGCCTTGAAGTTCTACGCATCCGTGCGGCTCGACATCCGCCGCATCGGCTCCATCAAGGACCGTGACGAGGTGACCGGCAATCAGACCCGGGTGAAGGTGGTCAAGAACAAGGTCGCGCCGCCTTTCAAGCAGGTCGAGTTCGACATCATGTATGGCGAGGGCGTCTCCAAGGTCGGCGAGCTCATCGATCTCGGCGTCAAGGCCGGCGTCGTCGAGAAATCCGGGGCCTGGTTCTCCCACGACAGCCAGCGTCTCGGCCAGGGTCGCGAGAACGCCAAGACCTTTCTCAAGCAGAACAAAGCGGTCGCCGAGCGGATCGAGCAGGCGATCCGCGAGAATTCGGGCCTCATCGCCGAGCGCATCCTCGACGCGGCGGGCGAGGAGGACGGCGAGGGCGGAGAAGAATAGGAGGCTCGCGGCGCATAGCGTTTCCACCTCCCCCTAGAGGGGGGAGGTCGAGCGCCGAAGGCGCTCGGGAGGGGATGACGCCCCGAGTCTCGGGGACTTACCCACCCCGGACGGCTTCGCCGTCCGACCCTCCCCCTGAAGGGGAGGGGAGAGCCGCCTTTCCGGCTTTTATCCGATTGCCCCGTTACTCATCCCGCGCGCGCTGTTCCACTTCGCCGGCAAATGCTCTAGAAGGGCTCGGTTCGCGCCGGGCCTTTTCCTCATACCCAGCGACGGTTACGGCCGAGGGCGCATCGAGAGGCTACGCAGCCGAACCAGCGGGCGACAAGAACCGATATGAGTGGCGTCAACCAGATACGAACGAGCTTCCTCGACTATTTCTCGCGCAATGGCCACGAGAAGGTCGCATCCTCGCCGCTCGTCCCGCAGAACGACCCCACGCTGATGTTCACCAACGCCGGCATGGTCCAGTTCAAAAATGTCTTCACCGGCTTCGAGAAGCGCCATTACGCGCGCGCCACCACGGCGCAGAAATGCATGCGCGCCGGCGGCAAGCACAATGATCTCGACAATGTCGGCTATACGGCGCGCCATCTGACCTTCTTCGAAATGCTCGGCAATTTCTCCTTCGGCGATTATTTCAAGGAAGGCGCGATCGAGCTCGCCTGGACCTTCGTCTCCCGCGAGCTCGCTTTGCCGCGCGATCGCCTGCTCGTCACCGTCTATCACGACGACGACGAGGCCTATTCTCTGTGGAAAAAGATCGCCGGCATTTCCGACGATCGCATCATCCGCATCCCGACCGCCGATAATTTCTGGAGCATGGGCGACGTCGGTCCCTGCGGACCCTGTTCCGAAATCTTTTTCGACCAGGGCGAGAGCGTAGCCGGCGGCCCGCCCGGCAGCGCCGACGAGGATGGCGACCGGTTCCTGGAATTCTGGAACCTCGTCTTCATGCAATATGACCAGACGGCGCCGGGCGAGCGCGCGCCGCTGCCGCGCCCGTCGATCGACACCGGAATGGGGCTCGAGCGGATCGCCGCTCTGCTGCAGGGCGTTCATTCCGTATTCGACATCGATCTCTTCCGCCGCCTCATCGGCGCCGTTGCGGATGCGACCAGCGTCGATCCCGCCGGCCCGCAGGCCGCGAGCCATCGCGTCATCGCCGATCATTTGCGCGCTTCGGCCTTTCTCGTCGCCGACGGCGTCACGCCGTCCAATGAAGGTCGCGGCTATGTGCTGCGCCGGATCATGCGCCGCGCCATGCGCCATGCGCAGCTGCTCGGCGCCGCCGAACCGCTGATGCATCGCCTCGTCGGCGAGCTCGTCTCCGAAATGAGCCTCGCTTATCCCGAGCTCGCCCGCGCCGAGAGCCTCATTCGCGACACTCTGCTGACCGAGGAGACGCGCTTCCGCCAGACGCTCGCGCGCGGCCTCGCCATTCTCGACGAGGAGAGCGCCTCCCTCGCCGCCGGCGCCAGCTTTTCCGGCGACACCGCCTTCAAGCTCTACGACACTTATGGCTTTCCGCTCGATCTCACAGAGGATGCGCTGCGCCCGCGTGGGATCGTCGTCGACAAGCCCGCCTTCGAAAAAGCCATGGAGCGCCAGCGCGCCGAGGCCCGCAAGGCCTGGGCCGGCTCGGGCGAGACGGCGACCGAGGCCGTCTGGTTCGCGCTCGAGGAGCGTCTCGGCGCGACCGAGTTCCTAGGCTATGAGACGGAGAAGGCCGAGGGCCAGATCGTCGCGTTGATCCACGAGGGCGCGGAGACCTTTCGGCTCGAGGCCGGCGCGCGCGGCGCGATCCTCCTCAATCAGACGCCTTTCTACGCCGAATCCGGCGGGCAGATCGGCGATATCGGCGTGATGCGCGCCAAGGGCGTCCGTTTTCGAGTCGCCAATACGCAAAAGAAAGTGGGCGGCCTCTTCGTCCATGAGGGCGTCGTCGAGGAAGGCGCGCTCGTTCCCGGCCTCGCGCTCGAGCTCGAGGTCGATCACGCCCGCCGCAATGCGGTCCGCGCCAACCATTCCGCGACGCATATTCTCCATGAGGCGCTGCGCCGCGTGCTCGGCGATCATGTCGCGCAAAAAGGCTCGCTCGTCGCGCCGGACCGGCTGCGCTTCGACTTCACCCATCCCAAGCCCTTGACCGAAGAAGAAATCGCCGCCGTCGAGCAGATCGCCAACGAGGTCGTGCAGGACAATGCGCCCGTGGACACGCGGCTGATGACCCAGGACGAAGCCATCCGCTCCGGCGCCCGCGCGCTGTTCGGCGAGAAATATGGCGACGAGGTCCGCGTCGTCGCCATGGGCCACGCGCCCGTCGACGCCGACCACGCCTTTTCCGTCGAGCTCTGCGGCGGCACGCATGTGCGCCGCACCGGCGACATCGGCCTCATCAGCATCGTCTCGCAGGGCGCGGTCGCCTCCGGCGTGCGCCGCATCGAGGCGAAGACGGCGGAGGAGGCGCGCGCGCAGCTCGTCGGCGAGTCGAAGGCGCTGCGCGAGATCGCCGCGCTCGTGCGCGCGCCGGTGGACGAAGCGCCGGCGCGGCTCGCGACGCTTCTCGAGGAGCGCAAGCAATTGGAGCGCGAGCTCGCCGAGGCCAAGCGCAAGCTCGCCATGGGCGGCGGCGGCAATGGCGAAGCGGCCCCGGTCCGCGACGTCGCCGGCGTGAAGCTCTTTTCCAAAGCGGTTGCGGGCATAGACGCCAAGGATTTGAAGTCCCTCGTCGACGACGCCAAGAAGACGCTCGGCTCCGGCGTCGTCGCCATCGCCAACGCCTCGGCCGACGGCAAGGCGGGAATCGTCGTCGGCGTCACCGCCGATCTCACCTCCCGCTTAAGCGCCATCGATCTGGTGCGCGTCGCCAGCGAGAAGCTCGGCGGCAAGGGCGGCGGCGGCCGGCCCGATCTCGCCCAGGCCGGCGGGCCAGACGCTTCCGCGCTCGAAGCCGCCCTCGCGGCGGTCGAGGAGACGCTGCGCCTCAAGGCGGCGCAGTGAGAGACGACGCGCCCTCGCCGCTCATTCGACTCCGCCGCCGCGTTCATTTTCTTCTCGACAGCGGCGGAGTCGGCGATCGCGCCGCGAGAAACGTCCATGGCGGGCTCGTCGCGCTCGTCATCCTCTCCGTCGCCGCGGTGATCCTCGAATCCGATCCCGACCATGCGGCGCGTTACGGCGCGATCTTCCGCGCCGTCGAATATGTCGCCATCGCCGCCTTCAGCGTCGAATATGCGCTGCGCATATGGAGCGCTCCAGACCATACGCTCTACGCCGCCATGCGGCCGGCGCAGGCGCGCCTCGCCTTCGTCGTCTCGGCGTCCGCGATCATCGATCTCGTCGCCATTCTGCCGTTCTATCTCTCTGTCGTCGGCGCGGCGGATTTGCGCATCCTCCTGTTCCTGCGCCTCGCGCGCTTCTTCAAGCTCGCGCGCTATTCGCCCGGCATACGCTCGATCTTCGCCGTGCTGGAGACGGAGCGCAAGGCGCTCGCCGCCTCCGGCATCGTGCTGTTCGGCGTCGTGCTGTTCATGGCGACCGCCATGCATGTCGTCGAGCATGACGCGCAGCCGGAGGCCTTCCGCTCCATTCCCGCCTCCATGTGGTGGGCGATCCAGACGATCGCGACGGTCGGCTATGGCGATGTGGTGCCGCATACGGCGGCCGGCCGCGTGATCGCGGCGATCTCCATGGTCATGGGCTTCGTCATGCTCGGCCTGCCCGTCGGCATCGTCGCCACCGCCTTTGCGGAGGAGATCCATCGCCGCGAATTCGTCGTCACCTGGAGCATGGTCGCCAAGGCGCCGCTGTTTTCGACGCTCGACGCCTCGGCGATCGCAGAGATCATGCGCTATCTGCGCGCCCAATCGCTGCCGGCCGGCGCGCTCATCGTGCGGCGGGGAGAGCCCGCCCATTCCATGTATTTCATCGCCGCGGGCGAGGTGGAGGTCGAGCTGCCGGACGGCCCCGTGCGGCTCGGCGAGGGGCAATTTTTCGGCGAGATCGCGCTCTTGCGCAAGACGCGGCGCACCGCCAATGTGCGGGCGGCGACGCCGACCAAGCTGCTGATCCTCGACGCCTTCGACCTCCATGTTTTCACGCAGCGCAATCCGGAGATCGGACGCCATATAGAGGCGGTCGCGGCGAAACGGTCCGAATTTCGTCCCGCGATCCGCGAGGGCGATCTGCGAGAGGGCGATCTGCGCGAGGGCGATCTGATTGAGGCGGAGATCGATCCGCGCGACATTCCGCCGCGCGCGGACGCCCCCTGACAAGCCAGAGCGCGAATCTTAGATCGAGTAGAGGAGGGAGCGGCCATGCATCAGAAAATTCTCATTCCACTCGATTTGACCGAACCCGAGCTGACGCGCCTCGCGCTCGACGAGGCGCTTTCCTTCGCCAAAGGCGCCGAGCAGCCGAAGCTCCGCCTCGTCAATGTGCAGTCGCTGGTGCCCGTCGCCTTCGTCGACTATATCCCGCCGAATTTCGACGAGGAGCTGCGCACCGCGGCCGAGCAGGAACTCGCCGACGTCGCCGCCAAGCTCGACTATCCTAAGAATCTGGTCACCACGGTGGTGCGCTTCGGCGCGATCTATCCGGAGGTTCTGGCGGAGGCGGAGGAATGGGGCGCCGATCTCATCGTCCTCGGCTCGCATCGGCCGGCGATGTCGACCTATCTGCTCGGCTCCAACGCCAAGACGATCGTGCGCCACGCCAAATGCTCGGTGCTGGTGGTGCGCCACTGAGGGCGGCGCGCCATTTGCGTCTAGATCAGTCCTTTCGCTCTTCCTTGGCGCGGACGCGCTCCCTCACGCATTCGCGCAAGAAGGCGCGCAGATTGGAGCGCTCCACGCCTCTCGCCGCCGCCTCCTGCCGGCACTGCTGGCGCTCGACGCGCGTCGAGACGCGGCCGAAATAGCATCGCCCCAGAAAAGTCTCGCGTTCGGGCCCGATCAGCCCGCGCTCATTGGCGCGCCCCTGGCAGGCGTGGCGGATGCGGCGCGCCTCGAATTTCGACAGGCGCTTGCGCGACGGCGCGGGCTCGCGCGCCGATTTGCCTGCGATCGGCGGGGCGCCGGGCGCGGCCTCGAGCCCCGGCGGCTTTTCGGCGCCATTGGCGGCGAAGGCGGGCGGCGCGAAGGCCGTGAGCAGGAGCGCGACGGCCAGGAGTTCCCAGCGCCCGATGCGTCGGGCGCGGCGGGCGCGCGGTGCGGCCGAAACGAGTTTCATTCATGCCTCTCGCGGCGATGGGCGGAAGAGTCTGACGTCCTGCGGCGGAAGGGCTAACCGTTCCGGTCCAAGCGAACGCCGCGACGGCGGAACAAATCACGAGCCCCGAGAACGTCGCGCGGGAGCACGCGATCCGCTATGCGCCGCTGCTCGTCGGAGAGCGAGGCGAAGAAGCTCGTCTCCGCGTCGGCGAGGGCGCGCAGATTCTCCGCGTGGCGGCTCAGCCGGTCGGCTCGGGCGCGCAGCGGCGCGCCGGGATCGCGCGGAGCGACGTCGCGATTGCGGTCGATCGCCGCGGCGACGATCGCCGCGTCGCGCTCCTGCTCCACGACATGCAATTGCTGCTGGAAGGCGGAGAACAGCCGTTCCTGCTCTCCCGAGAGGCGGAGCGCGAGCCGCCATTCCTCCATATGGGTCTCGAGCGGGCTGCTCCGTGCGACGAAGGGATTCCCCGCTGTGCGGGTGAGCGGCTCGGCGACCGGCGCGTCGGCGACGACGCAGGCGAGCAGGCTCGCCGCCAAAGCAATTGCGAAGCGCAGCAACATCCTCGTCGAACCTCGATGGAAACTCGGCCCGCGTTGCTAGGCCATCTTTGAGACGGAACCATGGCCGCCGCCGCAATTTCGTCTTTCGCTGCGGCCGAGGCAAGCCCGTTAACGATAAACCGGCCTCCACCGTTAACGAATATCGTCCCGGCGGGCAAAAACACGAGAGCCGCGGGAGGCCCCATGCGGGCGATCCGCCGCGAGATATTGCATATTTTCAACGAATTGGGAGAAAACACTAAAATTTTGCCTATTTTGGCGATGTCAAATTATACTTACAAAACATTCCATCAAATCTAAACATGTGCGACGAAAAACCGAGCTTTCCACTTACGCAGCGAGCAAAACAATAAATCTATTCTCGTCTCCACATCGGGAGGCGACGAAGATGTTGCGTAGAATGACGAGAGTGACGATGAGCGCGGCGCTGGCGGGGGCCATCTCCCTATGGGGAGCGTCGCCCGGCCAGGCGGCCTCCGAACCGCGGCTCCACGCCGCTCTCGGAGCGGAGACGAGCGTTCCTTACGGATGGCTGGATTTTTGTCATCGCTATCGCGGCGAATGCGACGTCGACGCCTCCGCGCCGCGCGACATCGATCTCACCGCGAAAGCCTATAAGGACATTCAGCGCATCAACGCCTATGTCAATCACGCGATCGAGCCCGTCTCCGACATGGAGCATTGGGGCGTCGTCGATCGATGGGACTATCCCACCGACGGCAAAGGCGATTGCGAGGACTACGCGCTGATGAAGCGCCGCTTGCTGGTCGAGCTCGGCTATCCCCGCGGCGCGCTGCTGATGACGGTGGTCAAGGAGAAGAATGGCGACGGCCATGCGATACTGACCGTGAAGACCACTCGCGGCGAATTCGTCCTCGACAATATGAGCGACGCCGTGAGGCCGTGGACCAATACGCCCTATCGTTTCGTCAAGCGGCAGTCGCAGCTCGATCAGAATATGTGGGTCGCGATCGATGATCCGAACGCTCCGCGCTTCGCGGCGCGCTGAAGGCGCGTCATGGCGACCGTCAGATCGGCTCCAGCCCTTTCGCATAGCGCTCGGCGTTCTCGACATAATGTCTCGCCGATTCGAGATGGCGCGCCAGCGCGCCCTCGTCGAGCGTGCGCACGACGCGCGCCGGCGCGCCGACGATCAGCGAATTATCGGGAAATTCCTTGTTCTCGGTGACGAGCGAATTGGCCCCGACGAGGCAGTTGCGGCCGATTTTCGCGCCATTGAGGATGGTCGCGCCCATGCCGATGAGGCTCGCCTCGCCGATCAGGCAGCCGTGCAGAATGACGCCATGGCCGATGGTGCAATCGGCGCCGATCGTCAGCGGAAAGCCCATATCGGTGTGGAGAATGCTGTTGTCCTGAATATTGGCGCGCGCGCCGATCGTGATCCATTCGTTGTCGCCGCGCAGCACGCAGCCGAACCAGATGTTGGCGTCCTCCTCTAGCTGCACGCGGCCGACGACATGAGCGTCGGGCGCAACGAAGAAGCGGCCGGAGGCCGGAAGGCGCGGCGCGACGCCGTCGAGTTTGTAGAGGGGCATGGTCCTCGTCTCCCGCGCCCCTCCGCCGGCCTCGGGGCGAGGCGCGCAGGGGCTTTGCCGGCTTTCTAGTGTCTTTTCATGCTTCATTGAAACATGAAAAGACACCAGACATCCGATCCGATTGGATCGGATTCCGGTCTAGTGGCCTGCGTCAATGAAAATGACGATGTTCGAGCCCCCTCCCCAACCCTCCCCCGCTGTCGAGTGACGCAGGCCACTAGCTTTTCTTGCTTGGAGCGAATTCTGATCGCTCGAACGATTCCGTTCGAGCGGAAAGCGCTCTAAGCTCGCCGAAGCCTCCTTCGTTCCTCTCTCCCGAGGGTCATGCGTCTCTTCCTCGTCGCGCTGGTTTTGGCGCTTCTCGCCGCTGGCGCCTATCGCCTCGTCCGAAAATCCGACGAGGCCGAGCCGGCGATCGTCGCCGCCAGCCTCGGCGACGCGCGCCTCGCCTATCCTCCCGCCTATGCGCGCGACGAATCGACGCGCTACGGCGGCGCCCTCGACCGTCTCTCCTTCATCGCCGTCGTCCCGGATTTCTCTCCGCCGCGGAAGCCCAGCGCCGATCCGCGCCGCCGCGCTTCGGAGGAGCTCGATCCGATGCGCGTCTTCGTCACCCTCTCGCCGCGCGACGAGGCGCTCGATCCCGCCGAGCGGCCCTCGCGCCTCTATGCGCGTTTTCTGGAGGGCGAAGTTTGGAGCGGGCCGGGCGGCCTGGTGATGCGCCGCTTCGAGCCGGGATCGCCTTACGAGCTCGAGCTGCTCTATCTCGCGCCGCCAGACGGCCGGGAATTCTTCGCGCGCTGCCCGCGCCGCGACGCGGGCTTCCTCGGCTCCGCGCCCTGCTTATGGGCGCTGCGCTGGAAGGGGCTCGATGTCGAAGCGCGCTTTTCCTCCGCGCTGCTGCGCGACTGGGAGGAGCTCGCGAGGGGGCTGCGCGCCTTTCTGGCCTCGATCGACGCCGCTTCGCCGCGGCCACGCTGAGACTTTCGGATTCTACCTTGTTTCCGACGCCGAACCAGCATCCGCTTCGGCTGGAAACGCGCGAGATCAGAACTCGTCGAGATCGAAGTCGAGAATGGCGATCTGCAGCGTATAGCTCTGCTGCTTGGGGTCGTCGGCGGAGATGACCCCTAGGAAATCCTCGCCGCTGTTGAGCTCTACGGAATCGGTCTTGCGGCCGCGCGGGGCGATCGTCAGCCTGTCGTTCTCGAACAGCTTGCGCAGATAGGACTGCAGCGTCTCGCGCCCGACGGGCAGCTTCATCGCGAAGGCGAAGGAGCGGTCGCCGTCCTCGTCGTCGAGGGAAATGGAGGCGATCTTGCGCTCGCCGAGGTGAACGGCCGCGTCGTCGGGGTTCTTGGGATCGGCGGTCACGCGAATCCCCTCATTGCCGAGCGACTGGCGCAAGAAGGCCTGCAGCTTCCGCAGTTCGATCTTGTCCAATTTCCGGTTCCCCCGCTTCTCGCGCTTGCTGTTGTCGCGCTTCTTGCCGAGCGCCTCGCCATCGTCTTTCGGCCCGCTGCCTGTGCCACGAAAAGCCGCCGCGCCGCAAGAGGCCGACAAGCCCGGTCACGAAAGGAAAAGCCCGGCGCGACGCGCCGGGCCTGTCGACGGTCTCGTTCTCGTCTGCGTTTCACTCGCCCTGGGCTTTGAGGCGCTTGTTGCACTCGCTCCAATATTTCGGCCAGCTGGCCTTGGGGTCGGCCTTCAGCAGCTCGGCCTTTTTCGCCTTCCATTCGGCCCCGCATTTCTTCTGCCGGGCGGCCTGGGCGGCCTTGCCCTCGGCGGGCTTGCCGGGCTTCGCCGCAGGAGCCGCGGTCGTCGGAGCCGGGGCGGGAGCGGGCGCCGGAGTCGGCGTGGCGGTGGGAGCCGGCGCGGGAGCCGGGGCGGGCTCGGGCGCCGCAGTGGGAGCGGGCGCAGGAGCAGGAGCCGGGGCCGCCGCGGCCGGCGCGGTCTCGGCGGGCTGCTCCGCGAGGCGGGCGCGGCAGGCCTTCAAAAAGTCCTGCCAGCTCTGCCCCTTCAATTCATTGGCGGCCTTGGCGGCTTGATATTGCGCGCCGCATTCCTTCAAAACATTCGCCTGCGCTTTCGCTTCACCCGCGGCCACGGCGGCCATGCCGATTGCGAGGGCGCCGGCCGCAGCGTAAGAGACGAGACGGATCGACATCAAATTTCTCCCTGGTGAGCGCCGTCGCCGATGAAGGTTCGTCGGCGCGAACGGCTCCCGACGGCCGCACTGCGAGCACGGCCTGTGCCAATTGTCTTGCATCGAGGCATGGGCCGCAAGTTCGCCTGGGCCGCAATGGGGATGTTATGAAACGCTCTTTCGGCTCAGATGGCGCGCGTCGCGCGCGAGGGAAGGGGCATGGCCGCTGCAAGAGAAAATCCGCGCGCCTGGCGCAACGCCTCGGCGCTCGTCCATCCCGATGGACTTTCGCGTTGTCCTTGGGCCGGTTACGATAAGCTCTACGTCGCCTATCACGATGAGGAGTGGGGCCGGCCGGAGCGGGATTCGCGCGCGCTCTACGAGAAGCTCGTTCTCGATGGTTTCCAGGCCGGGCTCTCGTGGATTTCCATCCTGCGTCGCCGAGAAGGGTTCCGCGCCGCTTTCGAAGGGTTCGATCCCTGTATCGTCGCGCGATTCGACGCGGCGCGCGTCGAAACTTTGATGCAAAATCAGGCAATCATCCGCAATCGCGCCAAGATCGAAGGCGCCGTCGCCTCGGCGCGCGTTTGGATCGAGATCGAGGAGCGCGTCGGATTTTCCAATTATCTCTGGGACTTCGTCGACGGCGCGCCGATCGTCAACCGCCCGCGCACGACGGCCGACGTGCCGACGCAGAGCGAAATCTCGCGCCGTCTCGCCAAGGATCTGAAAGCCCGCGGCTTCGCCTTCTGCGGCCCGACGATCGTCTACGCCTTCATGCAGGCGGTGGGCATGGTCGACGACCATCTGGCGGAGTGCCACAGATGCGCGGGATGAAGGCGGGAAAGGCCGAAGCGGCCCCCCGCGCCTGGCAGCGGATGCTGTCCGGCCGGCGGCTCGATCTGCTCGATCCTTCGCCGGTCGATGTGGAAATCGAGGATATCGCCCATGGGCTCGCCCGCGTCGCCCGCTGGAACGGCCAGACGCGCGGCCCACATATCTTCTCGGTCGCCCAGCACAGCCTCCTCGTCGAAGAGGTCGCCTGCGCCCTCGCGCCCGGGCTCGGGCGCGAGGGGCGGCTGTTCATGCTGCTCCATGACGCGCCGGAATATGTGATCGGCGACATGATCTCCCCCTTCAAAGCCGTCATCGGCGATACATACAAGAGCGTGGAGAAACGCATTCTGACGGCCATCCTGCTGCGCTTCGCTCTGCCGCCGGAGCCGGACCCCGCGCTGCTGCGCCTTTCCAAGCGGGCGGATCGCGCCGCGGCTTTTTTCGAGGCGGTGCGGCTCGCCGGCTTTACACGCGCCGAAGCCGAGCGCATCTTCGGCCGTCCGGCGCTGGCGCCCGACGTCTGCGCGCAGGCGTTGGAGCCGCTTTCGGTCGAAGCCGCGCAGCAGCGATTTCTGGCGCGTTTCGCGGCCGTCGATCGAGGCGAGTAGGGACGCATCGTGGTGAGGCGTCGAAGGTGAAACAGAGAAGGTGACTTATGGCGCGCCTCTACGTCTGTTCGCTTACGAAGGTCGTCGACACGGTGCGCGGCAGCGGCGCGCGCTCGCTCATCACCATTCTGACCGCCGGCGCCTCTCTGGCGCGCCCGAGCGAGATCGTCCCCGAGCGCCATTTGCGTCTCGCCGTCTCCGACATAGAGGCGGACAGGGAAGGCCATGTGCTCGCCAATTGCGAGCATATCGAGAATCTTCTCGCCTTCGCCGCCGCCTGGGACCGGCGCGAGCCGCTGGTCATCCATTGCTACGCCGGCGTCAGCCGCTCGCCGGCCGCGGCCTTCATTCTGGCCTGCGCGCTCGCGCCGCAGCGGGCTGAGGCGGAGCTCGCGCGCGAGCTGCGCCGCGCCTCGCCCACCGCCACGCCCAACCGCCGTCTCGTCGCGCTCGCCGACCGCATTCTCTCGCGCGAGGGCCGCATGACGGCGGCCATCGCCGAGATCGGCCGCGGCGCCGACTGCTACGAAGGCGCGCCCTTTGCGCTCGAGCTCGCCTGACGCCCATTCCATGACGAGCTTCCCATAACGAGCCGCCCGTGACGAGCTTCGACCATCCGCGCGAGCCGGAGGGACCGCTGCCGGTCGGCATCGGCCTCACCGCCGCGATCGTCGCCGTGCAGGAGGACGAGCCGCTCATCCTCACCGTCGCCGCCTCCGGCGAGGACGCGCGCGCCGCGCTTCCCTCCGGCCCTTTCGACCCCGTCCATCACCGCACTTTCGAGATCGGCCTGCGCGCCTGGGTCGCCGAGCAGACCGGCATGACGCTCGGCTATGTCGAGCAGCTCTATACTTTCGGCGACCGCGGCCGCCACGCCCGCGCCGGCGACCGCGATCCGCATGTCGTCTCGGTCGGCTATCTGGCGCTGACCCGCATCGCCGACGGGCAGGCGGGCGACATTCGCGGCTTTCGCAGCTGGTACGAATTCTTCCCCTGGGAGGATTGGCGCGGCGGCCGGCCCGAGCTGATGGAGACGACGATATTGCCAGGCCTCTCGGCCTGGGTGGAGGAGGCGCCGGACGCGCGCTCCTCCTCGGGGCTGAGGCGCCGCGATCGCGTCAATCTTCTGTTTCGCCCGCAAGGCAGGAGCCTCGACGAGGAGAATGCGCTCGAGCGCTACGAGCTGCTCTATGAGGCGGGCCTCGTCGAGGAGGCCTGGCGCGACGGCCGCGAGGCGGCTCTGAAGCGCGGCGCCAAGCCGCCGCCGCTCGGCGCGCCGATGCAGCACGATCATCGCCGCATTCTCGCCACCGCCATGGGCCGGCTGCGCGCCAAGATGAAATACCGCCCGGTGATCTTCGAGCTGATGCCGCCGACCTTCACTTTGACCGAGCTGCAACGCACGGTGGAGGCGATCGCCGGCCGCCATCTGCACAAGCAGAATTTCCGCCGTCTGGTGGAGACCTCCGCCGCCGTCGAGCCGACGGGGGGAGTGTCATTGAAGACCGGGGGCCGGCCCGCCGCGCTTTTTCATTTTCGCCGCAATGTCTTGCAAGAACGTCCTGCGCCGGGGCTGAGGGTCGGCATCAAAGGATGATCCGTTTTTAAGAGACTATTCACCATGACATGGTGAATTTTCTCGAATGGACATCGGTCGAGCGTAGGGGTGTTGCTTGGGTTATCTGTCGCCGCCGCCCGCTCCGGCGCCGGTCGTCGTCTATAAGGACGTGGGCGGCCTCGTCTCGGAGTATCAGGCGCAAACGGAAATCTATCGCCGCGAGGGGCGCGAGGTTCGTCTGCACGAATGCCGCTCCGCCTGCACGCTGGCGCTTAGCCTTCCCAATGTCTGCGTCTATCCGGACTCGCTGGTCAAATTCCATCTGGCCTATAACGCCATCGACCGCCAGACCGACGCCGGCGTCTCCGCCGAGCTCTTCAACTCCTATCCCGTCGCCGTCCGCGACCGGCTCGGCCATCTCACCCGCCAATATCGCGTGCTCACCGGTAATGAGCTGATCTCGCTCGGCGTTCGCAATTGCAACGGCGGCGACCGGACGATGATCGCCTCGGCCGGTCGCGGCGAGCGCGGCGCCCGGACGGTCGCCTCCGTCGCTCCCGCGTCCGATCCGCTCGGCGAGCTCGCTCAGAAAGTGCGTGGCGCCGTGTCGCAGGCATTCGCCGATCCTGCTTCGCCGCCGCAGCGGCCGATCCGCCTCGCTCTCGCGGAGCGCGATCGGCTCGCGGCGACCGGAGCCGTCGATCCGATGACGACGGCCTCCATCCGTCCCGACGGCGCCGCGCCCGCCGAGGCGCCGCAGCCGCCGCGCCGCCCGTCCGCGCTCGCCTTCGCCAGTCGCGACGCCGCGCCGGCGCCCGCGCCGCGCATCCCCGGCGGCCAGCCCATTCTCGCTTCCGGCGCCTTCGTCCTGCCGCTCACGGCCACGGCGCCGCATTGACTTTCAACCTGAACTCGACATTGTGACGCAACAGCGGCCGGGCCATTTTTCGCCATCATGTCGAAATAGCGTCCTTCGCTTAAGGCGAAACTGATTCGCCCGTCGCAGAAGAAACCGCGTCCGGCGGCGTTTCAGGCGCCGGCAGGGCGAAGCCGTGATCGATCGTCGGCGCGTTCGGCGTTCGCGTCCTGGAATTCCTCGTCGGGCCTCTCGCCCGTCGACCAGCGGAAAGAACAGACGTTTTGCACGATTGTCGGGAAGGCGCGCCTCTCCTCTCACGACGGTCTATCGCGCGGCTCGCGAGCGCCGTCGCGGCGCTGATGACAGCGTTGGCTCCGTCCTTCACCGAAGATGCGGTCGCCAATGGCGAGACGCGCACGCTCTATCTCTTCCACAGCCACACCAAAGAGCAGATCGCCGCGACCTATCTGGTCAATGGCCGCTACGACCCGTCCGTGCTGGAGCAGTTGAACTGGTTCCTGCGCGATTGGCGCCGCGACGAGCCGACCAAAATGGACCCGCGTCTCTTCGACGTCGTGTGGGAGGCCTATCGGCAGGCCGGCGCGACCGATCCGGTCCATGTCGTCTCCGCCTATCGCTCGCCGGAGACCAACGCCATGCTGCGCCGCCGCTCGCGCGCCGTGGCGAAATATTCGCAGCACATGCTCGGCAAGGCGATGGACACCACCATGCCCGGCATGTCCATGGAGCAGATCCGCGAGATCGGCATGCGTATGCAGCGCGGCGGCGTCGGCTATTATCCGACCGCCGGCACGCCTTTCGTGCATCTCGACGTCGGCGGCGTGCGCTCCTGGCCGCGCATGAGCTATGAGCAGCTCTCACGTCTGTTCCCGGACGGCAAGACCGTGCATCTGCCGGCCAATAATCAGCCGCTGGCGCGCTATGAGGAGGCCAAGGCCGAGATCGAGGCGCGCGGCAACGGCGCCTATGTGCCGGCCGTCGAGCGCCAGAGCAAGGGGCTGTTCGCCATGCTGTTCGGCGGCGGCGAGGAGGACGAGGACAGCGCGGTCGCAGCGGCTCCGCCGCCCGCTCCCCGCAGGCAATGGGCGTCGCTGGCGCCGCGCCGCTCGGGCCGTATCTCCGCCGAGGAGGAGGGCGCCGAGGCCGAGACGCCGAGCCGTCGCGAGCAGGAGCGCATCGTTTCGGCCGAGCGCGATCTGCCGCGCGGCGAGACCCAGCTGCGCGCCGGCCCCGCCGAGCCCCCCGTTGTGACGAGATCGGTGGAGCGGGGGCGGCCGACCGCCCTCGCGTCGCTCGACATTTCGGCCGCGGAGGCGAAGATCGACGGGAAGCTCGACGCAGCGCTCGCCGCGCCGCTGCCGCCCCGTCGGCCCATGTTTCTCTCGCTCGCGGGAGCGCCGCTGCCGCCGGCGAAGCCGAGCGAGCTCACGGCGCTGGCGAGCCTTCCGGCCGCCGCTCCGCCCGCGCGTCGGGCCGGCGGCGCCCTCGCCAGCCTCATCGATCTGAGCTCCGCCGGCCTGCGCGGCGGCGTCTCGGAGGAGGCGCGCAACATTCCGCAACCGTCGGCCGCGCATCTCGCGATCCCGGCCGTCGCCAAGCCGGAACCGCTGCTCGCTTATGCGTCCTCCGCCGCCCAATCCCTTCCCTATGAGAAGACGTCCGGCGAGCCGGCGGCCGCATCGCCGGACATGCGGATTTCCGCCGCCAGGCCGCCGGCGGCCAAACCCGCCGCGCCCAAGGTGGAGCTGGTGCCGGCGCGTCTCGACCGCTCGAATTTCCAGGCGCTGACGACGGGTGTCTCGGCGAGTCGCCTGCCCGGCGGCGGCGTGTTCGGAACCACTTTCGCCGCGCCGCGCTCCGCCGCCCGCGCCGACGCCGGACTGTTCTCGTCCTCGACGGCCAGCGGACAGGCGCAGGCCTTCGCCGGCCAAACGGCGATTCTGCCGACGGATCGCTTCGTTTCGCTGCGCTGAGCGCCCCTCGTCAGTCCTTTATCTCGGTCTGGATCGTGAAAATGTCATAGGGCGGGGCCGCCTCGCCATTGGCGAAGGGCTCCGCCTCGCCGATCGCGCCATCGGGCGAGACGGAGCGGCGGACCATGCCGCCGATCGCGCCGCCATAGACATGGATCGCGATCGAAATCTCATCCGCCCGCGCATTGGCGAGCGCCGTCTCGCCGCCCGCCTTGGAGAGCCGCGCTTCGACCGCGCCTTTCTCGAGCGCGCCGACGTGCTGCGATCCCGCGGGAAGCCGCCGCGCCACCGCGCCGCGCAAAACGCCCGCGATCTCCCAGACGCCCTGCTGCTCGAGCGCGAGGCCCGCGCCGGGCGCGAGCACGGAGGCGACGACGGCGAAGCGCTCCTCCCCGTCGCTGTAGAGCTGGAACTGCCGTCCGCGCGCAGGCAGGGCGACCGCGAAAACCATCGGAAGGCAGTCGTCGCTCACGACGAGGCGGGTCATCAGGTCGCGGCCGATGAGGAGGATCTCCCGCTCGCTGTCGGCGAGCTCGACCATGGACTGAATGTCCCAGATGAATCGCTTGAGCGCCGGCGGAACCGGGCCTCTCTCGCTGGTCGGCGGGGCGGCTTCGGCCGCATCGGTCGTTGTGGTCGTCATCGCTCTTCAAAAATGCAAGCGACGCGCCATGCGGCGAGCACTAGAGCGTTTCCAGCCGAAGTGGACGCCGATTCGGCGTCGGAAACGCGTCAAAACAAAAGCCTAGAGTCTTTCCGTGTTTCAATGAAACACGGAAAGACTTTAAGCGCCGCGATCTGGCGCCGCAATTGATTTCGGATCTTTCGCGCCTCTTTCGGCGCGATGGAGCCGGGCCGGTGATAAAGGACTATATTCCTGAGTTGAGCGAGGTCCGCATGGTCCGTCGCGCGCCGGAGCGGCCTTTCGCGCTCAATGCGACCGACGCTCGCTATGTCGAAGCCTGTCTGCGGGAGTTCGAGGCGGCCTTCGGCCTCGACGCTTTTCCGGGCGTCGCTTTCGCGGAAATCCCCGGGCGCGCGCTGATCGGCCGTTTCATCGACTGGTGGCGCGGCCTCGATCCCGAGGGCGAAGCGCAGCAGAACGCCCATTCGCGCCTGCCGGGCGCGATCCGCCTGCTCGACACGGTGTCGGCGCTGATGGAGGAGCTTTCCCAGCGGGGCGCGGGCGAGCGCTGAGACGGCGACGTTCAAAACTGTCCGATAGCCGACAAAGCCAGGACGGTTGCGTGCGAGGCGAGCCTTCAGGCTCGCCCTCTCAACGCGCCGCCAGCGCGTCCCGGAGCACCAGCGCGATATGGCGCGCCCTGCGGCCGCTGCCATGCTCGATCTGATGGCGGCAGGAGAAGCCATTGGCGATGAGCGGCGTTTCCGGCGCGGAGCCGCGCACGGCGGGCAGCAGCGAGAGATCGGCCATTTTCATCGAGGTCTCGTAATGCTCGGCCTCGAGGCCGAAGCTGCCGGCCATGCCGCAGCAGCTCGTCTCGATAATGTCGAAGGAGAAGCCCGGAATCCAGCCCAGCACTTTTTTCGTCGCCTTCATCGCGCCGAAGGCTTTCTGATGGCAATGGCCATGCACCAGCGCCTTGGGCAGGTCGAGCGGCTTCAGCGAAAGGCGCAGGCCGTTGTTCTGATATTCGCGGGCGAGGAATTCCTCGAGCAGATAGAGCTGCTTGCCGAGATCGCCGACTTCCGGCCCGAGCCCGAGGCTGTAGAGCTCGTCGCGCAGCGACAACAGGCAGGAGGGCTCGAGGCCGATGATCGGCGTCTTGGCGGCGATCTCGTCGCGGAAGGCGGCGAGCACGCGCTCCGCCTCGCCGCGCGCCTTCTTCACCATGCCGGTGGTGAGATAAGTGCGGCCGCAGCAGAGCGGCCGGTCGGGCTCGGAATCGGTCGGCGCGGGCTTGGCGATGCGCACGCCATACCCGGCGCGCTCCAGCACCTCGACGGCGGCCTCCGCGACATGCGGATCGAAGTGATGACAGAAAGTGTCGACGAAGAGAATCACCTCGCCGCGCGCGCCGGCGCCGGCCGTCGGGGCGGAACGCGCGAAGGCCGCGGGAGCGGGCTCCGGAATGGGGCGGCGGGCCGTGATCCCGAGCCACTTTTCGGCGAGCTTGGACAGAAAGCCCGAGCGATTGCGCAGCCGAATGGCGAAGCGCAGCAGCGCGCGATGGCGCCCCGTCCATTCCGGAACGCCGCCGAAGAGGCGCAGGCGCTTCGGCACGCCGACGATCTCGTGTCGCTGGGCGAGATATTCGGTCTTGATCAGCGTCATATCGACGGCGCTGGGACATTCCTTCTTGCAGGCCTTGCAGGAGACGCAGAGGTCCATCGCCTCGTCGAGGCGCGGATCGGCGAAGGCGCGCTCGTCGGACCCGTCATTGAGCGCGGCCTTGAAGGCGGCGACGCGCGCCTCTGTGGAATGCTTGACCTCGCCGGTGACGCGATAGCTCGGGCACATCACGCCCTTGCCGGACTTCTGACAGTCGCGGCTGTGCATGCAAACGGCCACCGCCTTGGCGTAATTGCCGCCCGTCGCCGGAATGCCGGAATAGGCGTCGCCGATGCCGTAAGTGTCGTACGCCGACCAGTCGAGAAACGTCTTCATGCCGCCCGTGCTTTAGAGGGGTGGGTCGTGAGATGGTGAGTGGCGAGTAGATTTGGCTGGGCCGTCTACTCGCCACTCACCATCTCACCCCTCACTCTCCCGCCTTCGGGCGGCATGAAAGCAATATTCGCGCCGTCAGGAGGCGGCGGGGGCCTCTTCGGCCGGCGCCGCGGCTTCCTCGGCGGGCGCGGGAGCGGCGGGCTTGCGGCCATAGGTGATGATCCACAGGCCGGCGCGCACCTGCTCGATCGCCTCATAGCCGGCGCGCGTAAAATAGGTCTCGAGCTCCTGCGGCGTCGAGGTCTTGCTGATCTGCGCCGGCCGCTCAAGCGGCGGCACCGCGCAATGCTCCTCGAAGAATTTCCAGCCGAGATCGGAGGTGATGTCGACATTGTCGACGAGCATGCGTCCGCCCGGCCGCAGAATGCGGAAGCCTTCCTTGATATAGCTGTAGCGATCCCACTCCTCGAGATGCATGAAGACGACCGTGCTGTAGACGACGTCGACGGAGGCGTCCGGCACGGCGGAGAGGTCGAAGCCGCTGCTCGCCACGGTGCGCACATTGTCGAAAGAAGCGAGCCGCTGGCGAATATGGCCGAGCATGTTCTCGGCGACGTCGACGCCGATCCATTCCTTGCAGATCGGCGCGAGGGCCGCGCCGACGCGGCCGACGCCGGCGCCGATCTCCAGCACCACATCGTCCGGCCCGACGCCCACGAAGGAGGTGAGCATGTCGCGCGTGCCCTCGCCCATCTGCCGATACAGATCTTCGTCGATATAGCCGCTGACGGCCATTTTCGCGTCGTTTTCGGAGACCGAGACGGAGTTCCAGATGGTCTTGTATTGACTGCGGTTGAGCTTGACGTGTTCGACCGGGAGCGGCTCGTTCTTCAACCCGACGAGGGAGCGAAGCGCGCGCAAGATGCGTCTGCCGATGGGGAGCCGCTTGGCGTTGTCCTGAATGCTCATACCATTCCTCTGTGAAGAGACGCCCGCTCGCGCGTTTTTGGCTCGAGCGCGCGCCTGTCGGATCAGGCGACGAAATCTCTGGCCGTCTCAGCCGGCGGCGCGGCTTCGTCTGGCGAATACGGAAAAGGTCGGAAGGACATTGACTGCGCGTCCGGGGTCGTCGGCGTGCACCGCGATCTCGCAATAGCCGAGCGCCCGGAGCACGGCGAGAATATCGTCCTTGTGCATCCAATTGGGGAAATCCATCGCGCCTCCGCAAAAGGCGACGCTGCGATCGCCATAGCCGCGCCTATAGAGACGCACGTCCATGCCCTCGAATCGCTCGACCGAACTGTGTTCGAGGCTGTCGTCCTCGACCATGACCGTCCACAGATAGATCGCATCGGCGCGTTCCGACATGGCGCGCAGCAGCCGCAAGGGCTCGCGCATGTGATAGAGCACGCCGCTCGCGACGATGAGATCATAGCGCTCGTCGGTCTGCTCGAGCCATTGCACGAAATCGCCGAGATAGAAGCGGGTGTTGGGAAAATCGAGAATTTCCCGCGTCACCAGACACTTCAAAAAGGCGAGCCGGTTCGCCTCCACCGCGTCCACATGCGCGCCCGCGCTCGCCAGCATATAGGTGTGCGCCGCCTCCAGCGGGCCGAGCTCCAGCGCCTTGCGACCGGTGAGATCGCCGTAGCGCTCGATGGCCCAGGTGATGCGCGGATCGTGAAAGGCCGGCAGCCGGCCGGCGGTGAGGCCGTATTCGACTGGAAAATGACAGTTCCAGCCCGGAATCGCGTCGACGGCGTTCTGAAAGGACGGCGCGCGCGTCTCCTCGCCCGAAAACAGATCGGAGATCGGAACCTCCTCGGAGCGGGGGCGCCGTCTGAACCAATGTCGTCCAATCAATGCCGAGACCTCGCCTTTCGAATCCGGGCCGCCCGTGCCCCTAGCACAAATTCCCCGACGGCGCCCGCCTGCGCCGCCGCCTCGCATCTTCGCGCGCGACCAGCGCGGCTTGCGCCCGCGGCCGCATCCCCCCATGTTGACGGCGACTTTCGCCTCGGAGCCCTCATGCTGCA
Organism: Methylosinus sp. Ce-a6; assembly: GCF_009811655.1. Classification (GTDB taxonomy): domain Bacteria; phylum Pseudomonadota; class Alphaproteobacteria; order Rhizobiales; family Beijerinckiaceae; genus Methylosinus. Next base: position 186,255 of record NZ_BGJX01000002.1, on the reverse strand, counting down.
AGCCGCCCTGGACGCCGTCCGTCAAATCTTCTCGCCGCCCTTCCGCAATGTCCTGCTCAAGAGCCTCGGCCTGACATTCGTCCTGCTGGCGCTCGCCTGGGCGGGGCTCGACCGGCTGGCGCTCTCCTTTCTCACCGCCGACAATTATTGGGTGCGGACGATCGTTTCCTTCGCGACCGGCGCCGGGCTCGTCCTCGGCCTCGCCTTTCTCATCGCGCCGATCTCCGTTCTCGTCGCCGGATTTTTCCTCGACGATCTCGCAGATATCGTCGAAACGGGGATCGATCCGCACGGGCCGCGCGGCCGCCCGCTGCCGGCCGGTCAGGCGATGGTCATGGCGCTGCGCTTCGCGCTGGTCTCGGCGGGCGTCAATCTCGTCGCGCTTTTGTTGCTGCTCGTGCCGGGCGTCAACGCCATCGTCTTCGTGCTCGCCAACGCCTATTTGTTCGGCCGGGAATATTTCGCCTTCGCGGCGACGCGTTATCGCTCGCTCGCGGAAGCCCGCGAATTGACCCGCCGCCATGCGACGACGCTGTTTCTCGCGGGCCTGTTCATCGCCGGCTTCGTCGCCGTGCCGGGGCTCAATCTGTTCACCCCGCTGTTCGGCGTCGCCTTCATGGTGCGTATGCACAGGATGCTGGCCGTCCCGCCGGCCCGCGCTTGACGCGTTCGGCGTCCGGAAACGCGTCAAAACAAAAGCCAAGAGCGTTTCCAGCCGAAGTGGACGCCGGTTCGGCGTCCGGAAGCGCGTCAAAACAAAAGCCGAGAGTCTTTCCGTGCTTCAATGAACCATGGAAAGACTCCGAAGCGCGGGCGCGCTGACGGCGGCGCGGCTCAGGCGAGCCGCTGCGCCTGATACTGGCCGGTCTTGCGGAAGCGGTAGAGATAGGAGGGGACGATCGCCTCGATCGCCGTCGGCGTGACGCCCAGCCCCTCCAGCGTCAGCCCGGCCGCCTTGGCCTCGGCGGAGACGACATTGTCATGGCGCAGCATCTCCACCTGATCGACGGTCGTCGTCAGCAGGCTCGGGAAGAGGCCGAGCGTCAGCCCGTGCAGCGTCTGCGTGACGCGCGCGACGAGCGCCCCGGTCGCGAAGGAGAGCGGCAGAATCTTGACGTCGCGCTCGGCGACTTTCAGCGCATATTCGACGATCTCGCGGAAGGTCCTCACCTCCGGGCCGCCGAGCTCATAGGTCGCGCCGGCCTTTGCGCGGCCGTCGACTGCGAGCGCCACGGCGCGCGCCACATCGCCCACATAGACCGGCTGGAAGCGGGTCGCCTCGCCGATGATGGGCTCGACCGGCAGATAGCGCGCGATCGCCGCGAAACGGTTGAAGAGCTGATCCTCCGGGCCGAAGACGACGGAGGGGCGCAAGATCACCGCGCCGGGGAAAGCGGCGCGAATCGCCTCCTCGCCCTCCGCCTTGGTGCGGGCGTAGACGGAACGGGAATTCTTATCCGCGCCGATGGCCGAGATATGGACGAGATGCTTCGCGCCCGCCGCGACGGCGGCCTCGGCGACGGCCTTCGCGCCTTGCGCATGGAGGCTCGAGAATTTCTGCTTGCCGCCCTCGGCCAGCACGCCGACCAGATTGACGACGGCCTCGGCCCCGCGCACGGCGGCGGCGACAGAAGCCGGATTGCGCAGATTGGCCTGCACGGGGAAGATCTGCCCGACCTTGCCCAGCGGTTGCAGGAAGAAGGCGAGGTCCGGCCGGCGGCAGGCGACGCGCACGCGCCATCCGTCCCGCGCGAGCGCCGCCACCACATGGCGCCCGATGAATCCCGACCCGCCGAACACCGTCACGAGCCGCCCGGTCTCGTTCACATCTGCGCTCATTCTTCGCCCCACGCCGAATTAAGGTCGAATTGCCGGGGCGCCAGAGGAAATCGCCCCGTTTCCGGCGGATGCTCTAGCGCGATTTGGCCGGAAAGGGAATGCGCCGGCAAGCGTGAGCGAGACGTGACAGCGGCGTGACGTTCCGCCATTGACAAGCCGCGCATCCGCCTCGTAAGAGAGCGCCGGGCCCAGGTGGCGGAATTGGTAGACGCGCTGGTTTCAGGTACCAGTGGTGAAAGCCGTGGAGGTTCGAGTCCTCTCCTGGGCACCAGTCATCTCATACGCGCCACTTCTCTCTCGGGCGCCCGTCATCCGAGTCGGCAGGCGATCGGCGAGATGCGCTCCGCCGAGGCCGAGCTTAAACCCTTCCGGCTTCGGCTCGCGTCCCGCCCCTCCTCGTCGTAAACCGAGCGACGACGCCTCCGCGCCGCGATCTTGTCGCGCTCCGCATCCTCTTTCGCCGGCCCTGCGCTAAATGTCGCGACGACGGCGCGAGGGACGCAAAGACGATGGATGTGTCGCGTTTCGAAAAAATCTCGGACATGGAATGGCGTATCGCGCCTCGCGGGGCGATGCGCGCGCCGGGAATCGTCTTCGCGACCGAGGCGCTCCTCGCCGAGATGGACGACAAGGTCTTCGAGCAGGTCGCCAATGTGGCGAAGCTCCCTGGAATCGTGCGCGCCTCCTACGCCATGCCGGACGCGCATTGGGGCTATGGCTTTCCGATCGGCGGCGTCGCCGCATTCGATCCGGAGGCGGGCGGAGTGGTCTCGGCCGGCGGCGTCGGCTTCGACGTGTCCTGCGGCGTCCGCCTGCATCCGACCGGCCTCTCCCGGGCGAGGATCGTCGCCGTTCAGCAGCAGCTCGCCGACGCGCTCTACGCCCATATTCCCGCCGGCGTCGGCTCGACGGGGACATTCGCGCTCGCGCCCGAGGAGATGGACGAAATGCTCGCGGGCGGCGCGCAATGGGCGCTCGCGCAGGGCTTCGGACGCCCAGAGGATCTGGAGCGCATAGAGGAGGGCGGCCGCGTCGAAGGCGCGGAGCCGGCCGCCGTCTCCGATCAGGCCAAGAAGCGCCAGCGCCGCGAGATGGGCACGCTCGGTTCCGGCAACCACTATCTCGAAGTGCAGGAGGTCGCCGAGATTTTCGACGCGGAAAAGGCCGCGGTCTTCGGCTTGCGGCCCGGCGAATGCTGTCTCGCCATCCATTGCGGCTCGCGCGGGCTCGGCCATCAGATCGGCACGGAATATTTGCGCGAGATGGTTCTGGCCGCCGATTCTCACGGGATCGAGCTGCCCGACCGCGAGCTCGCCTGCGCGCCGATCCGATCGGAGCTCGGCCGCCGCTATCTCGGCGCGATGCGCGCGGCGATAAATTGCGCACTCGCCAATCGCCAGATCATCGGCCATCTGACGCGCGAAATCTTCGCCCGCTTCTTTCCCGAAGCCGAGTTGCCGCTGATGTTCGACGTGTCGCACAACACCTGTAAGCCGGAGCCGCACGAGGTCGACGGGAAGATGCGGGAATTGTTCGTGCATCGCAAAGGCGCGACGCGCGCTCTGGGGCCGGGCGCGCCGGGCCTTCCGGCGGCGCTCGCGGCGGCCGGCCAGCCGGTGCTGATCGGCGGCAGCATGGGGACAGGCTCCTATGTTCTGGCCGGCGCGGCGACGAGCGAAGCGAAATCCTTCTCCTCCGCTTGCCATGGCGCCGGCCGGCGCATGAGCCGCCATGCGGCGACGCGCGCCTTCGGCGGCCGGCAGATCGTCGATCGGCTGCGGGCCGAGGGCGTCATCGTCGAGAGCCCGTCGCTGCGCGGCGTCGCCGAGGAAGCGCCGGCCGCCTATAAGGATGTCGGCGCCGTCGTCGACTGCGCCGAGGCCGCCGGCCTCGCGAAAAAGGTCGCATTCCTGCGGCCGCTCATTTGCGTGAAGGGGTGAGCATGGGCGCGGCCGCCACCCCCGCGCCGCGCTGGGAATGGCGCGTCTTCGGCGCCGATCTCGCGGCGCTGGAGGCGAGGCTCGGCTGGCCGACGAGCCCGCCCCGCCGCAGCGACGAAATCTATCTCTTGAATTCGACGACCCCGCATTCGGCGAAGATTCGCGACGGCGCGCTCGAGGTGAAGCGCCTGCTGCGCGTCGACGACGGCCTCGAGCTTTGGACGCCGGCCTTTCGAGGCTCATTTCCGCTGCCGGCGGCGCGCATCGCCGAGGCCGCCGCCGCCATGGCGCTTCCTCTCCATCGCCCGCTCGACGGCGCCTCCTACGACGAGGCGCGCTTTCTCGGCGGGATCGTCGCGCCATGCCCGGCGCTGCGGCCCGTGGCGGTGCGCAAGTCGCGAACGTGCTTCGCCTTTCGCGACTGCGCGGCGGAGTTCGTGCGGCTGCGGATCGGCCCGACGCCGATCGAGAGCGTCGCGCTCGAGTGCGAGGACGAGGAGCGCCTCGCCGAGGCGCTGCGCGCGCTCGACGCCGATCCGCGCCTCAACGTGAATTTTCCCAAAGGCGTCGAACGCGCCGCGGCGCTCGCGACCTGATGCGAGGAGGACGACAATGGGCGTCGAGATCGAGCGGAAATTTCTGGTCCAGCGCGAGCTCTGGCGGCCGCGCGACGACGGCGTCGCCTATCGCCAGGGCTATCTCTCCCGCGCCGAGGAGCGCGTGGTGCGCGTGCGCATCGCCGGCGGCGCCGCCTTTTTGACGATCAAGGGCCGCGCCTCCAACGTCTCGCGCTTCGAATTCGAATATCCCATTCCCGTGGAGGACGCCGAGGTCATGCTCGATCGGCTCTGCGAGCGGCCGCTCATCGAGAAGACGCGCTATGAGGAGACGTTCGGCGGCCACATCTGGACCGTCGACGTGTTCCAGGGCCAGAATGGCGGGCTGATCCTGGCCGAGATCGAGCTCGGCTCGGAGGAGGAGGTCTTCGACCGCCCCGGCTGGCTCGGCCGCGAGGTCTCCGACGATCCGCGTTATTTCAACTCGGAATTGTCGAAGCGGCCGTTCGGCTATTGGAACGCGCCGTAGGGCGATATCATGGCTTGCCGGAGCGAGTGCGGGAGCGATATTGTCGCCGCCATGCGGCTGATCGCGGCCGAGGCGGAGGAAGATGCGGCGGATGTCGTCATCTATGACGAACGCGAGGCGGAACTCGCGGCCGGACATGACGCGCGCCTCCCGCCGGAGGTCGGCGCCGCCCTGCTGCGCGGCGACAGTCTCTTGGAGGCGCTGCGCAATTGGCGCGACATGACTCAGCAGCAACTCGCTCGTCTGACCAATCTCGGACAGGGCTATATCAGCGATCTCGAATCCGGCCGCCGCAAGGGAACGCCGGAAACGCTCGCGCTCATCGCCGAGGCGTTGCGGGTCGATCCCGCATGGCTCGCGGCCTGACCGCCTGGCCCTTTTCGACAAAGCCCCCGCAAATCGGCTAAAGGTCGCTCACCACGACGAAAGCGAATCAGAAACCCCATGACCATCCGCCTGCATGCCGGCGATCTGCCGGACGGCGCCGATCTCGGCGCGGTCGTCGCCATCGATACGGAAACGCTCGGCCTCAATCCGCATCGCGACCGGCTCTGCCTCGTCCAGCTCTCCTCCGGCGACGGCGACGCCGATCTCGTGCGCATCGCGCCCGGCCAGACGCAGGCGCCCAATCTGACGCGCCTCCTCGCCGATCCGAAAGTGCTGAAGCTCTTCCATTTCGGGCGCTTCGACATCGCCATTCTGGCCAAGACCTTCGGCGTGACGGCCGAGCCCGTCTATTGCACCAAGATCGCCTCCAAGCTCGCCCGCACCTATACCGACCGGCACGGCCTGAAGGATATCGTGCGGGAACTGCTCGGCGTCGAAATCTCCAAGCAGCAGCAGTCCTCCGATTGGGGCGCGGCGACGCTCTCCGACGCACAGCTCGCCTATGCGGCCTCCGACGTGCTCTATCTCCATGCGCTGCGCGAGAAGCTCGACGCCATGCTCGTCCGCGAGGGCCGCGCCGATCTCGCCGCCCGCTGCTTCGAGTTCCTGCCGACGCGGGCGAGGCTCGATCTCGCGGGCTGGCCGGAGACCGATATTTTCTCGCATGAGTGATAGGGTTTCCGCGTGAATGCTTCGCGTTCCGCATGGTCGTCATTGCGAGGAGCGGAGCGACGAAGCAATCCTTCAGCCGCCCCACGGCGCTGGATTGCTTCGCTTCGCTCGCAATGACGGACGGGGCGATCTCGCTTCTTCGAGCGAAGCGATCACACGGAAACGATATGACGCCACGAATTCGCCATTCGGCCGGCGTTATCTCGCGGGCGTTCTCGAGCAGGGACCGGATGAACGACGCCTCGCCGCCGAGCGATAGACGCGATCGGCTCGCCTCCATCTTCACGCCGCGCCGCGTCGCGATTCCGCAGGCCCGGCGCCATTCCTTGCGCGTCGCCCGGCTGCGGCGCTGGCTGCTGTGGGGCAGCGGGGCGATACTCGCTACCGTGGCGATCGGCGTCGCCTTGCATTCCCTGCGCTTCCTGCCGGCCGATCTGCGCTTCGCGCGCATCGCCATGCAAGGCACGCGCATCACCATAGAGACCCCCAAGCTCGTCGGCTATCGCAAGGACGGCCGCCCCTATGAGCTGCGCGCCCGCGTCGGCATACAGGATATCGCCAAGCCCGATGTGTTCGAGCTCGAGCAGCTCGAGGTGCATATCCAGAGCGACAATGAGTCGAATGTCGTGCTGACGGCGGAAAAAGGCGTCTATGACGCCAAGAACGATCGCGCCGATCTCTCGGGCGGCGCCCATGTCTATGACGGCAAGCATTATGATCTGCGCACCGAGGCGGCGGCGATCGATTTTCGTGGCAATATCGTCACCTCGGATCATGCGACCAGGCTGACGCTGGACAGATCGGTGGTGACGGCGCAATCGGTCGAATTCTCGCAGAACGAGCGGCGCGCGACTTTTTCCGGCGCGGTGCATACGACGCTGCCCGGCGACGACGACGAGAAGGCCGGCGCGGCGCAAGGATCGCCTCAATGAAACTCTCTCATCGCTCTTTCCTCGGCGTTTCTCTCGCTCTGGCCGCGGCTCTGGCCGTCGCGCCGCTCGCCGCCAAAGGGCGCTCCGGCGGCGTGCTCCCCGGCGCGAGCGCCAAGGACCCCATCGACATAGACGCCGGCAAGCTCGATTATTTCGACAAAGAGCAGAAGCTCGTCTATTCCGGCGGCGTCGTCGTGGTGAACGGGCCTTCGACTCTGAAGGCCTCGCGCCTCATCCTCTTCCTCGACAAGGGCCAGCAGGCCCAGGAGAGCAATGGCGGCAGCGATCGCGTCCGCCACATCGACGCCGAAGGGCCGGTGACGCTCGTCTCCAAGGATCAGATCGGCGCCGGCGACCGCGCGAGCTACGACCGCGGCGAGAGCAAGGTCTATCTCGTCGGCAATGTGACGCTCACACAGGGCGACAGCGTCGTGAAGGGCGAGAAGCTCGTCTACGACACCGCGACCGGCCAGGCGACCGTGCTCGAAAAGCCCGGCCAGCGGGTGCGCAGCGTCTTCACGCCGAGCGAGGCGAAGGGCGACAAGAAAGAAAAAGGCGAGAAGTAGCAGCCGGCGTTCTCCGGCGGCGAAGAGCGCCGCCGATCGAGCGGCGCTTGCGGCGCGGCGAAAGCGTTTCCAGCCGAAGTGGACGCCGGTTCGGCGTTGGAAACGCGTCGAGACAAAAGCCGAGAGCGTTTCCAGCCGAAGTGGACGCCGGTTCGGCGTTGGAAACGCGTCGAGACAAAAGCCGGGGATCAGCGCCGATAGGTCCCGACGAGGATGGTCTCCTCGAGCCTAACGTCGGTCGCGGCGCGCTCCACCTCGAGGCAGGTCGGCTCCTTGCGCGGGACGGCGAGCGTCGAGGTCGACAGCGCCAGCAGGCGGAACCGATAGTGGTGGACGCCATGGCGCGGCGGCGGGCATGGCCCGCCATAGCCCGAGCGATCGAAATCGTTGATCCCCTGCGAGAAGCCGCGTTGCGGCCCGGGCCGTCCCGCGCCCTCGGGCAGTCCCGAGCCGTCGGGCGAGAGATCATAGACCGCCCAGTGGCGCCAGACGCCCGCCGGCGCGTCTGGATCGTCGCAGAGCAGAGCGAAGCTCTTCGTCTGCGCCGGCGCGCCGCTCCATTGCAATGGCGGCGATACATTCTCGCCGTCGCATGTATATTTCCGAGGAATTTCCGCTCCCTCGGCGAAGGCGGTCGATTGCAGGCGCATGGGCGCGCTCCTTCTCGCTTGTTCAAACTCTCGAGGCCCTCTCCGCCGGCGCAACGGGAAGGCCGAGCGCCGTGGCGACGGATGCGTTGACGATCTCCCCGCGCGCGACCGTGAGGCCGGCGGCAAGATGCGGATCCTCCCGCAACGCGCCGAGCCCTTTGTCGGCGAGCGCCAGCACGAAAGGCAGAATCGCGCTGGCGAGCGCGAATGTGGAGGTGCGCGGCACGGCGCCCGGCATATTGGTCACGCAATAATGAACGACGCTGTCGACGACATAGGTCGGATCGCTATGCGTCGTCGGATGCGACGTCTCGCAGCAGCCGCCTTGATCGATCGCCACATCGACGATGACCGAGCCCGGCTTCATGCCGGCGACCATGCCGCGGCTGACGAGCTTGGGCGCGGCGGCGCCCGGAATGAGCGCGGCGCCGATGACGAGATCGGCGCGGCGGACGAGCTCGGCGATGGCCGTCGGCGTCGAGAAGATCGTGCGCGCCGCATTGCCGAAACGTGCGGAGAGGCGACGCAACGGCTCGGCGCCGTGATCGGCGACGGTGACGCTCGCGCCCATGCCGAGCGCGATCATCGTCGCCTGCGTTCCCACCGCGCCCGCCCCCAGGATCAGCACCTCGGCCGGCGGCACGCCCGGCGCGCCGGAGAGCAGCACGCCGCGCCCGCCCATGGATTTTTCCAGGCATCGCGCGCCTGCTTGCGGGGCGAGGCGCCCGGCGATCTCCGACATGGGCGCGAGCAGCGGCAGGCCGCCGAATGGCGACGTCACCGTCTCATAGGCGACGCAGATCGCGCCGGAGCGCATGAGGTCCAGCGCTTGGCGACGGTCGGCGGCGAGATGCAGATAAGCGAAGAGGATCTGTCCCGGCCGCAATCGCTCGCGCTCCTCGGCCTGCGGCTCCTTCACCTTCACGACGAGATCGGCGGAGGAAAAGATCGGCTCCGGCCCTTCGACGATCGCGGCGCCGGCGGTCCGATAATCGTCGTCGGACATGCCCGCTCCGACGCCTGCGCCGCTCTCCACCATCACCAGATGGCCGCGCTGCGCGAGCTCATAGACGCCGGCCGGCGTCAGCGCCACGCGAAATTCATTGTCCTTGATTTCCTTGGGCGCGCCGACGCGCATGGCAGCCTCCGGTCACGATCGCGGCGCGAAGCGATCGAGGATCGCGATCACCTCGTCGTCGTCGATCTGGCGAAAATCCTCGTAGAAAAAACCGATCGCGCCGAAACTTCGATAATCCTCTAGACAGATGAGCTCGTCCGTCTCCCCGCGCAATAGCTCCAGCGCGTCGGTCGGCGCGACGGGGACGGCGAGAATGAGCTTGGCCGGACGCAGGTTCCTGACGGCGCGCAGCGCCGCCCGCGTCGTCGCCCCGGTCGCGACGCCGTCGTCCACGACGATGGCGAGCCTGCCCGCGGGATCGGGCCGCGCCCTGCCGCCGAGATAGAGCTTGCGCCGCCGCTCGATCTCCGCCCGCTCGCGCGCGCAGACGGCCTGAAAGACCGACTCGGTCACTTCCGCCGCCTGGATCACATCCTCGTTGCGGATGATGATCGGAGCGCCGCCGTCGGCGAGCGCGCCCATGGCGAGCTCGGGCTGATAGGGAACGCCGATCTTGCGCACGAGCACGAGATCGAGCGGCGCGTGCAGCCGCTCGGCGATATGCGCCGCGACGGGAACGCCGCCGCGCGGCAGCGCATAGACGACCGCAGGCTCGCCGGCATGGACGACGAGCGCCTCGGCGAGACGGCGGCCGGCGTCATCGCGGTCACGAAAAGGCATGGCGCCCCAACTCCGACGCGCAATAGCGACGCCCTCGATATAGGCGGTCGCGCCGCGAATGCGAGGCGCGCGGGCTCACGATGGCGCGCGCTCCCCGAGCGGCTGCACAGCGCTCGCCTGCGGACCTTCCTCGCCGTCTTCGGCGGCATAGCGCACGCGATCGCCGGGCTCGAGCGCCTCGAACCCGCCCCCCTCGACGCTATTGCGGTGAAAATAGAGCTCACGGCCGTTCTCGCCTTCGAGAAATCCATAGCCGTCCTCGCGCATCAGCCGCCGCACCACGCCGGTCGCCGGTTCGGCGTGCTGCTTCACATGTCCCTCGAGGCGCCGCGCCTGATCCTGCAGCCGCCGCCGCGCGCGCTTGAAGGCGTCGTTGAGCGCGAAGTCGAAATCCTGGTAGCGCTCGTCCTGCGGCGGCGTGCGCTCGACGATCGCCTCGCGTCCGTCCGGCAGGGCGAGGCGAATATTGATCTCATATTGCCCGCCGGTCTGATGACGCGCGCTCGGCGCCTTGACGACGACGCGGCAGGCGGTGACGCGGCCAAAGCGCGTCTCGAGCTCGTCTATATGGCGCAAGATGCGCGCCTGCGCCTGCGGCGAAGCCTCCATGCCCTGGAAGTCGATTTCCGGCGCCGTCTGCATGGCCGAGCCTCCCTTCTCGCAACGCGAATTTTTTGCCGCCTAACGACGGCGAGGTGATTAGATATAGGGCGGGCGCGGGGGCGCGCAGCGCGGCGACGTTACGGGAAAGGCCATGGCCGAGCCGGTCGCAGAATTCGAGGTCGCCGTCGGCCCGCGCGGCCTCGGCGCCTCCCTCGCCATTCCGCAGGATGCGCGCGGGCTGGTGATCTTCGCGCATGGCTCGGGCTCGTCGCGTTTCAGCCCGCGCAATGGCTTCGTCGCCGCCGCGCTGCGCGAGAAAGGCCTCGCCACGCTGCTGATGGATCTCCTGACCGAAGAGGAGGCGCAGGATCGCCGCAATGTCTTCGACATTCCTCTGCTCGCCGGGCGCGTCGTCGAGGCGATCGACTGGGCTGCGGCCGAGCCTGCGCTCGGCGAATTACCGATCGGCCTCTTCGGCGCGAGCACGGGCGCGGCGGCGGCGCTCGTCGCGGCGGCGGAGCGGCCCCGACGCGTGCGCGCCATCGTCTCGCGCGGCGGCCGGCCCGATCTCGCCGGCGATGCGCTCACGCGCGTTCGCGCGCCGACATTGCTCATCGTCGGCGGCCTCGATTTCGAAGTCCTTAATCTCAATCGCATCGCGCTGCGCCGCCTGCCCGACGCGCGCCTCGACGTGACGCCGGGGGCGACACATTTGTTCGAGGAGCCTGGAACTCTGGAGCAGGTCGTCGCGGCGGCGGCGAAGTGGTTCGCCGAGAAATTGGACCGCGAGCGGAGCTGAAGGCCATCTCCTCGTCTTCGAAGAGGCGCCCATGACGACCCTGGCCGAGACGCCGCCCTTCTTGAAGCGCCTCTTCGAGCGGCTCGATTTCGCGCCGCAGCCGATCGGCGCCCAAACGAGACATGCGCTCGAGCATTGGCTCGCGTCGCGGCGCGGCGTCGCGCCGACTTTCGCCGACGTCGTCGCCGATCTGCGCAATTGCGGCTTCGCCTTTCGCGCCGTTCCTGACGCGCGCGATTATGAGATTGTCATCGGCGCCAAGGCGGTCGCCCCGCTGCTCGGCGCCGTGACCGAGGGCGCGCGCTTGAGCGAGGCGCCCGATCGCCGCGGCGCGGTGCGCCTCAGACGCCTCTTCGACGAGGTCTTGCGGATCGGCGAGCCGGCGCTCGTCGAATTCACTCTCGTCGAAAAAGGCCGCGACCGCGCCGGCGTCGAGCTTCTCGCCGCGCCCCTCGCGCTGGCCGACGGCGCGCTCGGCGCCGTGCTCGGCGCGCTCGACATTCGACGCTATGAAGCGCCCGCGCCTGCGCGCGAAGCGCGCCCGCAGGGCGACGAGAGCATCCTCCTCTTCGCGCTCGGCTCGAGCCTTGCGCTCGGCGAAAGCGTGGCGCGCGAGCTCGCCGTTCCGCTCGCCCCGCATGAGGAGCGCCGTTTCGAGGATGGCGAGCGAAAGCTCCGCCCGCTCGTCGGCGTGCGCGGCAAGGACGCCTATGTCCTCGCGAGCCTCGAGGGCGAAGCGGGCGACAGCGGCGCGGACAAGCTCTTGCGCCTCGTCTTCTTCATCGGCGCGCTGCGCGACGCCGGCGCCGCGCGCGTCACCGCCATCGCGCCCTACCTCTGCTATGCGCGCAAGGATCGCCGCACCAAGCCGCAGGATCCGGTCGCGACGCGCTATGTCGCGCAAATTCTGGAAGCGGTCGGCGCGGATCGCATCGTCACCGTCGACGCGCATAATATCGCGGCTTTCGAGAACGCCTTTCGCATAGAGAGCGTCGCGCTCGACGCGCAGGCGCTGTTCGCACGCTATTTCGCGCAGCGGCTCGGCGCCGAGCCCGCCGCCGTCGTCTCGCCCGATCTCGGCGGCGAGAAGCGCGCCGAATTGTTCCGCCAGCGGCTCGAGACGATGCTCGCGCGGCCGGTGGCGAAAGGCTTCATGGACAAGCATCGCAGCATGGGCGAAGTGACCGGCGAGATCTTCGCCGGGGACATCGCCGGCCGCGCCGTCGTCATTCTCGACGATCTCATCAGCAGCGGCGGCACGATGGCGCGCGCGGCGCGCGCCTGCCGCGCCCATGGCGCGACGCGCATATTCCTCGCCGCGACGCATGGCCTCTTCACGCGCGACGCGGAAACGACGCTGCGCGAGGCGCCGATCGAAGAGATCGTCGTCACCGACACGGTCGCGCCGAGCGATGCGCATGAGCGCCTGCGCGGGCGCCTCGTCATCATCGGCGTCGCGCCGCTCGTCGCCGAGGCGATCGCTCGCCTGCACGGCGCGGGCTCGATCGACGAATTGCTCGAGACTGGTCCGAAAGGCGCGCCATGACGACATCTGCTCTCTTCGTCGATCTCTATGAGATCGCCATGCTGCGCGCCTATTTCGAGCTCGGCCTGGCGGAGCGCCGCGCGGCCTTCGGCCTCTTCGTGCGGCGCCTGCCGCCGTCGCGCAATTTCCTGCTCGCCTGCGGCCTCGCCGATCTGCTGAAGGAGCTGAAGGCCTTTCGCTATGAGGAAGACGATTTGCGCTATCTCGCTTCGCTTAGGCAATTTCCGGAGGATTTCCTCAATTGGCTCGCGCATTTTCGCTTCACCGGCGACATTCGCGCGCTGCCCGAGGGCACGCCCTTCTTCGCCAATGAGCCCATTCTCGAAGTCGAAGCGCCGATCGGCGAGGCGCAGATCGTCGAGACGCTGATTCTCAATCAGATCGGCCTGCAGACGATTCTCGCCTCCAAGGCGGCGCGCATGGTCTTCGCCGCGCGCGGACGCGCCATCGTCGATTTCGGCGCCCGGCGCGCGCAAGGTTTCGACGCGGCGGTGAAAGGCGCGCGCGCCTTCTATATCGCCGGCGTCGCCGCGACCTCCGATCTCGCGGCCGGCCGAGCGCATGACATTCCCGTCGCCGGAACCATGGCGCATAGTTTCGTCGAGGCCTGCCCGTCCGAGTCCGACGCATTCGAAGCCTATGCGCGCATCTTTCCCGGCACGACGCTGCTCGTCGACACTTACGACACGCTGGAGGGCGTGCGCGAAGTGGCCGCGCTGGCCGAGGAGATGGGCGATCAATTCGACGTCCGCGCGATCAGGCTCGACTCGGGCGATCTCGACGCGCTCTCGCGTCAGGCGCGGCGCATATTGGACGAGAGCGGGCTCGGCGCAGTGGAGATCGTCGCGAGCGGCGGGCTCGACGAGGCGCGCATCGAGCGCCTCGCCGCCTCCGGCGCGCCCATCGACGCTTTCGGCGTCGGCACGGAAATGGCGGCCTCGACCGACGCGCCCGCGCTCGACATCGCCTACAAGCTCGTCGAATTCGCCGGCGAAGGACGCATGAAGCTCTCGCCCGGCAAGCGCACCCTGCCCGGCCGCAAGCAGATATTCCGCCAGTTCCACGACGGCGTCGCCGTGCGCGACGTGATGGCGCGCGAGGGCGAGCGCTATTCCGGCGTTCCGCTGCTCGAGCCCGCGATGCGAGCAGGCGAGGTATCGGAGCCCTGCCCGAGCCTTTCGCGCATTCGCGAACATGCGCGCGCGGCCATGGCGGCGCTGCCGGCCGATGTGCGGGGGCTTTCGCCCTGCGCCGCGCCCTATCCGGTGACGATCAGCGTCGAACTCGCCGGATATGAGCGCGAGGTGGAGGCGCGCCTCGCGCGCGAGCGGCGCGCGCGCGCCGCGCCTCACGCGCGCGCCGCGCCTCAGCCCGCGTCCGCGAGACGCGCCTCCGCGAGCGCGAGATAGCGGCGCGCGAGCGGCGCCCATTCGTCTTTCCGGCGCGGCGCGGGATCGAGCAGATGCGCGAGCGCGAGACGCGCGCGCAACAGGGCGCGGCAGGCGCCATAGAGCGCGAAGAGCGGGCGCGGCGGCGCCTCGCCGAGCCGCTCCGCCGTCGCCGCGACGATCGCAGCGCCCGCCAGTGGCGCGCCGAGACAATCGCATTCGAGATCGAGAAAAGCGAGCTCGTCGAATGGATCGACTTGGCGCAATTGCGCGTTGAATTCGAGACAGTCGAAAATCGCCAGCGGCGCGCAAAAGCAAATATGCTCCGGCCTCAGATCGCCATGTCCGTCGACGATGCGCCTTTCGCGCACGCGCGCCTCGAGCGCCGGCGTCTGCGCGACGAGCAGGCGCTCGACGCGATCGAGCAGGGCGCGCGGACGGTCGTGGTCGAGCGCGAAATCGCGCATCGTGACGATGCGGCATGTCTCCGTATGCTCGCGGAAGAAACGCGCGACATAGTCGTGGGCGGACATGGCGGAGCGCGCGGCGGCTGCGTAGAATTCGCCGAGCCGCTCCGCGAGCGCCTCGATATTTTTCGCGGTGAGGCTCCCGTCGGCGATGAGCCGATCGAGCATGCGCTCGGCGGGCAGGCGTCTCATCTCGACGAGCCATTCGACGATCTCGCCCTCGCCGCCGATGGACATGTCTCCCGAAGGCGCGAGCGTGAGCGGGACGACGGCGAGATAGATCTGCGGCGCGAGCCTGCGGTTGAGGCGAAGCTCCTCGCGGCAATCGGCCTCGCGCGCGTCGATCGTCGAAAAATCGAGAAAAGCGAAGCGCACCGGCTTCTTCATTTTATAGGCGCGGTCTCCCGCGAGGAACACATAGGACATATGTGTCTCGACGATGTCGACGCGCGCCGGCGCGTGGCGATAGGCCGAAGGTTCGCCGAGGCGCGCGAGCTTCTCGGCGAGCGAGTGATGGTCGATTGTTTGTCGGTTCGTCTCCGGCTGCATGTCGGGACCGGTCGGCGTGGGTTGCGGCTTCGCAGGAGAGGGTCGCGATGGCGGGAAAGAAGATAGGGCTGCGCCCGACCGACGCATTGCTGATCGTCGATCTGCAGCTCGACTTTTTTTCGGGCGGTAAGCTCGCGGTGCCGCTGGCGGAAGAGATCCTGCCCATCGTCAACGGCCTCGTCGACGAAGCGCAGAGATCCGGAACGCAGATCGTCGTCTCGCGGGACTGGCATCCGCCGGACCATATCAGCTTCGTCGCGCAGGGCGGCGAGTGGCCGCAGCATTGCGTGCGCGGGACGAAGGGCGCGGAGCTGCACCCGGACCTTCGCCTGCCGCCCGGCGCGCTCTTCGTCTCCAAGGCCAAGCGGCCGGAGCGCGAGCAATATTCCGATTTCGACGGCACGAGTCTCGCCGAGGAGCTGCGCCGTCGCGCCATAGATCGCATCTTCGTCGTCGGCCTCGCCGAGGATTTCTGCGTGAAGGAGAGCGCGATCGACGCCGCGCGGCTCGGCTTCGAGACGCATGTGCTCCGCGCGGCGACGCGTCCTGTCACGCTCGAGGGCGGAGAGCGCGCGCGCGCGCAGATGCGCGCCGCGGGGGTGAGGGTGATCGAGCGCGTCTCCCCCCCATATGATGTCGATCACTTCTCGAGGACATGAGCCATGCCGGAGATCAATACGGACAAGGTTTGTTTCGTCATCGTCAAAGCGCGAGAGCTCGAATCCGAGGACGAGGGGGCGCAGCCCGACGCCTCCAATCCCTCGGACGACAAATTCGTGAGCGTGCTCACGGAAGAAGGCTGGTCGCCCAATCGCCGCGAGCTGGTCGAGTTCATCGAGGCGATGGATGACGACGAGCAGGCCGAGCTGGTGGCGCTCGTCTGGGTCGGGCGCGGCGATTTTACCGCCGATGATTGGGATTCCGCCGTCATTCAGGCGAAGGAGCGGCGCAAGGGGCCGACGTCGAAATATCTCATCGGCATTCCCCTGCTCGCGAGCTATCTCGAGGCGGGGCTCGACGAATTCGACGAGAGCTGCGAGGGCTTCGAGGACGATCGGCAATAGTCGTGATCGCTTCGCTTTCCGCAGGGTCGTCATCGCGCGGAGCAAGCGACGACGCGATCCAGGGGCCGCCCCACGACTGAAGGATCGCTTCGCTTCGCTCGCGATGACGGCCGAATGTATCAGAAGCGAAAGCTCGCGACGAGCGGCGCGTGCAGGGAGCCGAGGATCGGGTCCGGCGCCGTCGCCTCGTCGGCGAGGCCTTCGTTCATGATCGCGACCGCCTCGCATCGCGCCGCGAGCGCGGCCGACGCCAATATCTGATCGACGAGCGTATGTCTGCCGGCGTGGATCACGGTGAAGCGGGCGCGCTCCTCGACGCGGCTTCCGAGCGCGACGAGGCGGCGCGGCGCGAGCGCGTCTTGCTCATCCGCGCCCCATAGAATGCGCGCCGGCGCATCATAGGCGTCGCAATTGAAATCGCCGCAGACCGCGATCAGCGGCTCGCTCTCCTCGTCGAAGAGCCGCTCCACGAAGAGCCGCGCCTCGAGCGCCTGTCCCTCGCGCTTTTGGGCGGCGAGCCATTGGCCTTCCGCAAAGGCGCGGCTCGAATTGGGATGCGGCTCGCCCGGCAGCGGCACGGCGCGCGGCGCGCGCAGATGCAGATCGAGCACATGCAGCGGCGCGCCTTCGGGAAGCGCGATGCGCGCGTAGAGAATGGGGCGGTCGAAGACGACCTCGACCGCTCGCCCGGATACGCCTTTCTCGGCGGGCGGCGTCCAGCGCCAGGGCGCGACGATGTCGTGATGGAGCTGGCGCCGCTCGAGGATCGGCCAGCGCGAGAGGATCGCGAGATTGTGGATGTCCGCCGGCGCGTCGCCGCCCGGACGCACGGTCGTCGCGCGGAAAAATCGCTCGAAGGCGGCGCCCTCGACGAGGCGGTCGAGCGCGACGAAGCGGCGCGGCGCATGGGCCGCCTCTCGCTGCGCGTCCACTTCCTGCAGGCAGAGAATGTCGGCGTCGAGCGCGGCGAGCTGCGGACGCAATACGGCGAGACGCCGCTCGAATTCCTGCTGGGTCCGGGGCGACCAGTCCAAATTCTCTATGTTGAATGTCGCGAGGCGAAATCGGCCCGTCATTTCTTTGCAAGCCCGTTTCGCGCCCTCTCCCGCGCGCGGCGGGAGAGGAAGCTCGTTAGAGCCGGCTCATGCGGCCTTGATGTCGATGTTCTTCTCGGCCTTTTGCGCCGTCGCCGATTTCGGCAGGCGCACAGTGAGCACGCCTTTGGCGAAACTCGCGTCGATCTTGTCGGCTTCGACATTCTCCGGCACGCGGAAGGCGCGACGGAACGAGCCGTAGCGGCGTTCGGAGAGGAAATAGCCCTTGTCCTTCTCCTCGCGCTGCTCCTTCTTCTCGCCGCTGATGATGAGCGAGCCGTTGGAGAGCTTCACCTCGACATTCTTCTCGTCGAGACCGGGAAGCTCGGCGGTGATCTGATATTCCTTGTCCTTCTCCACGAGGTCGACGGCCGGCGTCGCCGCCCAGCCGATGCCGAAGCGACCGAAGGGCTCGAGATCGGGCGTCGTCCCTTTCGGGAAGGGCGCGTCCTCGAACAAGCGGTCGATCTGCCGCCGCAATATCTCCAGAGGATGCCAATCGAACAGGCCGTTGCTCGGCAGCGTCTCCTTCGACTCTTTCACAGGAACTCGGGTCTGCGCTTCCGCCATTTCCGCCTCCTATATCCGCATTGGGGCGTCCGGCGCTGCGCGCGCCGGCGCGTCGTCGCGCTCGCACGACGCCTGTGACGTAGGAGGGCCGAAGGAAAAAGCAATCGGGCGCGATTGGCGCAAGACCGCCGTCCGGGTGTTTCGACGCGAGCCGAACTTGCGGAAAAAGCGATTGAAAGCGCAAGCGTTTTCTTAAGACGCGAAGATGCATAGGCAAATTGTCGCAGCCGTTTATATTCGATCATGGGCGGAGCGCTGCGACGTGACGAACGAGCCGATCGACGAGGACGATATCATGCGAGCGCTGGAGGCGCGGCTCGGGCGGCTGCATGCGCGCCAAAGGCTCGGCATAGAGCGCGACCATGAGGCGCAGGTCTTCGGCCAGGGCCTCAATTTCTTCCATCCGGAGAATCTCGCGGCCTCGCCGCTGCTCGTCCGCGCGGCGCTGACCGCCGTCGGACTCTACCGCCGCGGCCTCGCCAACGCCGAGAAGGTCGTGCTGCGCGAGAACAGCCTCGTCAGCGCGAAGCTGCCGCATGCCTTCGACGGCTTCGCCATTTTGCATTTGAGCGATCTGCACGCCGATATGTGTCCCAAGGCGATGGCGCGCGTGCGGACGCTCGTCGACGATATTTCGTGTGACCTCTGCGTGCTGACCGGCGATTATCGCGGCGCGACGCATGGGCCGTATGAGGCGACGCTCGCCGCAATGGCGGAGCTGCGCGAGGCGATCCGCGCGCCGATCCTCGCCGTGCTCGGCAATCACGACACGATTTTGATGGCGCCGCGGCTCGAGCAGATGGGAATGCGCGTGTTGCTCAACGAGCGGGAGACGATCGTCCGCGCGGGCGCGCGCATTCATGTCGCCGGCATCGACGATGCGCATTACTTTCGCGTCGACAATATAGAGAAAGCCGGAGAGGGGATTCCCAACGGCGAATTCTCCATTCTTTTGTCGCACACGCCGGAGATTTATCGTCAGGCGGCCCATGCGGGCTTCGACGCGCTGCTCGCCGGCCACACCCATGGCGGACAGATCTGCCTGCCGGGCGGCGTCGCGCTCACGCTCGATTCGGTGCTGCCGCGCGCCTTCGGCGCCGGCGCGTGGCGATATCACGACATGCAGGGCTACACGTCGGTCGGCGCCGGCTCCTCCGTGCTGCCCGTGCGCTTCAACTGCCCGCCGGAGATCACGCTGCATCGCCTGCGGACCGCCTGACGCCGCCGCTCGGCGCGGCGTCAGAACGGGCGCTCGCGCACGCGCAGGTCGAACATGAGGCGCGAGAGCGCCTGCGAGCCGAAAAAGAACAAGGCCGTGACGACGACGATCTCCGCCGCGCCGAGCGCCGCCGAAGAGGCGATGGCGAGAAGCGGGACGAGCGCCTCCGGTATCTGATCGAGGCCCGGCGCGCGGCTGCTCTCCGCCAGGCCGAGCCGCCGCTTGACGAAGCTCGAGAAGAGATCGCCCGCCATCGCGAAGGCTCCGAGGCGCGCGCCGAGCGAAGCGGGCAGTCCGACCAGCGGCGCGCAGATCGCGGCCGCGAGCACGGCGAGGGCCAGCCCGCGCCATGTCTTCGTCGCGCCGAACAGCGGCCTTCCGTCGAAAAAGCGCGCGCCGCCGTCGATCGGGGGGGCGAAGGCCGCGCCCAGCGCCCGCTTGCCGATGATCGGCGCGCCATTGGCGACGATCAGCAGAAACAACAACCGCAGGATCAGGGTTCCATCCATGGCCGGGTCCTCGAATCTCACGCCAGGGCTCATGGCTCGTTGCGCCATATAGCGGGCGGTCTCCCACTGTCACGGCCTCCAATATTCCACTAATCTTGTTGACTTATGGAACGGCGCTCCTAGCATTGAACTCGGATTCGCTCCGATGGCTCTCGAGGATAGCGCATGACGAGCAATATCGATTTCGTATTCGTCGATCACATCGCCGTCGGCCTGCTCGTGACCGAAGGCGAATGCAAGCGGTTTTGCGGCGCCTCGACGGCGCTGTCTTCCCTCGAAGGCGCGCTTTTCGCCGATCTCGAGGAGGCGGAGACGATCGTCGCGCGGCATTTGCGCGGCTTGCGGGGTTGCGCGGGATAGGTTTCGCCCGCCGTGATCTTGTCGGGGAAGCGCAGGTCTCTATATTTCGCTCATTATCCGCGCCGGAAGGCGCGGAACTCGTGGCGCATCCTTCGAGGCGAAAATGGGCGAGGGCGCAGAGGCGGCCGGAGGGCCCGATTTCTCGCTCGGCGTCGCTGTCGCCGATGTGGCGGACGGCGCGGTCGTTTCCGGCCGCGTGGGCAGGGAGCCGGCGCTGCTCATTCGCCGCGGCGGCGAATTCTTCATCGTCGGCGCGCTCTGCACCCATTACCAGGGCCCGCTCGCGGAAGGCCTCGTCGTCGCCGACACGATCCGCTGCCCCTGGCATCACGCCTGCTTCGGCCTGCGCGACGGAAGGGCCTTGCGCGCGCCGGCGCTCGATCCCATTCCCTGCTGGCGCGTCGAGAGGCGCGGCGGTCATGTGTTCGCGATGGAGAAGATCGATGAGCCGGCCGAGCGCGAGCGCCCGCCCGTCCCGCCGCGGCTCGGACGCGTTGTGATCGTTGGCGGCGGGCCGGCCGGTCTCGCCGCCGCCCATGAGCTCCGGGACGATGGCTATACAGGTTCGCTCACGATCCTGACAGCCGACGCCGAGGCGCCTTATGACCGGCCGAATCTGTCGAAGGACTATCTCGCGGGCTCCGCGCCGGACGAATGGCTGCCGCTGCGCCCGCGCGGCTATTACGAGGATCGCCGGATAGAGCTGCTGCTCGCGACGCGCGCCCGCGCGATCGATCCCAACGCTCGCCTCGTCTGCCTCGAACATGGCGAGCCGCTGCGCTACGACGCCCTCCTGCTCGCGACGGGCGCGGAGCCGGTTCGGCTGCAAATTCCGGGCGCCGACCGGCCGCATGTGCATTATCTGCGCAATCTCGCCGACAGTCGCGCGATCATCGCCGCGGCGGCGGGCGCCTCGCGCGTCGCGGTGATCGGAGCGAGCTTCATCGGCCTCGAGGCGGCGGCCGCGCTACGCGAGCGCGGACTCGACATCCATGTCGTCGCGCCGGATGCGACGCCCATGCAGAAAACGCTCGGGGAAGAGGTCGGACGGCTCGTGCGCGTGGTTCATGAAGCGCGGGGCGTCGTCTTCCATCTCGGCGAGAGCGTCGCCTCGATCGGAGAGGATCATGTCGCGCTCGCGAGCGGAACGAAGATCGGAGCCGATCTCGTCGTCGTCGGAATCGGCGTTCGCCCGGTCGTGACGCTCGCCGAAGAGGCCGGCCTTGCGATCGATCGCGGCGTGCTCGTCGACGAGTATCTCGAAACCAGCGCGCCCGGCGTCTTCGCCGTGGGCGACATCGCGCGCTGGCCGGATCGCCGCAGCGGCGAGAAGATCCGGATCGAGCATTTCGTCACCGCCGAGCGGCAGGGCCAGACGGCGGCGCGCAACATGCTCGACGCCAAGGAGCGTTTCGAGGCGGCGCCTTTCTTCTGGAGCCGCCATTACGACATGACGATTTCCTATGTCGGGCACGCCCGCGCCTGGGATCGCATCGAGATCGCCGGCAGTCTCCAGAATAGGGACTGCGTCGTCACCTATTTCTGTCACGATCGCAGAATGGCCGTGGCGACGATCGGCCGCGATCTGGACAATCTGAGGGCCGAGGTGGAGTTCGAAGAATCCACCGGCGGTTGATCGAGTGTAATCTCCGTCGGAGCGCGGCGTTCGACTTCCTCTCTGGACATGAATCGGGTCCGCTTTTCTGCGGAAGAGCCGCCGGTTCCTTTCATGGGTTCGGCAGGCCCCGAGCCGCTCAAGTCAAATCTGAGCGTCTGCGGCCGCTCGATTGCCGCCCGTAGTTCTACGTAGCAGTCGCAGCAAATATTTATGCCCAGATTTAGTGGAACATCGTTAGGAATTAGTTGCGGGGGGTAGAGCATTGATGTATACACGGCAATGTCTTTGCGGTCGATACGGCGCAGACTTGCTCGCTTCCCGAGTATGCCGAGCTTCGCCTCTCCGGCCGCGACGCCCCGTCAGGATTACCGGCGCCGAAACGAGAAAGTGAAGAGTGATAGAGATGACATCGACGAACAACATCGAACTCGCGGCCGACATCGTTTCCGCCTATGTGAGCAATAACTCGGTGCCTGCCGGCGATCTCCCGGGCCTCATCAATGAAGTCTATGGCGCGCTCATGCGTGTCGGCTCCGGCGTGGTCGCCGAGCCGGTCGAAGCGCCGAAGCCCGCCGTCTCGGTGCGCAAGTCGGTGACCAACGATTACATCGTCTGCCTGGAAGACGGCAAGAAATTCAAGTCGCTCAAGCGCCATTTGCGCACGCAATACGGTCTGTCGCCGGAAGAGTATCGCGAGAAATGGGGTCTCGCGGCCGATTATCCGATGGTCGCGCCCAATTACGCCAAGGCGCGCTCCACGCTCGCCAAGCAAATGGGCCTCGGTCAGCAGCGCCGCCGCCGCGGCGGCCGCTGAGCCTCGAAACATCGGCCGAGGCGCGCCGCGGGCCGGCGCGCCGACGGACCGACAAGCGCGACACGCAACGCGACGCATCGAAATTTTTAAGATCATTCCGCGCGCTTTCGCATCGAGCGAAGGCGTGCGAAGAAACGGCGCCGGACGCAACATCCGGCCTCGTCCCGCGGCCGCTCCGGCGACCGCGGCTGGAGGATTGTCGTCACTTTAGGCGAATGGGGGGAAGCTCATGCGGCGTATCGCAGTTGCTCTGTGCATTTTATTTATGAGTTGCTCGGCCGGGTCTGCGTACGAAACAGGGGGCTTGGCCGGATTGTTCGATTTGAGTCCGCGCGGACAGATGGCCGAGGGCCGGCCGCAGGCGACAGCAGTCGCCCGCGAGATCGTGTCCTATCCCGGCGGCTATTCGCCCGGCACCATCATCGTCTCCACCAATGAACGCCGGCTCTATTACGTGCTCGGCAATAATCAGGCGATCCGCTATGGCGTCGGCGTCGGCCGGCCGGGCTTCGAATGGACGGGCACGCGCTATGTCTCCAGCAAGCGCGAATGGCCGGACTGGACGCCGCCGCCGCAAATGCTCCGCCGCCGTCCCGATCTGCCTCGGCACATGCAGGGCGGGCTCGCCAATCCGCTCGGCGCGCGCGCCATGTATCTCGGCGGCTCGCTCTACCGCATTCACGGCTCCAACGAGCCCGAGACCATCGGCCAGGCCGTTTCTTCCGGCTGCATTCGCATGACCAATGAGGATGTCGTCGACCTCTACGAGCGCGTGCGCGTGGGCGCGCGGGTCATCGTGACGCGCTGATCCACATCGTCGTCGTCGAGATCGCGCGCCGGGCGCAGGCCCGGCGCGCTTTTTCAACGCTCGCCCGGATGATCGCGGTCGAGGCCCTTTTCCGCGAGCTCCTGCTCATAGGCGGCGAAATCCGCCGCGCCGCCGGCGCCGAGCTCGTGCAGATAGGCCCAGGTATAGATGCCCGTATTGTGCAGATCGTCGAAATCGAGCCGCACGGCGTAATGGCCGACCGGCGCCACGCCGATGATGGCCACGTTGCGCTTGCCGCCCACCGTCTTGCGCTCCTCCGGCGAATGGCCCTGCACTTCGGCCGAGGGGCTGCGCACCCTCAGATGCTCGGCCGAAAGATCATAGCTCGTCCCATTCTCGAAGCTCACCCTGAGCTTGCGCCCCTCGTCCATGAGGCGTAGCTCGCTCGGCCAAATATCGGCGTCAGCCATGTCCCTCTCCCGATCCGCTCGTCGCCCCGCCTGCCCTCGAGAGCGCTTTCCGCTCGAACGGTGTCGTTCGAGCGACCAGAATTCGCTCTAGACGAAAAGCCGGACCAGTTTCCGATCGAATAGGATCGGACGCTGGTCGGGGGCTTCACGCGCGGCCGTTCCGTCAATATATAGGCTGAACCCTATAAGGGACCCTATACGCCGGACGAGACGCCGCAGACGGTCGACTGTATGAATCCGCATCCGAAAATCGCCTTCGATCCGACCGCCCCCGCGCCGCTCGTCGACCCGTTCGGACGGGCCGTCTCCTACCTGCGCGTCTCGGTGACGGATCGTTGCGATTTCCGCTGCGTCTACTGCATGTCTGAGCACATGCAATTTTTGCCCCGTCGCGACCTGCTGACGCTCGAGGAGCTGGATCGGCTCTGCTCGGCCTTCATCGAGCGGGGCGCGCGCAAGCTGCGCATCACCGGCGGCGAGCCCTTGATGCGGCGCGATATCCTCTCGCTGTTCGAGCGCCTCTCGCGCCATCTCCTCTCCGGCCGGCTCGAAGAGCTGACGCTCACCACCAATGGCTCGCAGCTCGATCGCTTCGCGCAGGCGCTCGCCGGTTGCGGCGTCAAGCGCGTCAATGTCTCGCTCGACACGCTCGATGCGGAGCGTTTCCGACAATTGACGCGCACCGGCGACCATGCGCGCGTGCTCGCCGGCGTCGAGGCGGCGCTGCGGGCGGGTCTTTCCGTGAAGCTGAACGCCGTGGCGCTGAAGGGCGTGAACGAGGACGAATTCGTCGCGCTGACCCGCTTCGCCCATGAGCGCGGCATGGACATGACCTTCATCGAGGTCATGCCGCTCGGCGAGCTCGACGGCGGCGAGCGCATCGATCAATATATCCCGCTCGCCCATGTGCGCGAGCGGCTCGCGGAGCGCTTCACGCTCGAGGAGATCGACTATCGCAGCGGCGGCCCGGCCCGCTATATGCGAATCGCCGAGACCGGCGGGCGCGTCGGCTTCATCACGCCGCTCTCGCATAATTTCTGCGAATCCTGCAATCGCGTGCGCGTGACATGCACCGGCACGCTGTTCATGTGCCTCGGCCAGGAGGACGCCGCCGATCTGCGCGCGCCGCTGCGCGCCGATCCGAGCGACGCAGCTCTCAACGCCGCCATAGACGAGGCGATCGCCCGCAAGCCCAAGGGGCATGATTTCGTCATCGATCGCGCGACGCGAGCGCCGGCGGTCGCGCGGCATATGAGCACGACCGGAGGATGATCCGGCGCCTCGCTCCCGCCGCGGCGGCCTTCGCCCTCCTTCTCGCTCCGGCGGCCGCCGAGCCCTTGCGCCTGCGCGTCGCCAGCGAGGGCGCGCGCCCGCCCTTCAACTATCTCGACGCCAATAATCAGCTCGCCGGCTTCGAGATCGATCTGACGCGCGAAATCTGCCGGCGCATCGAGGCCGACTGCGTCTTCGTCACGCAGGATTGGGAGAGCCTGGTCTCCGGCCTCGAGAACCGGCAATATAGTCTCATCGTCTCCGCCATGGAGATCGACGAGGAGCGGCTGCGCAAAATCGACTTCTCCAAGCCTTATGCGCATACGCTTTCCGCGCTGGTCGCCCAGCGGCAATCGCCGCTCGCCAGCGCCGAGCCGAAGGCGCTGCAGGGCGCGCGCATCGGCGTCGTCGCCGACGGGCCGCAGCAGGCCTATGCGGAAGACAAATTCAAGGAGAGCGAGATCCAGCGCTACGCCACGCTCGAAGCGGCCATGCTCGATCTCGCCGAAGGCCGCGTCGACGTCGTCGCCGAGGACAAGCTCACAGCGCTCGATTTTCTGCGCGAGCGCAAGGAAGGGCGCTGCTGCCGCGTCGTCGCCGATCTGCCGCAGGACCCGGCCTATTTCGGCGGCGGCTTCGGCTATGGCCTGCGCAAGGGCGACACGGCGCTGAAGAGCGCGCTCGACGCGGCGCTCGACGCGATCGTCGCGGACGGGACCTATCGGACGATCCGCAGCAGATATTTCGATTTCGACATTCGCTAGGGTCTTTTGTTTTGACGCGTTTCCGGACGCCGAACCGGCATCCGCTTCGGCTGGAAACGCTCTAGGCTCGCCCACGCGATCACCGGCAAAGGAACAAAGAGCATGAGCGCTTCCGATCTCACTGTCGCCTTCATCGGATTGGGCGTGATGGGCTATCCGATGGCCGGCCATCTCGTCACGCGCGGCGGGCATGAGGTCGTCGTCTATAATCGCACCGCCGAGAAGGCCGCGCGTTTCGCCGCGCGATTTTCCGCAAAGACGGCGCCGACGCCGCGCCTCGCGGCGGAAGGCGCGGATTTCGTCTTCGCCTGCGTCGGCAATGACGACGATCTGCGCCAGGTGACGATCGGCGAGGAGGGCGCCTTTCGCGGGCTGAAGCCGGGCGCGGTCTTCGTCGATCACACCACCGCCTCGGCCGAGGTCGCGCGCGAGCTCCATGCGCGCGCGAAGGAGCAAGGCTTCGGCTTCGTCGACGCGCCGGTCTCCGGCGGCCAGTCCGGCGCCGAGAATGGCGCGCTCACAGTGATGTGCGGCGGCGAGGCGGCGGATTTCGTCCGCATCGAGCCGGTCGTCGCGGCTTACGCGCGCGCCTGCCGGCTGATGGGGCCGCCCGGCGCCGGCCAGCTCACCAAAATGGTCAATCAGATTTGCATCGCCGGCCTCGTCCAGGGCCTCGCCGAGGCGCTGGATTTCGCGACGCGGGCCGGGCTCGACGGGGCGGCGGTCGTCGATCTCATCAAGAATGGCGCGGCGCAATCCTGGCAGATGGAGAACCGCCACGAGACGATGCTCGCCGGCGAGTTCGATTTCGGCTTCGCCGTCGAATGGATGCGCAAGGATCTGGCCATCTGCTTCGCCGAGGCCCGCCGCAATGGCGCGAGCCTGCCGGTCGCCGCACTCGTCGACCAGTTTTATGCGGAGGTGGAGCGCATGGGAGGCCGGCGCTGGGACACGTCGAGCCTCATCGCCCGGCTGCGCTCTCGAGCGACTTGAGTTCGCATGCTCTTTTCCGAAAAACGGGTCGCCTTTTCAGGACTATGCTCGAGCGCGGCCGCACGCTCGTCTTTCAAATCATTCCGCGAGTGCTATGGTCGCGCTGGGCCTGGGGAGGCCCAAATCGCGCCTTTCGTCCCCCGGACGGCGGGCGCAGATGGGAGAAGAAAAATGAAAAACAAGATCATTTCGGGCTCGACCATCGCCGCGACGGCGATCGCGCTGGCGCTCGCGGGCGGCGTTTCGACGCAGGCCGCCGCCAAGCATTCCAAACATGCTTGCAATATGGAAAAAGGCCAATGCGGCGGTAAGATGAAATGCATGACCAAGAAGGGCGTGTGCAAGCACCATAAGAGCCACAAGGCGTCCTGCAGCGCCAAGGGTTCCTGCGCCGGCCGTTAGAGCGTTTCCAGCCCGAGCGGGCGCCGGTTCGGCGTCCGGAAACGCGTCAAAACAAAAGCCTAGGGTCTTTCCCTAGGCGGATCGAAGGAAGCCGTCGATCGCGTCGTGACCGGCGCGATCGATCTCGCGGCGGGGGCGACGCGAAGGACAGGTGGAGCGCGACAAGATGAGCAGACCCGCCCCGTTGGGACACGGCCTCGGCCTGAGGCCGATCTATTACGATGAAATCCTCTCGACGCGCCCCGCCGTCGACTGGTTCGAGATCATCTCGGAAAACTACATGACCGGCGGCGGCCGGCCGACCGCCATGCTCGAGCGCGTGCGCGCCGATTATCCGATCGTCATGCATGGCGTCGCAATGTCGCTCGCCTCGACCGATCCGCTCGATTTCGACTATCTGCGCGGTCTGAAGGCGCTGGCCGAGCGCATCGAGCCGGCCTGGGTCTCCGACCATCTCGCCTGGACCGGCGTGCATGGCGTCACGCTGCATGATCTCCTGCCCATTCCCTATACGCGAGAGGCGCTCGCCCATGTCGCCGAGCGCGTGATGCGCGTGCAGGATTTCCTCGGCCGCAGGCTCGTCGTCGAGAACGCCTCCACTTACGTCGCCTTTCGCGAATCCGAGATGAGCGAATGGGCCTTCGTCAACGAGCTGGCGCGCCGCGCCGACTGCCTGCTGCTGCTCGACGTCAACAATGTCTTCGTCTCGAGCTTCAATCATGGCTTCGACGCCAATCAATTCATCGACGCCATCGATCCTGATCGCGTGGCGCAGTTCCATATGGCCGGCCACACCGACAATGGCACGCATCGCATCGACACGCATGACCAGCCGGTCTGCGACGAGGTCTGGGCGCTCTATGAACGGGCGCGGCGGCGCTTCGGCGCCGTCTCGACGATGATCGAGCGCGACGACAATTTTCCGCCCTTCGACGAATTGCTCGCCGAGCTCGGCCATATGCGCGAGATCGCCGCGCGCATAGACGCCGAAAACGCGCGGAGCGCCGCATGAGGCTCGCCGATCTGCAGGCCATGTTCCAGGCCGGCGTGCTGGCGGGCGCGGAGGATGGCGCGCGCATCCTCGAATCGGTCAAGAATTCGGCCCAGGCCGACCGCACCACCCTCTTCGGCGTCTATGTGAACGCCTATCGCGCCCGGCTCGCGGAATTTCTGGCGGCGGATTTCCCCGCTTTGCGCGCGCTCATCGGCGAAGACGCCTTCGACGATCTCGCCGCCGCCTATATAGAGGCGCAGCCCTCGCGCGAGCGCAACGCCCGCTGGTACACGACGCGCCTGCCGGATTTCCTGCGCGAGAGCGCGCAGTGGCGGGACGATGCGCGGGCGATCGACCTCGCCTCCTTCGAGCGCGCGCTCACCGACGCTTTCGACGCGCCGGACGCCGAGCCGCTGGCGATCGACGCGCTCGGCGCCTTCGCGCCCGACCAATGGCCGCGGCTTTCCTTCCGATTTCATCCGAGCCTCATATTGCTGGAGCTCGAGACCGGCACGATCGCGACGCATGAGGCGGCGGTGGAGCGGCAGGAGCCGCCGCCGCGCGGCGAGGGAAGGGGCCATGTCGCAGTATGGCGCGCCGATCTCGATCCCGTGCATTGCGAATTGGAGGCGGGCGAATTTCTCGCCCTGTCGCTGGCGATGGAGGGCCACGCCTTCGGCGACATCTGCCAGATGGCGGCGTTTCGCGACGCCGAGGAGGGCTCGGCCGAGCGCCTCGCGCAAATGCTCACCGGCTGGTTCCAGGAAGGGCTGGTGGTGGCCGCCGCCCCCCGCGAGGACGACTGACGCCGCGCGGCCGTCGCGCGCATTGGGTAAGTTATTGTGTGTGCTACGCAGAAACGCGGCGTGAAGCGGCGCGCCGGCCCGGCGCGGCGGTGGGAAAGAGGGCGTTCCATCCTCCCCTTCAGGCGGAGAGTCGGCCGGTCATAGCCCGGCGCTTGCGACGGGCGTTCTTTCAGAACGCCCTATGGCCGGACGGGGTGGGGTTCGACGCTCGAGACTCGGGGAATCACCCCCTCCCGAGCGCCTTCGGCCTCGACCTCCCCCCTCGAGGGCGAGGTGGAAACGCCTTTTCCGGCGCCTCGTCTCGTTCATCCGATTGCCCCGGGCGCGGCGCAGCGACATTGACAGTCGGGCCGCCGCGCGACAAACCCTTGACCCGATCCAGGGGGAGCTCGCGCCTTTCATGCCGCACACAGGTCTCGAAAACATCATCACCGCCGCCTTCGAGGACAGGGCCAATATCGACTCCTCCACGCAAGGCGACATTCGCCACGCGGTCGAGAGCGCGCTGCGTCTGCTCGACGCCGGCAAGCTGCGCGTCGCCCACAAGATTTCGGGCGAGACCGGACCTTCCTCCTGGAAGGTCGATCAATGGCTGAAGAAGGCTGTTCTGCTCTCCTTCCGCCTCAACGACATGAGCGTCATCGAGGGCGGGCCGGGCGGCGCGACCTGGTGGGATAAGGTCCCCTCCAAATTCGCCGGCTGGAGCGCGGCCGAGCACAAGGCGGCGGGCTTCCGCTCGGTGCCGGGGGCGATCGTGCGCCATTCGGCCTATGTCGCGCCGGGCGTGATCCTGATGCCTTCTTTCGTCAATCTCGGCGCCTTTGTGGACGCCGGGACGATGGTCGACACTTGGGCGACCGTCGGCTCCTGCGCGCAGATCGGCAAGAATGTGCATCTTTCTGGCGGCGTCGGCATTGGCGGAGTGCTGGAGCCGCTGCAGGCCGGCCCGACGATCATCGAGGACGATTGTTTCATCGGCGCCCGCTCGGAGATCGTCGAGGGCGTCGTCGTCGGCCAGGGATCGGTCATTTCCATGGGCGTCTTCATCGGCGCCTCGACCAAGGTGATCGACCGCGCCACCGGTAAGATCCATATCGGCTATGTGCCGCCCTATTCGGTCGTCGTCTCGGGCAATCTGCCGGGCAAGCCGCTGCCGGACGGCTCGGCCGGCCCGTCGCTCTATTGCGCAGTCATCGTCAAGACGGTGGACGCGCAGACGCGCGGCAAGACGGCGATCAACGAGCTGTTGAGGGACTGATGCCTCTGCCTTCGCGCGAGCGCCTGAGCTTCCTCTACCGAAAGGAGGAGGGACGCCTCGACCGCGCCGGCTGGCGCTTCGGCGTCGCCGGCCTGCTGGCGATCCTCGTCCCGATGACGCTGCTGTGGCTGGCGGTCTTCCCTTACACGGACCATGATCTGACGAAGGATCCTTTCTTCGTCTGGCAGACGGTCGCGGCTTACGCCTATCTCGTGGTCTATGCGCTGGCGATTTTTCTGATCGCCGTGAGCTTCGTCAATCTCTCGGCCAAGCGCCTGCGCGCGCTGGGCCGGCCGGCGCCGATCGCGCTCGCCGGCCTGCTTCCCCTCGCGGCGCTGGTGGCGGGCGCCATGCGCTGGCTGCAGCCGCGCGTCGCCGAGGTGATGCCCTATTGGCCCGTGACGCTCGCCGATCTCGCGCTCGCCGCGGTCGCGCTGTGGATGGCCTATGAGCTGGGCGTCAGAGAGGGCGGGGAGGGGTGAACCGGTCCCTCGCGGCCCCGCGCGATAAAGCAGGCGCCTTATGCTCACCAACAGCCGCGACATAAAACGCCGCTTGGAAAAGGAAGGTTGGGTGTTGGTCCGCGTGACCGGATCGCACCATGTCTTTCGAAATCCGAAAACGGGCGCCATAATCCCGTTGCCGCATCCGAAAAAAGATCTCGGCCAAGGTCTCGTCTGGACGATCTACAAGGCTGCGGGCTGGCCAAAAGACTGAATCCAATGACCCATTACGTCGCCATCGTCGAAGAAGAAGAGGGGAAGGCGGTCGGAGTCTGGTTTCCCGATCTGCCGGGCTGCGTTTCCGCCGGCGACACTCTCGACGAGGCGATGGCCAATGCCGCCGAAGCGCTGACGCTCTGGGTGGACGTCGCTCTCGAGCATGGCCGGTCGATACCCGTCGCGCGCAGCCTCGTCGATCTTAAGCGCGACCCTGACATTTCCCGAGAGCTGTCACAGTTCATGGTGGCGCTGATCCCCTTGCGGCCGCAGCTCGACGCCGCGCAATAGGCCCGACCGACCCTCTCCATCGAGAACAGCGCCTGGAGCGGGGTCTTGACCGCTCTCCTTCGGCGACTTAACAGCCTGATCCGGGGGAGGTTCGGATCGGGCGCAAGCTTTCCGCCGCGCTCCGTCCGCCGTTCGAGGACGGAAATGAGACGCTGGCTCCTGCTCGTCGCGCTGATCCCCGCCGCGCTCGCCCTCTGGCGGATGGGCGGCGACGCCAATGGCTCCGGCGCCTTTCTCGGCTATGTCGAGGGCGAGCTTCTCTATATCGGCCCGGTCGAGGGCGAGCGTCTCGCCCGGCTCGACGTCGAGGCCGGCAAAGCGGTGGCCGCCGGCGATCCGCTCTTTGCCATGGCCACCCCCGTGCTCGACCGGCAGCGCGCCGAGGCCGCCGCGCGGCTCGGCCAGATGCAGGCGCAGCTCGAAAATCTGCGCGCCTCCATGAACCGGCCGCAGCAGATCGCCGTGCTGCAGGCGGCGCTCGATCGCGCCCGCGTCGCGCTCGCGTTCTCGGCCGCCGAATATGAGCGCAAGCGCATTCTCTATTCCCATGGCAACGCGCCGAGATCGGCGCTCGATCAGGCGGTGATGGCGCAGGGTCGCGACAAGGCGGCGCTCGCCGAGGCGGAGCGCCAGATCGAGGTCGCGCGAATGCCGAGCCGCAATCAGGAGATCGTAGCCGCCGAAGCGGCGATCGTCGCGGCGGGCGCGCAGATCGAGCAGATCGACACGCGCATTGCGCGGCAGCGGGTGGCCGCGCCGGCCGCCGGCGTGGTGCAGGATATTTTCTTCCGCGCCGGCGAGATGGTGGCCGCGGGCCAGCCGGCGCTCTCCCTGCTGCCGCCGGAAAATCGCAAGGCGCGCTTCTATGTTCCGCAGGCGCGGCTCGTGGAGGCGCGGCTCGGCGCGCGCGTCGCCGTCGCCTGCGACGGCTGCGAGAAGGGCCTTTGGGGCCGCATCTCCTTCATCGCCCAGCGCGAGGAATATACGCCGCCGGTGATCTTCAGCGATCAGGAGCGCGCCAAGCTCGTCTTCAAGGTGGAGGCGCGGCTCGAGGAGAAGGCGCGCGAATTGCCGCTGGGCCTCCCCGTCCAGATCCGCTTTTCCCACCTCGGCCTTTCCGCAGAGGGCGCGGCGCCGTGAGCGGCGCCGACATCGCCATAGAGGCCGAGGGGCTCACCAAATCCTTCGGCGGCCGTAAGGTGGTCGACAATCTCACCATGCGCGTCGAGCGCGGCCGCATCCATGGCTTTCTCGGCCCCAATGGCAGCGGCAAGTCGACGACGATCCGAATGCTCTGCGGCTTGCTGACGCCCGATTCGGGGCGCGGCGCCTGCCTCGGCTACGATATTCGCACGCAGCAGAGCGAGATCAAGCGCAAGGTCGGCTATATGACGCAGCGCTTCTCTCTCTACGCCGATCTCTCGATCCGCGAGAATCTCGAATTCGTCGCGCGCATCTACGGCCTCGCGCGGCCTGTCGAGGCGGCGCGCGAGGCGCTCCTTCGGCTGGGCCTCGAAAAACGCGCCGAGCAGCTCGCCGGCGAGCTCTCCGGCGGCTGGAAGCAGCGCCTCGCCCTCGCCGCCTGCATATTGCCGCAGCCGGATCTGCTGCTGCTCGACGAGCCGACGGCGGGCGTCGATCCGAAAGCGCGCCGCGATTTCTGGGACGAGATCCATTCGCTCGCGGCGAACGGCCTCACCGTGCTCGTCTCCACCCATTACATGGACGAGGCGGAACGCTGCCACGAGATCGCCTATATCGCCGACGGGCGCCTCTTGGCGCAGGGGACGATCGCCGAGATCGTCTCCCGCTCGGGCCTCGCCACTTACGTCGTGACCGGCCCCGATCTCGAGGCGCTCGCGGCGCGGCTGAAGGCGACGAAGGGCGTCGATATGGTCGCGCCCTTCGGCATGGCGCTGCATGTCGCCGGGCGCGACGCCGCGCGCCTGTCCGAGATCGAGCGGGAATTCGGCGAGGGCGCGCCGCAGCAATGGACGCGCGGCGAGCCGTCGCTCGAAGATGTGTTCATCGACCTCATGACGCATTTAGAGGCGCGACGATGATCCTTGCGCGCCAGGCGCGCGCCTCGCTCGCGCGCATCCATGCGATGTTCGTGAAGGAGCTCATCCAGCTGCGCCGCGATCGCGTGACGCTCGCCATGATCGTCGGCATTCCGCTGATCCAGCTCCTGCTCTTCGGCTTCGCCATCAACGCCGATCCGAAGCATCTGGCGACGGCGCTCCTGGTGCAGGACGACGGGCCGCTGGCGCGCTCTTTCGTCGCCGCGCTGCGCGCCACCGATTATTTCGACATCATCACCGCCGCCGCGGACGAGAAGGACGCCGAGGGGCTGATCCTCTCCAATCGCGTGCAATTCGTCATCGAGATTCCGCCCGATTTCGGCCGGCGCGTGATCCGCGGCGAGAAGCCGCCGCTGCTCATCGTGGCCGACGCCACCGATCCCACGGCGACGGGAGGCGCCGTCTCGGCGGTGACGGCGGCGGCGTCGAGCGCGCTCGACCGCGAGCTCACCGGCCCGCTCGCGCGTTTGGCTCCGGCTCCGGCGCCCTTCGAGGTGCGCGTGCATCGCCGCTACAATCCCGCGGGCGAGACGCGCCGCAACATCGTGCCGGGCCTCATCGGCACCATCCTCACCATGACCATGCTTATCTACACCGCGCTTTCGGTGACGCGCGAGATCGAGCGCGGCACGATGGAGGCGCTGCTCGCCATGCCGGTGCGGCCGACCGAGATCATGCTCGGCAAGATCGCGCCCTATGTCGCCGTCGGCGGCGTGCAGATGGGCATCATTCTCCTCGTCGCGACGACGCTGTTCGGCGTGCCGATCGTCGGCTCGCTCCTCGTGCTCGGCCCGCTGACGCTTCTGTTCATCACCGCCAATCTCTCGGTCGGCTATACGTTCTCGACGATCGCCATCAATCAATTGCAGGCGATCCAGATGACCTTCTTCTTCTTTTTGCCCAATATGCTGCTGTCGGGATTCTTCTTTCCCTTCCGCGGGATGCCGCTGTGGGCGCAATATTTCGGCGAGGCGCTGCCGCTCACCCATTATCTGCGCATCGTGCGCTCGGTCATGCTGAAAGGTTCTAGCTTCGGTGAGCTCGCCGCCGACAGTCTGGCGCTCGGCGTCTTCACCATCGTCGCAATGGCGGTCGCGGTGATGCGCTTCCGCCAGACTCTGGACTGAGGCGGCGGGGCGCTCGACCGATTCCGTCCAGATATCGGCGTTGCATCCGGCGCTTGACCGGGCATTTTCCGCGCGCCAGGATAATCCCCGGCCGAACGGCTCTCGGCAGGAATTCTCGGATTGCGGCGGGACATGCTTCGGGGGGGCTTCGATGAACGCCACGACTCGGAATGTGCTGCTCCTCATAAGCGTCGCGACGCTCGGTTACGCCATCTGGTCATTTCTTGTTGCCAGCCGCTATCAGGCTCTCTGCCAGCTCTCCTATTGGTCCGCGACCGAGGCGCAGCTTCGCGCCTGCGACGATATGCGATCCGAGCTGCCGAGAAACTGATCCCGCAGGCGAGTTTTTTTCGAGGCGCCACGCATGAACGCCAGACGTTTCGCCTTTGTGGCGCCGCTGCTCGCTCTCACGGCGAACGCGCCGGCTCTCGCCAAGGAGATTCATCTCGAATGCAAGCGCCCCGATCGGACGCTCGCGATCGATATAGACACCGACCGGCTCTTCGTGCAGCTCATGTGGGGGCAGGGCGTGGCGGAGGAGTATCTGAACGGCGATTCCTATGTCTCCGGCCCGTCCGCCTCCGGCCAGACGCAGAAAGTGACCTATGCGGTCAGCATCGAGAAGGATGCGGTGAGCTTCGGCCAGGATCGCGTCTGCACGGCTGCGGGCGCGAGCGGCAAATGTCGGGACGAGCATAGCCGCAACCGGCTCGATACGGCCTCCGGCACGCTGAAATATGACGACGGCGGCGTCATCACACTGCTGACATGCGCGCCGGCGTCGCCAGGGCGCCGATTCTGATCGCCCGTGGCCTCATTCCCGACGCTCGCAAAGCGAGCGATCGGGAATTGAGAGCAACGACAGGAAAATTGCAACGGCGGCTCTGGATGCCCGGTCGGGCAGTCGGCCTGCCGGGAAGGACGGCGCCCTTGCGCCGAGGCGGCGGGGTCGCCTAAGAGAGCGCATTCGATGCGCCGACTTCTGCGTCGGCTCGAATTGAAAATCCGATGAAAGGGCTCGCATGGCCGACGACGATGACTATGTCTATGACGAGGCGAGCGGCGAATGGCTCCCGGCGTCGCAGCTCGCCGCCGCCCCAGCGGCGTCGCAGGCGAAGGTCGTGAAGGACGCGGCCGGCAATGTCCTCGCCGACGGCGATTCCGTCATCCTCATCAAGGATCTGAAGGTGAAGGGCGCCAATCAGACGCTGAAGCAGGGCACGGTCATCCGCTCGATCCGCCTCACCGAGGATTCGGAGGAGATCGACTGCCGCCACGACAGCATCAAAGGGCTGGTGCTGCGGACGGAATTCGTGAAGAAGCGTTGAGCCTCTCTCCCGGCTCCGTCGTCAATGCGCGTTGTCGGCGTGATTTTTCCCATGGCCGCCGGCGAGGCGCTCCGACAGAGCGAAGGCCAGGGTCGACACGACGAAGGTCAGATGAATGCCGAGATAGAAATACAGGTCCCGGTCATTCATATGCGGCACGTCCATGAAGGCTTCGAGCAGCTTGATCGCGGAGATGGCGACGATCGTCGAGAGGAGCTTGAGCTTCAGCTCGGAAAAGTCGATCGACCCCATCCAGTCCGGCCAGCCGGGCCGGCTCTCGGTGTCGACGTTGGAGACGAAATTCTCATAGACCGAGAGCATGACCGTCACGACGAGCGCGCCGGTGAGCGTCATGTCGATGAGGTCGAGCACGAGCAGCGTCATATTCGATTCGCTGGCGGTGACGAGATGCGCCGTCGCCTCGTAGAGATGGACGCCCGCCTTGTAGAGCAGCTCGAGCAGGCCCACCGCCAGCATGACGAAGAAGGGGGCGAGCAGCCAGCGCGACAGGAACAGGAAGGATTCGAACAAACGCTTCATCTTCGACTCGTTGGCGGGGAAAAGCCGCTGAGGCCTACACGAATTCGCTCCACCGGCCAAGCTCCCGTAGTCGCGCGTCCCGCTCCGCGGCCCCGATCACCCTCGCCCTCATGCCGAGGAGCCCGCGAAAGCGGGCGTCTCGAAGCGCGAGGGCGAGCTCCAGATTGCGGAATGAAAGTTAACGAGCAGACATGTTTCCAGCGTCATGGCCGCGCTTGTCGCGGCGCCACGACGCTCGGAAAGCCGGGAACAAGAGCGGAACAATGCCGCCTCTTCTCCCCGCGTGCCGCAATGTCCCGGCGTGGCTGCCCGCGACGAGCGCGGGCATGACGCGGCTGTATGGGAGTTGACCTGGATTCGGAGCCCTGCCCGCCCGCCGAATCGCCTTGACCCCTGCGGTCGTCTCCCGTAACCTCTGATCCGGTATTTCACCTGGAGTGGGCCGTGAAGGGCATTCTTCTCGTAGGCAGAGCGCTGGAGACGGAGCGGGGCTGAACCCGATCTTCCGCCGCTGGCGCTTATCCGAGGCCCTCCAGGGGGCCTTTTTTATTGCCTATGGGGCGCGCGCTCGGCGACGCCCGATGTCTCGAGGGTCGAGGAAAGCGGAGCTCGAAGAGTATGGCGAAGCAAATGACCGGAGCGGAAATGGTCGTCGAAGCCCTGAAGGACCAGGGCGTCGATTTGCTCTTCGGCTATCCCGGCGGCGCCGTCCTTCCGATCTATGACGTGCTCTTCCATCAGGAGAAGGTGCGGCACATTCTCGTGCGCCACGAGCAGGGCGCGGCCCATGCGGCGGAGGGCTACGCCCGCTCCTCCGGCAAGCCGGGCGTGCTGCTCGTCACCTCCGGCCCCGGCGCCACCAACACGATCACCGGCCTCACCGACGCGTTGATGGATTCCATCCCGCTCGTCTGCATCACCGGCCAGGTGCCGACCCATCTCATCGGCTCGGACGCCTTTCAGGAATGCGACACGGTCGGCATCACCCGCCACTGCACCAAGCATAATTATCTGGTGAAGAGCGTCGACGATCTGCCGCGCATCCTGCACGAGGCCTTCTACGTCGCCTCCAATGGGCGGCCGGGCCCCGTGGTCATCGACATTCCGAAGGATGTGCAATTTTCGACCGGGACCTATACGGGCCCGCGCAATGTGCATCACAAGACCTATCAGCCCAAGCTCGACGCCGATAATGACGCGATTCGCCGCGCGGCGAAGATGATGGCCGCCGCCAAGCGGCCGATCTTCTATACGGGCGGCGGCGTCATCAATTCCGGCCCGGCCGCCTCGACGCTGCTGCGCGAATTGGTCTCGCTCACCGGCTTTCCGATCACTTCGACGCTGATGGGCCTCGGCGCCTATCCGGGCTCGGGGCCGAACTGGCTCGGAATGCTCGGCATGCACGGCACTTTCGAGGCCAATAACGCCATGCACGATTGCGATCTGATGATCGCCGTCGGCGCGCGTTTCGACGATCGCATCACCGGGCGGCTCGACGCCTTCTCGCCGGGCTCCAAGAAGATCCATATCGACATCGACCGTTCCTCGATCAACAAGAATGTGAAGGTCGATCTGCCGATCGTCGGCGACTGCGCCCATGTGCTGGAGAGCCTCGTTCGCGTCTGGCGCGCGGAGGCGATGCACGCCGAGAAGCAGCCGCTCGACGCCTGGTGGAAGAAGATCGGCGAATGGCGGGAGCGCAAATCGCTCGCCTTCCGCAATTCGGACAAGGTCATCAAGCCGCAATACGCCGTGCAGCGGCTCTATGCGCTCACGAAAGATCGCGATCCCTACATCACCACCGAGGTGGGCCAGCATCAGATGTGGGCGGCCCAGCACTATCATTTCGACGAGCCCAATCGCTGGATGACCTCGGGCGGGCTCGGCACGATGGGCTACGGCCTGCCGGCGGCGATCGGCGCGCAGCTCGCGCATCCCAAATCGCTCGTCGTCGATATCGCCGGCGAAGCTTCGATCCTGATGAACATTCAGGAAATGTCGACGGCGATCCAATATCGCCTGCCGGTCAAGGTGTTCATCCTGAACAACGAATATATGGGCATGGTGCGCCAGTGGCAGGAGCTTCTGCATGGCGGGCGCTATTCGCACTCCTATTCGGAGGCGCTCCCCGATTTCGTGAAGCTCGCCGAGGCCTTCGGCGCCAAGGGCATACGCTGCTCCGACCCGGCCGATCTCGACCGCGCGATACAGGAGATGATCGACTATGACGGGCCGGTGATCTTCGACTGCCTGGTCGAGAAGAACGAGAATTGTTTCCCGATGATCCCTTCGGGCAAGGCGCATAACGACATGCTGCTCGCCGATCTCTCCGACGACGCCGGCGTCGAGCTCGGCTCGATCATCGACGAGAAGGGCAAGATGCTGGTGTGATGAGAGTGAGATCGTGAGTGGTGAGTAGTCGCCGCTCACTACCGACTACTCACTACTCACCACTCACTACTCTCTGGAAAGACACATGAACGCTCCCCTCACCCCGCCCTCGCCCTACTCGTCCCCGTCGTCGCGCTCCAATGTGGAGACGCATACGCTCGCCGTGCTGGTCGACAATGAGCCGGGCGTGCTGGCGCGCGTCGTCGGCCTGTTCTCGGGGCGCGGCTATAATATCGAGAGCCTGACGGTGGCCGAGGTCGCCCATGGCGAGCATCTCTCGCGCATCACCGTCGTCACCTCCGGCACGCCGGAGACGATCGAGCAGATTCATCATCAGCTCGAGCGGCTGGTGCCGGTCCATAAGGTCACCGATCTCACCGTCTCCGCCCGCTCGCTCGAGCGCGAGCTCGCCATGGTCAAGGTCAGGGGCAAGGGCGAGAATCGCAACGCCGCCCTCCAGCTCGGCGAGGCGTTCCGGGCGAGAGTCGTCGACGCCACGACCGAGAGCTTCATCTTCGAGCTGACTGGAAAGCCCGACAAAATCGACGAATTCGTCGATCTCATGCGACCGATCGGCCTCGTCGAGGTCTCGCGGACCGGGGTGGCGGCGATTTCGCGAGGGCCGGAGCCGATCTGAGTGGACGCGTGGGCGAGATGGATATACATTGTATATCTAGACAAGGAGGTCGAACCATGCGCGCCCGGGTGGCCAAATGGGGAAACAGCGTAGCGCTGCGTCTTCCCAGGGTTCTGGTCGAGGAGCTCGGCCTGAAACCGGGTCAGGAGGTGGAGCTGGTTCTCGAAGGGCGCGAAGCGCGCCTGAAGCCGATTCCTTCCTTTCCTGTCTACCGGCTCGAGGACCTCGTCGCAGAGATGAAGCGGCTCGGCCCGCAGAACGAGCCGCCTCTCGAGGATTGGGGCGCGGTCGAGGCGCCATGGCCCGATTATAAGGAAGGCCGCGATAGAGAATGAGCGCGTCGACGATCGCGTCTAATGAGACGATCGACTTGGGCGATCTGGTCTGGGTCGATTTCGATCCCGCGTTCGGCCATGAACAGGGCGGGCGCCGTCCGGCCCTGGTGATGTCGGTCGCGAGCTATAATGAGAGCTCGTCTTTCGTGCTGGTCTGTCCGATCACGCGAAGCGAGCGCTTTTGGCCATTCAAGGTCGGCTTGCCCTCCGGCGGGGCGATCGCGGGGGCGGTGCTCGTAGACCAGATCAAATCGATCGATAAGCGCCGGATTGTCTCGCCTGCGGCGGGACAGATCGACGAGCCCACCAAGAGCGAGGTCATCGCCAAGATCAGCCTGCTCATCGGACTCGACGCCGGCCGATACGCGCAGGCGTCGTAGCCATGCGCCGGAAGACCGCAGGTGACGCTGATTTCGCCCGCAGGCTTTGACGGCGGGCCAATGGCCGCTTAGAAGGCGGACCACATCATTCGACGGGACGGCCGAAGGAGAGCCTGTCCCGCAATTTCGGGGAACGGGCCAGCATGCGCGTCTATTACGATCGGGATGCCGACATTAATCTGATCAAGGGCAAGAAGGTCGCGGTGGTGGGCTATGGCAGCCAGGGCCACGCCCATGTCCTGAACCTCAAGGACTCCGGCGTCGGCGAGGTCGCGGTCGCGCTGCGCAAGGGCTCCGCCTCCGCCAAAAAGGCCGAGGGCGCCGGCGTCAAGGTGCTGGAAGTCGCCGAGGCCGCCAAATGGGCCGATGTCGTCATGATGCTGACGCCGGACGAGCTGCAGGGCGAGATCTATGCTTCCGAGCTCGCTCCGAATCTGAAGCCCGGCGCGGCGCTGTTCTTCGCCCATGGCCTCAACATCCATTTCAACCTCATCGAGCCGCGCAAGGATCTCGACGTCATCATGGTCGCGCCCAAGGGCCCGGGCCATACGGTGCGCGGCGAATATCTGAAGGGCGGCGGCGTCCCCTGCCTCATCGCCGTGCATCAGAACGCCTCCGGCAACGCGCTCGAGCTCGGCCTCTCCTACGCCTCGGCGATCGGCGGCGGCCGCGCCGGCATCATCGAGACCAGCTTCCGCGAGGAATGCGAGACCGATCTCTTCGGCGAGCAGGTCGTCCTCTGCGGCGGCCTCGTCGAGCTCATCCGCAACGGTTTCGAGACGCTGGTCGAGGCCGGCTATGCGCCGGAAATGGCTTATTTCGAATGCCTGCACGAGGTGAAGCTCATCGTCGACCTCATCTATGAGGGCGGCATCGCCAATATGAACTATTCGGTCTCCAACACGGCCGAATATGGTGAATATGTCACCGGTCCCCGCATCATCACCAAGGACACCAAGGCCGAGATGAAGCGCGTCCTCGAGGACATTCAGTCCGGCAAATTCACCCGCGACTGGATGCTCGAGAACAAGGTCAGCCAGACGTCGTTCAAGGCCACTCGCGCCCGCAACGCCGCTCATCCGATCGAGGAAGTCGGCGCCCGCCTGCGCGGCATGATGCCCTGGATCGGCAAGAACCGGCTGGTCGACAAGGACCGCAATTAGTCGCGTCGTTCGAAGGAGGGGGCCATCGGGAAGCTCAGCTCGGATCCGACGCGTCGTCGGCAGAGGAGCGGCGGAGCCGCCGCTCTCACGACGGGGGAGCGCGATGCAGCCGAAAATCGACGAGTCTGACGAGGAGCATCGTCGCGCGTTGAGACGCAACGTCTTCGATATCACGCGCCTGCGCATGGCGGGCAAGATCGACGAGATGTTGCGTTATTTCGCGCCGGACGTGATCGTTCACTATCACGCCACGAAAGAGGGCTTGTTTCTTCCCGGCGTCCTGCACGGACGCGAAGCGTTCAAAGAGAATATTCGTCTGACCGACGTCAATTACGAGCCGCTCGGCGGGGAGGTGTTCGACATACTTGTCGACGGCGAGATGACGGCGGTCAGATGGCGCAATTCCTGGCGCCATCGCAACTTCGGCTATACGGCGACGCTGGACATGGCGCATTTCCTGTCCTGGCGGAACGGAAAAGTCGCCGAAGTCTTCGAATATATGGACTATCACGGCTGGGGTCGCGCCGCCGCAGAGGCGCTGATCGAGCGCGACGAGCCTTAGCTCAGAGAGCGGCGGATCGAGGCGTTTGCATGACGAATTGCGAAGATTTCTTTTCTCGCCCGCCGGCCGGTCTCGATCGCGACGAGATTTTGCGCCGCATCGAGCTGCTCGCCGCCCAGCCCGCCGAGAACGGTGATTTCAGCGCCGTCCGGGATTTCTTCTCTGCGGACGTCGTCTGCGAATTCGTCGGCGACAAGTCTCGCATCCCCTACGCCGGCCGCCATATGGGCCTCGACGCGCTGCTCTCCATCCTGCGCGCGATCAATATCGACTTCTCCCAATCGGAGCCGAGCATCGACCATATCGTCATCGACGGCGGCCGCGTCGCGCTCCGGCGCAGCGTCCGCTGGCGTCATCGCGGCGCCGGCCTCGAGGGCCGCGTCGATCTCGCCGATTTCGTACGATTCGAGAACGGACTCATCGTCGAGCTGATCGAATTCCGCGATTCGATCACCATTCTCTCCATTCAGGGCGATGCGCCCTGGCCGTAAACGAGCAATTTCCATGTCCATGCGATTGCGCTTTTTCACGCTCGACGTCTTCACGACGCGCCGCTTCGCCGGCAATCCGCTCGCCGTCGTGCTCGGCGCCGACGGGCTCGACGGCGCGACCATGCAGACGATCGCCCGCGAGTTCAATCTGAGCGAGACCGTCTTCGCTCTGGAACCGCGCGATCCCGTGAACACGGCGCGGCTGCGCATCTTCACCCCGCTGCGCGAGCTGCCTTTCGCCGGCCATCCGACGATCGGCGCGGCGGTCCTGCTGGCCTCGCAGCGCGCGCCCGAGATGCTGGCGCGCAACGGCGTCGTCATCGCGCTGGAAGAAGAGATCGGCCTCGTCCGCTGCGAGGTCGTCAAGGACGCCTCCGGCGCGGTTCTGGCCCGCTTCGCCGCGCCGCGCCTGCCGATTCGCGGCGAGCGGACGCCGGAGGTCGAGCCGCTCGCGCTCGCGCTCGGTCTTTCAGCCGAGGACATCGGATTCGGCCGCCACATCCCCTCGAGCTTCTCGGTAGGGGTCGAGCTTCTCTTCGTTCCGATCCGCTCCCGCGCGGCGCTCGATCGCGCGCGGCCGGACTTTGCGGCGTTTCCGGCCATCATGGGCGAGGCCGTGGGCGCCTATCTCTACACGAGCGAAACGACGGAGCCCGCGAGCGCGGTCTCGGCCAGAATGTTCGCCAATGGGGTCGGCATAGGCGAGGACCCGGCGACCGGCGCGGCGGCGGCGGCCTTCGCCGGCGTCGCTCATGCTTTCGAGGCGCCGGAGGACGGCGAGCACGAATTCGTCATCGAGCAGGGATACGCCATGGGCCGGCCCTCGCGCATCGTCCTCGGCTCGCGGATCGAAGCGGGCCGCCTCGCCGCCGTCACCGTGGCGGGACATGCGGTCGAAGTGCAGCGCGGAGAGCTGGAAATATGAGCGGGCCGATCGAAATCGCCACGGTCTTTGGTCTGCGTTGCGTCGTCGAGCCGCACGCCTGGGCCTTCGACCGCAGCCGGAGCGAGGAGATCGACGCCCATTGGGCCGAGCGCCGCCGCGCCAATCCCGCGCTCTATGACGGGCCGATTCTGCTCGCCCATCACGTCTCGCGCGGCGAGGGCGGGACGCTCGGCGTCAAATTTTTTCCGACGCGCTTCTCGCGCTTCCTCGCCTGGCGGGACTTCGGCTTTCCGGACGCCGCCGTCTATAATTGCTTCTCCATGCCGGCGTTGCGCTCGGCCGACGGCGCATTTCTGCTCGGCGAGATGGGGCCGGACCATTCGGCCGCCGGCGCGATCTATTTCCCCGCCGGCACGCCGGACCCGAGCGATCTGCGCGACGGGCTCGTCGATCTCGAGGCCAATCTGCTGCGCGAGCTCGAGGAAGAGACCGGCGTCGCGCCTCAGGACGTGCGGCTCGCTCCGCAATGGACCATCGTCTTCGCCGGGCCGCGCGTCGCCTGCATGCGGATCGCGCAATCATCGCTTTCCGCCCTCGAGCTCGAAGCGCGCGTAAGCTCCTATATCGCCGCGCAGAAGAAGCCGGAGCTGGCTGGCGTGCGCATGGCGGCGCGGCGCGCCGATCTCGCCGAGCCGCGAATGCTCGACTTCATCCGCCGTTTTCTAGAGCCGCTGCTGCCCGAATGAGCGAAACGGGGCTGAATTTCCTGCGGGCGCAGTGTAGATTGCCGTCATGAGCAAAGTGCATGCGATCGGCGGCCAAATGATGGGCGGCCAAGCGGCGGCGCGGCCGGGCGGAGCGACTCCGCCCGAGGACAGCGCGCGCGCCATTCGCGGCGCGCTGCTCGGCCGCTCGCTCGTCCTCGTCGGCATGATGGGCTCGGGCAAGACCTCCATCGGCCAGCGCCTCGCGCAGCGGCTCGGCCTGCCGTTCAAGGACGCCGACGCCGAGATCGTCGCCGCCGCCGCCGGCATGTCGATCCCCGATATTTTCGCAAAATACGGCGAGGCGCATTTCCGCGATTGCGAGCGCCGCGTCATCGCGCGTCTGCTCGCCGGCGAGCCCTGCGTGCTGGCGACGGGCGGCGGCGCCTTCATGGACGAGACGACGCGCAATCGGGTGAAGGAGCGCGGCGTCTCGCTCTGGTTCGACGCCGCCCATGACGTTCTGCTGCGCCGCGTCCGCCGCAAGGGCGACCGGCCCTTGCTGCAGACGAGCGACCCCGCCGCCGTCTTGCGCCGGCTGATGGACGAGCGCTATCCCGTCTACCGCCAGGCCGACATCGCCGTGCTCTCCCGCGACGTGCCGCATGAGGCGATGGTCGAGGAGACGGTCGCGGCGCTGCACGCCTGGGCGGTGGGCGCGCCGGAGACGACACAAGGATTCAATCGCTTCATGACGTCACGAACGCCGCCCGCCGCCGTCGAGCCGCAGACCGTCGAGGTGGGGCTCGGCGACCGCGCCTATGACATCGTCATCGGCGCGGCCCTGCTCGAGCAGGCCGGCGACCATATCGCCCGAATCGCGCCGGGCGCGGCCTGCGCCGTCGTCACCGACGCCA
This sequence comes from Methylosinus sp. Ce-a6, assembly GCF_009811655.1. Classification (GTDB taxonomy): domain Bacteria; phylum Pseudomonadota; class Alphaproteobacteria; order Rhizobiales; family Beijerinckiaceae; genus Methylosinus. Next base: position 141,505 of record NZ_BGJX01000002.1, on the reverse strand, counting down.
ATGTCGCGCGGCTGCAGCTCCCCGTGCTGCGCCACAGCCTCGAGAGAAGCGGCATTCGCACGACCTCCATCGTCGTGGAGCCGGGCGAAGGCTCGAAATCCTTCCCGGTCTTCCAGCGCGTCTGCGAGGAGATTCTCGAGGCGCGCATCGAGCGGCGCGACATTGTTCTGGCGCTCGGCGGCGGCGTCGTCGGCGATCTCGCCGGCTTCGCCGCGGCGAGCGTGCGGCGCGGCTCCCGCTTCGTGCAGGTTCCGACGACGCTGCTGGCGCAGGTCGATTCCTCCGTCGGCGGCAAGACCGGCATCAACACGCCGCAGGGCAAGAATCTCGTCGGCGCCTTCTATCAGCCCTCGCTCGTGCTGGCCGACGTCGACGCTCTGGCGACGCTGCCGCTGCGCGAGTTCCGCGCCGGCTACGCCGAGGTGGTGAAATACGGCCTCATCGACGACGCCTTCTTCTTCGAATGGCTGGAGAACAACGCTTCCGCCGTCTTCGCCGACCGCGCCGCGCGCGTCGAGGCGATCTCGGTGAGCTGCCGCTCCAAGGCCAAGATCGTCGCGCGTGACGAGACCGAGCAGGGCGACCGCGCGCTGCTCAATCTCGGCCATACCTTCGGTCACGCTTTCGAGCGGCTGGTCCGTTACGACAGCGACCGCCTCGTCCATGGCGAGGGCATCGCCATCGGCCTCGTCTGCGCCTTTCGCTTCTCGGCGCGGCTCGGCCTCTGCAGCCTGCAGGACGCCGAGCGCGTCGCCCGCCATTTGACGCGCGTCGGCCTGCCGACCCGCATCCACGACATTCCCGGCTGGCGCGACGACGCCGACGCGGTGCTCGACGCCATGTTCCAGGACAAGAAGGTCGAGAAGGGCGCGCTCACCTTCATTCTGGCGCGCGGCGTCGGCCGCTCCTTCGTCGCCAAGGGCGTGGACGTGGACGCGGTGCGCGGCTTCCTCAAAGACGAAATCGCCCGCGACTAGCGGCCTGCGTCAATGAAAGTGAAGATGTTCGAGCCCCCTCCCTCACCTCCCCCGCTGCGCGGGAGGGGTGAGGGAGGGAGCCTTCGGGTCTTCGGTTCGAGTGACGCAGGCCACTAGCGTCTTTCCATGTCTCATTGAAACATGGAGAGACGCTAGCCTTTTGTTTTGACGCGTTTCCAACGCCGAATTGGCGTCCACTTCGGCTGGAAACGCCATAGGCGCGAATAGGCTCACCATGCACGGCGGCGTCGAAGCGGGGCTCGAGAAGGTCGACATATGGGTCGCGGCCTTCGTCGTCCTATTGTGCGTTCTCCTGTCCGCCTTCTTCTCCGCCTCGGAGACGGCGCTGACCGCCGCCTCGCACGCCCATATGCATGCGCTGGAGAAGGAGGGCGATCGCCGCGCTTCCCTGGTCAACCGCCTGCTGCGCCAGCGCAATCGCATGATCGCGGCGCTGCTGCTCGGCAGCACTCTGGTCAATATCGGCGGCTCGGCCTTCACGACCAGCGTGCTCGTCTATCTGACGGGCGAGAGCGGCGCCGTCTACGCCACCATCATCATGACGGTGCTGCTGCTCGTCTTCGCCGAGGTGCTGCCGAAGACGGTGGCGATCAACCACCCCGACCGGCTGTCGCTGCGCGTCGCGCGCGTCATCAGCCTGTTCGTCGCCGTGTTCGGGCCGCTGCTCATCGCCGTGGAGGTTTTCGTGCGCGGCGTGCTGAAGCTCGTCGGCGTCGAGATCGGCCACGGCCGCACGCTGCTCTCGCCCTATGACGAGCTCAAGAGCGCCGTCGACATCATGCATGAGGAAGGAACCGTCGAGCGCAATTGGCGCGACATGTTCGGCGGCGTGCTCGATCTGCAGATCCTGCATGTCGCCGATGTGATGATCCATCGCACCAAGATGCGCACGATCGACGCGGACCTGCCGCCCGAGCAGATCGTGCGCGAGGTGCTGGCCTCGCCTTTCACGCGTATGCCGCTGTGGCGCGACCGGCCGGATAATTTCATCGGCGTCATCCACTCCAAGGATCTTTTGCGCGCGCTGGACGCGGCGGGGGCGGATTTTTCCAAGCTCGACATAGACGCGATCGCGCTCGAGCCCTGGTTCGTGCCGGAATCGACGACGCTCGAGGATCAGCTCGAGGCCTTTTTGAAGCGCAAGACGCATTTTGCGCTCGTCGTCGACGAATATGGCGAGGTGATGGGCCTCGTCACGCTCGAGGACATTCTCGAGGAGATCGTCGGCGACATTCGCGACGAGCATGATCTCGCCATGCAGGGCGTGCGCCCACAAGGGGACGGCTCGGTGCTCGTCGACGGCGCCGTGCCGCTGCGCGATTTGAACCGCGTCATGGAATGGAGCCTGCCGGACGAGGAGGCGACGACCATCGCCGGCCTCGTCATCCACGAGGCGGCGGCGATCCCGGAGGCCGGGCAGGTGTTCAATTTCCACGGCTTCCGCTTCGAGGTGCTGCGCAAGATGCGCAACCGCATCACGGTGCTGAAGGTGACGCCGGGGGAGACCTAATGTCTTTCCGAGTTTCATCGAAACACCGAAAGACTCTAAGTTTTCGTTTTAACGTGTTGTTTTCGTTTTAACGCGTTTTCAACGCCGAACCGGCGTCCACTTCGGCTGGAAATGCTTTAGAGCGCATTCGGACAAATCATGTCCGAATGCGCTCTAACGTTATTTGAATTCGCATGTTCTTTTCCGAAAACCGCTTCGCACTTTTCGGGAACCTGCTCCAGGAGGTTCCGCCCTCGAGCCCCAAACCCGTCGTTCACGGATCGTCTTCCAGACTGCTTTCCAAATCAGTGCATGTTTGCACTGTAGCCGCCATTCGGAGTATGAGGGCCGAACTTCCGGAACAAAGAGATGCCGGACGTTCAAGCCAGTGAGTGAGGACGCTGAACCTCATAGAATTGGCAAAGCTCATGACGCCCGCGAGCGGGCGCATAGACCATGCCCTCCCCGGTCGGCTTCATTCCACAAGCCCTCATGACGGCGATCGATGCGGCATTTGCCGGTTGCGCGGCGGCTTCGATCACGTCGAGGTCGAGCAGGTCGAAACCGGCCGCCAATGCTACTGGAGCAAGTTCTCTCATATAGCCCTTGCCATGGTGCTTTTCTCCAAACCAATAGCCGAGAGAACCGCGCCGATGATTCTCTTCGTCTCGATAGATCATCACCCACCCGATTAGGTCGCCGCTGGCCTTGTCGGTCGCCGCGAACGGCAGCGCATCGCCTCTGCGCGCCCAATCGCGGGCGGCCTCGATACGCGCAACCGCCATTTCGTAGGTGAAAGGGAAGGGCCAATAAGCAACCCATCGGCTGACTTCCGGCGTCATCATCATGGCCGTCGCAGCGGCGTCTTCGGCGCCGACACAGCGCAAACGGAGGCGGGCCGTTTCTAACGGCTGAAATGGATCGTTTCCCATGCTTTGATGATATTGCGGGTCGACGTCACAGACCAGCGCCGATGACTGTTTCCGGTCGAGTGTGGATGTGCGATCGCCCGATCCTGAAAGGCTCCTCTGGCGCGCAGCCGAAATTCGACCCTCTGTCGTCACCGATTCCCCACGCCCCCAAAATGCACTATGGTCGCGCCGGTTCCGCGACACTCATTCCGCGCCACTCATGGAGCGTCCATGCCCAGCTTCGACCTTCGTCTCACCCGTCGCGCCGCGCTCGCCGTCGCGGCCTCCGCCGCCATCGGCCTCGCCGGGCCGGCCTTCGCGCAGAAGGCGCCGAATGGCAAGGTTCCGGTCGACGAGCTGATGGGGCCGAACGCCCTGCCGGATATCGTCGAGGGCAAGGCCGACGCGCCGATCACCATCGTCGAATACGCCTCCATGACCTGCAGCCATTGCGCCGCCTTCCACAGGGACGTCTATCCGGCGCTGAAGAAGAACTTCATCGACACCGGCAAGGTGAAGTTCATTCTGCGCGAGTTCCCGCTCGATCCGCTGGCCACGGCGGCCTTCATGCTGGCGCGCAACGCCGGCGACAAGCGCGACGCCGTCGTCGATCTCTTGTTCGCCCAGCAGAAGAACTGGGCCTTCGTCGACAAGCCGCTCGACGGCCTCGCCAATGTGCTGAAGCAGACCGGGCTCGGCCAGGAGAAGTTCGAGGCGACGCTGAAAGATCAGCAGCTCTACGAGAATGTGAGCAAGGTGCGCGACCGCGCGGCGGAGAAGTTCGGCATCAATTCGACGCCGACCTTCTTCATCAACGGCGACAAATACAACGGCGAGATTCCCGAGGCCGATCTCGAGAAGATCCTGGCGGAGAAGGCGAAATCGTAGAGCGCGTCGGCGCGCCGTCTCATACGACGCAAGCCCCGCCCGTCATCACGAGCGAAGCGAAGCGGTCCAGAGTCGCGGGGCGGCCCTGGATTGCTTCGTCGCGGCGCTCCTCGCAATGACGATCGAGGTGGAGGCCGCGTCACACCGACTTCTCGGCGCCGACCAGGCCGGCGCCGATGGCGAGCCAGACGAGATGGGCGTCGGTGCGCGCGCCGACCTTGGATTTGATCTGATAATGATAGTTCTGCACGGTCTTGGTGCTGAGATTGAGCGCGCGAGCGATCTCCTCCGTCGTGCGGCCGGAGGCGACGAGGCGTAGAATCTCCGTCTCGCGCGGCCCGAGATCGTCGAGCGGCGAGCGGCCCTCGGCGAGACGCTCCGCCGCGATCTCCCGCGCTATGTCGTCGCCGAGCGCGCGGCCGCCGCCGGCGACCGTCTCCACCGCCCGCACCAGCTCCGCCGCCTCGCCGCCCTTGGTGACGAAGCCGTTGGCGCCGGCCTCGAAGGCCTTCAGCGCATAGGCCGCCGCATCATGCATGGTGACGACGAGAATGCGGGCGCGCTTGTCCCATTGCCTGATGTGGCGCACCGCCTCCAGCCCGCCCGCGCCCCCAGTGAGCTGGAGGTCCATCACCACCACGTCGGGCGAGAATTTGCGATAGGCCTGATAGGCGGAGGCCGCGCTGTCGGCCTCGCCGACGACGCGAAAGCCCGGCTGGCGCTCGAGCAGCCGGCGATAGCCTTCCCGCACGATCGGATGATCGTCGACGAGCAGGACCGAGACGCCGGTCACGCGGCGCGCCCCAGCGCGCCGGCGGGGCGGGCGGCGTTGGAATTCGCCGGCGCCAGCGGTATGCGCGCGGCGACGCAGACGCCGCGCGTGGCGCGGCCGATGGCGAGGCTGCCGCCGAAGGCCGAAACGCGCTCGCGCATTCCGAGCAGGCCATGGCCGGCGGAAAAATCGATGCGCGTCGGATCGCCGTCGCCATCGTCCTCCACGGTGAGCGCGACGACGCCGTCATTGGAGGCGAGACGCTCGACGCGCAGAAAGACTTCGCTCGGCCGTCCATGGCGCATGGCGTTGGTGAGGCATTCCTGGGCGATGCGGAAGACGCTCGTCGAGACGGCGGGCGGCACGCCGGCGAGATCGCCCATCAGATCGAGATGAACGACCGCGCGGGGCGCCGTCTGCGCGTTCCAGCCGGCGACGAGCTGCACGAGACAGGCCTCGAGGCCGAGCTCGTCGAGATCCTGCGAGCGCAGCCGCGCCAGCGCCTCGCGCAGAGTGGCGGTCATGCGCCGCGCGACCTTGCCGATCGAGCGCGCATCGGCGGCGAGATCGGGCCGATCCGAAGCCCCCGCCTCGATCGCCGCGGCGAAGGCGGTCGTCGCGGTGAGGCATTGGCCGAATTCGTCGTGGAGGTCGCGCGCCAGCGCCCGCCGCTCCTCCTCCTGCACCTCGAACAGGCGCTTCGTCAGCGCCATGCGCTCGGCCGTCGTCTGCCCCAGCCGCTCGGCGAGGTCGTTGGCCGCGCGGGCGATGAGGCCGAATTCGCCGCTGGTGAAAGATTTGATGCGGTGACGGTAATTGCCGTTCTCGAGCCGGCGCAGCCCGTCGACGATCGTCTGCGTCGGGGCGAGCGCATGGAAAATGGCCAGCGCCGCGAGCAGGCAGACGCCGACCGCCATCGACGCCGCGACGCCGGCGACGATGGAGATTTCGCGCCAGGCCTGGCGCACGGCGGCGCCCGGATCGGCGCGCGCGACGACGGCTCCGGTCTCCGGCTGGCGCACGGTGAGCGGGCGCGAGACGGGCGCCGGCGCGCCGAACAGAAGATCGAAGGCGCGCGCGAACCATTGCGGCGCCTCGGCGCCGACGCCGTCCATCTGGCTGCACAGAACGCGCGGCGTCTCCGCGCCCGGCGCGAAAGTGATGCAGACGCCGGGCGAGACGAGCTTCAGCGTCGTGAGCGACTCCCAATTGGGAATGGGGAGGATGTTGTCGCGCCTCATGCTGCCGCGCCAGAGAATCTCGCGCCAGAAGAGATTTTCGAGCTCATGCGCGACGCGCTCGGCGGAGCCGCGCGTCTCGGCGCGAATCGCGCGATTGGCGTCGTCCATCACCCAGCCGATGGCGAGCGCGAGGCAAAAGGCCACAATGGCGAAGAGGCGCATGATGAGGCGAATGATCAATTGCATCGAGCTCGGCTCCCGGCTCCTTCCCAGCGTCGCCGAGTAAAGCAGGATTTGCCTTCACCGCCAATGCGATCCAGCGGCGCTGCCGGGCCCGCCCCGGAAGATCGGGCAAAATGCCCGGCGCGCGGCGGTCCGCGCGCTCTTCGGCGTGACGAGCGCCGCGCGCGAGTATCGCGCCACTCCCCGAACGGGGCTTCGGAGATTTGACGATGAATCAGCATTCGATCGAGGCGCGCCTGCCGTCGCGCAACGCTTTTCTGCTCGGCTTCGCGACGCTGCTGCTGGGACTGGCGCTCGCCATCGCCTGGGTCCTGGGCGTGACCTTGTTCTATCCGGACGGAGAGCTCGCCCACGCCATTCCCCGGCGCGACGATCTCATCCGCGCCCATGTCGATTATCTGATGATGGCGCAGTTCGTGTTTCTGTTCGCGCTGCTGTTCCGCCAATATGCGATAAGGCCGCCGATTTGGGTGCTCGTGGCGATCTCATTCGGCGCCTTCAACAACCCGCTCGCCTTCGCGCTGCGCGCTCTGAAGCCGAAGCTCGATCCGGCGACTCTGCCTCCGGTCGAGCCGCATTTCCCGCTGATCGCCGGCGTGAGCTTTTCTCTGACGACGGTGGGATTTCTCGCGGCGGGCGTCCTCGCCGCCCGCGCGGCGTGGCGCGCGGGGAATGCGGCGGCGGCTCCCGTCACCGAAACTGAGTGATCGCTTCGCAGGACCGGCCTTTCGGCCGTCATCGCGAGCGAAGCGAAGGTGATTCAGAGTCGCAGGGCGGGCCCCTGGATTGCTTTGTCGCTACGCTCCTTGCAATGACGGGCGGAAGGCGCGCCTCACACCAGCCGGCTCTGCGCCTTGGCCGCCTCGATGAAGCTCGCGAAGAGCGGATGCGGCTCGAAGGGGCGCGACTTCAGCTCCGGGTGATATTGCACGCCGATGAACCAGGGATGGTCGGGAATCTCGACCGTCTCCGGCAAGAGCCCGTCCGGCGAGAGTCCGGCGAAGGAGAGGCCATGCGCCTCGAGCCGCTCGCGATAGGCGTCGTTCACCTCATAGCGGTGGCGGTGGCGCTCGGAAATATCCTGGCGGCCATAGATGGCGGCGATGCGCGAGCCGGGCTTCAAATGCGCGGGATAGGCGCCGAGCCGCATCGTGCCGCCGAGATCGCCGCCCGCCGCGCGCTGCTCCAGCGCATTGCCGCGCAGCCATTCCGTCATCAGGCCGACGACGGGCTCCTCGCAAGGGCCGAATTCGGTGGAATTGGCCTTCCCTATGCCGGCGAGCGCGCGCGCCGCCTCGATGACGGCCATCTGCATCCCGAAGCATATGCCGAAATAGGGGACATTGCGCTCGCGGGCGAAGCGCGCCGCGAGAATCTTGCCCTCCGCGCCGCGCTGGCCGAAGCCGCCGGGCACGAGAATGCCGTTCACATGCTCGAGATGGGCGGCCGGATCGGAGCTCTCGAAGACCTCCGATTCGATCCAGTCGAGATTGACCTTCACGCGATTGGCGATGCCGCCATGGGCCAAAGCCTCGATGAGGCTCTTATAGGCGTCCTTCATGCCCGTATATTTGCCGACGACGGCGATCGTCACCTCGCCCTCGGGATTGTTGACGCGCTGCGTCACTGCGTTCCAGCGGCTCATGTCGGGCTTGGGCGCCGGGTCTATGCCGAAGGCCGCGAGCACCTGCGCGTCGAGCCCGGCGGCGTGATAGGCGCGCGGCACGTCATAGATGTGCGCGGCGTCGCGCGCCTCGATCACCGCGCTCTCGCGGACGTTGCAGAAGAGGCCGAGCTTGCGCCTCTCCTCGCGGGGAATCTCGCGGTCGGTGCGGCAGAGCAGAATATCCGGCTGAATGCCGATGGAGCGCAGCTCCTTCACCGAATGCTGAGTCGGCTTGGTCTTCAGCTCGCCGGCGCTGGGGATGAAGGGCAGCAGCGTCAGATGGATATAGACGCAATGCTTCTCTGGCAGCTCATTGCCGAGCTGGCGGATCGCCTCGAAGAAGGGCTGGCCTTCGATGTCGCCGACCGTGCCGCCGATCTCGATCAGCGTGAAATCGACATGGTCGTTGCCCTCGAGGACGAACTCCTTGATGGCGTTGGTGACGTGGGGAATGACCTGGATCGTCGCGCCGAGATAGTCGCCGCGCCGCTCCTTGGCGATGATGTCCTGATAGATGCGCCCGGTCGTCACATTATCCTGCTTGCAGGCGGGACGGCCGGTGAAGCGCTCGTAATGGCCGAGATCGAGATCGGTCTCGGCGCCGTCGTCGGTGACGAAGACCTCGCCGTGCTGGTACGGACTCATCGTGCCAGGATCGACGTTGAGGTAGGGGTCGAGCTTGCGCAGTCTCACGGTATAGCCGCGCGCCTGCAGCAGCGCTCCGAGCACCGCCGACGCCAAGCCCTTGCCGAGTGAGGAGACCACGCCGCCGGTGATGAAGATGTACCGCGCCATGGGGCTTTACGCTTATCGCCTCTGGGTCGATTCGGAAAAGACTTTTTTCGTCGGCCGGCGGAATTCCACCGGCGCGTTCTCGCGCCGAAGCTGCGAAGCGGCGGCCGCCGCGACCGCCGAGACGCCTATCTCTGCTCGGCCGGAGCCTTGTCGGCGCCCTCGGCGGGCGCCTTGGCTTCGGGCGCTTTCGCGCCTTCCGGAGCCGGCGGGGTCGCCGGAGCGGCCTCCGGGGCCGGAGCGGCAGGCTGCTCGGCGGCCGGGGGCGTCGCGCCCGATGTCGCGCCCTGGCGCTGCTGCTGGGCCCGCTGCAGCTGCTCGAAGATGCTCTCTTTCTTGTCGGCCGGGGCGGCGGCGTTCGGCGCCGTCGCGGGCGCGCCGGTCGCCGGAACCTCCTTCAGCTCCAGCTTGGCGGGGTCCAATCCGTCGCCGCCGCGTTCCCAGGCCGGGAGCACGGTGAGAGCGATGCTCGTCAGGAAGAATATGGCGCCGAGAATGCCGGTGGCGCGGGTCAGCGCATTGGCCTGGCCGCGGCCCGTGAACAGGCCGCCGCCGCCGATGCCGAGCGCCCCGCCCTCCGACTTCTGGTAGAGGATCAGCACGACGAGAGCCACCACCACCATCAGGTGGATGACGATGATAACCTGCTGCATGAACGGCTTTCTCCCGGCGCTTCGGCTCCGCCCGACGAGGGCGGCCCGCGCATCTTCTTGTCGCGGGCCTTCTACACCAATTGCGCGGGCCTAGGGAAGGGGCGCGCTAGCCGCCGATCAGTAGATGTTGCCGTCCTGGCCCTTCCAGCCCTTGGGGTCCTGGTCGAAGCGCGTCTCGTCCTTGAACTCGATCTTCGCGCCGGGCTCGATATATTGACGGTCCCTGATCTCCTGATTGGAGACGGTCGTCGAGAAATATTGGCTCGTGGAGCAGCCGGCCTTCACGGCGCCGGTCGCGTCGGGCTTGCAATCGAGATTGGCGCCCTTGGGAAACTCCGCCGTCCCGGTGAAGTAGAATTCGACGCCCGCATGGCCGGCGCCCTCGACGTCCAGCCGCCAGAAGCGCGACACTTCGAAACTGGTGACCTTGGCGTCCGGATCGAACTTCTTTTTCAGGCGGTTCTCGAACACCGAGCGCGCATTGTCGGCGGTCGGCTCGCAGGAGAACAGACAGAAGGCCTCGGCGCGGCCGGCGGTGAGCGAAGCCGCGAGCAGCGCGGCCGCGACGATCTTCGATTTCGACATGAAACGCGTCTCCTCTTTTGTCGTTCTTATTTGCCGTTCTTATCTTCCGGGCTCGTCTTGTCTTCCGCGCTCGTCCTGCCGCGTGGTTCGGCGCCGCGAGGCGGGACGGGCGCGAAGCTCGCTCCTCATGGGGCTCGGAACGCAGGCTGCACGGCCGTCGCGATCCCGGCAAGCGCGCCTTCTCGGACAGATTGTCGCATCACGACGCATTTCTCCGCCTTGTTGCCTTGCGGCGGCGAGCGCCTTATTGACGGCGCGACCCCCAGGGAACCAGTCATAGAGAGGATTTCATGCCCGCCTACAAGCTCCTTCTGCTGCCCGGCGACGGCATCGGCCCGGAAATCATGGCCGAAGCCGAGAAGCTCGTCGCCTATTTGAGCAAGGCCGGCGTCGCCTCTTTCGAGACGGAGAAGGGCCTCGTCGGCGGCGCCGCCTATGACGCCCATGGCCAGGCGATCAGCGAAGCCGACATGGGTCTCGCAAAAAGCGCCGACGCCGTGCTGCTCGCCGCCGTCGGCGGGCCCAAATGGGACGGCGTGCCCTATGACGTGCGCCCGGAGGCCGGCCTCCTTCGCCTGCGCAAGGATCTCGGACTCTTCGCCAATCTGCGTCCGGCGATCTGCTATCCGGCGCTGGTCGAGGCGTCGTCGCTGAAGCCCGATCTCGTCGACGGGCTCGACATCATGATCGTGCGCGAATTGACCGGCGGCGTCTATTTCGGCGAGCCCAAGGAGATCATCGATCTCGGCAATGGCCAGAAGCGCGGCGTCGACACGCAGGTCTACGAGACCTATGAGATCGAGCGCATCGCCCGCATCGCCTTCGAGCTCGCCCGCAAGCGCTCCAACAAGGTGACCTCGTCGGAAAAGGCCAATGTGATGAAATCCGGCCTTCTGTGGCGCGAGGTGGTGACGGCGCTGCACGCGCGCGAATATTCCGATGTGAAGCTCGAGCATATGCTCGCCGACGCGCTCGGGATGCAGCTCGTGCGCCGGCCCAAGCAGTTCGACGTGATCGTCACCGACAATCTCTTCGGCGACCTGCTGTCGGACGTCGCCTCCATGCTGACCGGCTCGCTCGGCATGCTGCCCTCGGCGTCTCTCGGCGCGGAGGACGCGACGACCGGCAAACGCAAGGCGCTCTATGAGCCGTGCCACGGCTCCGCGCCCGACATCGCCGGCAAGAGCCTCGCCAATCCGATCGCCATGATCGGCTCCTTGGTGATGGCGCTGCGCTATTCCTTCGGCCTCGGCTCGGTCGCCGACGCCGTGGACAAGGCGATTTCCGACGTTCTCGCCGCCGGCCTGCGCACGGCCGATATCGCCGGGCCGGGCGTCGCGCCGGTTTCGACGAGTGAGATGGGCGACGCGATCCTGGCGGAGCTGAAGAAGACGTTTGGGTGAAAAAAACCAAGCGCCGGCGCCTGACGGCCTCGCTTTCGGGGCTGTCAGGCTCATAGCAAAAAGAGTGGAATGCGCTATTATTCCTCGGCTATGACACGGGGTGTCGCATGAAACCCTATATCGCCATCGTCCACCAGGAAGGCGACAGCGCCTATGGTGTGAGCTTTCCCGACGCGCCCGGCTGCTTTTCGGCCGCCGACGAGCTCGACGATCTGTTCGCCATGGCGACGGAGGCGCTGGAAGGCTGGACCGAGGGGATGATCGACGAAGGCCTTTCGATTCCGCCGACCCGCGATTTGTCCGAGATCAAGGTCGATCCGGAATGGGCGGAGAGTTTCGCCAACGCCGTTCTCATCATCGCTCTCCCGCCGCCGAACGCCCAATCGACACAGCGAGCGGCATGATCAGTCCTTGGCCCAGCCAGCCTGCCTATAAATGTTCCGCGCCGTGCCGATCGAGATGTCTTTCCTCGGATGCGGCACAGTCACGAGATTGCGACACCCGTCCTTCGCAAAGTGATGATGCGATCCGTCGACGCGGACGAGCCGCCAGCATTCGCGCTCCAGGCGGCGGATGATGTCGCGGCTGTTGGTGAGCATTTCTCGATCTCGCGATTTTGATCGCTATCTAGAAACGCGCAGTTCACGTTATATGCAATAACAGTCGCGAAGGGAGCGGATCAGCGCCCACAACGCGTGACGACGCGAAACCACTCCTGACCGCTCTCGACAGCGGGCGTCGATCGCTCGCGAACGTGTGGAAAAGTCCGCGACGGCGACCGTGCGGATCCTTCTCCGACTTGTGGGAAACCTCGTCCGACCGTGCTTCGAGAGGCTGCGTTCTCCGCAGCGCGGGAGTTAAGGAGCCGCGTTTGGCGCGCATCACGCAGGAACTTAATCTCTCAGCCGCCGCTCGCCGCGAAATGCGAGCCTGAAGGCTCGGCGTTCGACGCGCTCCCTGGACCGCGAGCCTTCAGTCTCGCCTCCACCTGCGCGTGGATCGGCTCCAGCTCCTCCTCCGTGAACGTCTCCTCCTCGAGCAGCCGCTTCGCCGCTTCTTCGTGAATGCTCGCGCACTCCTTCAAGATCCGTGTCGCCCCCGCAAAGGCCTCGTCCACCAGCTCCCGCACGGCGCGGTCGATGCGCGCGCTCGTCTCCTCGCTCGCCTCGGAGCGGCGCTGACCGAGATCGGCGATATCGAGATAGCGCGGCCGCTCGGCGATATAGGAGGCCTGTCCGACGGAAGGCTCCATGCCGTAGCGCGTCGCCATGGCGCGGGCCATTTCGGTCGCGCGCTGGAGATCGTCGGCGGCGCCGGTCGTCGCCTCGTGGAACACATTCATCTCCGCCGCGCGCCCGCCGAGCAGAACCGTCATGCGGTTCATGAGCTCCGTGCGCGTCATGAGGTAGCGGTCCTCGGTCGGCATCTGCATCGTATAGCCGAGCGCGCCCATGCCGCGCGGAATGATCGACACTTTCTTGATCGGGTCCATGTCGGGCAGCGCCATGGCGACGATCGCATGGCCCATCTCGTGAAAGGCGACGATGCGCCGCTCGCGCGGATGCAGCAGCCGATTGCGCTTCTCGGGTCCGGCGATCACACGTTCGATCGCCGAGGTGAAATCGTCGAGCGTCACCGAGGCCGCGCGCCGCCGCGTCGCTAATGTCGCCGCCTCATTGACGAGATTGGCGAGATCGGCGCCGGTGAAGCCCGGCGTCATCGCGGCGATCTCGCTCGGATCGACATCGGCGCCGAGCTTGATCTTCTTCAAATGCACTTTCAGTATCGCGACGCGGCCGATCTTGTCCGGCCGATCGACGGAAATCTGCCGATCGAAACGGCCCGCGCGCAGCAGCGCCGGATCGAGCACCTCGGGCCTGTTGGTGGCGGCGAGCAGCACGACGCCCGAGGAGGGATCGAAGCCGTCGAGCTCGGCGAGCAATTGATTGAGCGTCTGCTCCTTCTCGTCATGTCCGCCGGATAGCCCCGATATTCCGCGCGCGCGGCCGAGCGCGTCCAATTCGTCGATGAAGATGATGCAGGGCGCGGACGCCCGCGCCTGCGCGAAGAGATCGCGCACGCGCGCGGCGCCGACGCCGACGAACATCTCGACGAATTCCGAGCCGGTGATGGAGAAGAAGGGAACGCCTGCTTCTCCCGCCACGGCGCGCGCGAGCAGAGTCTTGCCCGTGCCGGGCGGTCCGACGAGAAGAATGCCTTTGGGTATGCGCGCGCCGAGACGTCCATAGGTCGTCGGGTCCTTCAGAAAGGCGACGATCTCCTGCAGCTCCTCCTTCGCCTCGTCGACGCCGGCGACATCGGCGAAGCCGACCTTCACATCCGTCTCGACGAACACTTTGGCGCGGCTCTGGCCGATCTGCATGACGGAGCCGAGGCCTTGCGTCATGCGGCGCGACAAGAAGCTCCAGACGATGAAGAACAGAGCGATCGGCACGACCCAGGACAGCAGCGTCGAGATCCAGGTGTTTTCGACGACGCCCGAATATTTGACCTTCGCCGCCTCGAGCTCGGCGGCGATGTCGGTCGGCACGCGCACGGCGACGATCTGCTTGCGCCCGTCTTTCATCGGCTCCTCGAGCGTCGCGCGCACGATGTCGCTGCCGACCTCGACGGATGCGATCTTGCTCTCGCGCAGGAGAGACTCGAACTCGCTGTAGGGAACGACCTCGGTCTGGCGATAGACCGTCCACATCTGCTGCAGGATGAGAACGCCGATGAGGGCGAGAAGGAAATAGGCGATGTGGAAAGACCAGGCCTTGTCTTTCGTGGGTTTTTCCATGATCGGCCTCGTCCTCTCTATATGTCGCGTAGCGAGCCGTCCTTCGCGTCCTCGGCGGCTTCGACCACGAAGACAGCGAGCCCAGGACAGGCGGCTCGCGCGAAAAGCGCTACTCATATAGGAGCCGCCGCGAGCTTATCCACTCGGAACGGACCCATGGCGTCGGATTGGGAGCATTTTCCGCATGGCGCGGACATAGGCGTTCGCGGCTTCGGCGAAACGCCGGCGAAGGCCTTCGAGCGGGCGGCGCTCGCCATGACCGCGGTCGTGACCGACCCCGCGCTCGTAGCGCCGCGTGAGAGCGTCACGGTCGAGGCCATGGCCCCGACCCTCGACATTCTGCTCGTCGATTTCTTGAACGCTCTCGTGTTCGAGATGGCCGAGCGCGGGATGCTGTTTTCCGTCTTTGCGGCGACGATCGACGGCGGCCGCCTGACGGCGACCGCGCGGGGCGAGAGCGTGTCGCGGGAGCGCCATGCGCCCGGCGTCGAGATCAAAGGCGCGACCTTCACCGAGCTCGCCGTCGTCGAGGACGCGCCGGGTCGTTGGCGCGCGCAATGCGTCGTCGATGTGTGACGATCGGCGCCGGCGAGCCGAAACGGCGCGGGGCTCTGCTTTCGGGGCTTGCAACGCGACGTCGAGATGGACGAGAAGCGAGGACCGCCGCGCGATCCTTCGACGCGCGGCCGCCGAGGGATGGAACATGCGACGCGCTATTTTCGCTGTCTTCGCGCTTCTCGTTCTGGCGGCGCTCTCTGCCGGATACGCCGTCCTCTCGCTGCGTGAGCTCGAGGCGGGCGTGAGAGCGGGAAACGCCGAGGCCATATCCGGCCATGTCGATTTTCCCGCCGTGCGGGCGTCGATCAAGGAGCAGCTCTCGACGATCGTCATGGCGCGCGCGCTCGACGAGGCCGACCGGAATCGCGGCCCCGGCGGGCGGCTCGGCGCCGGATTGCTGGCGGCGATCGGCCCGGCGCTGATCGACACGGCTGTCGACCGCTTCGTCTCGCCCGCCGCCATAGGGGCCCTGCTGTCGAGGCGCGCCCCGACGGCCGGCGGCGGCGGCGAAGGCGGCGAGCGGAAGGAGCTCGATCTCAGACGCTTCGCGGATCGTTTCGAGCTCATGTCGCCGACGCGATTCCGCATCACCCATAAAGACGGCGTCGCCATCGTCTTCGCCCTCTCGGACTGGACGTGGAAAGTCGCCGATATCCGCATTCCGCCGGATATTTTGAAAAAGATCGTGCGTCCGGATGCTGGCGGGCGCCTGTGATCGGCTCTTTGCGCGGGCGCGTCGGCCATTCGCCTTGGTCCACTTCTCTTATTGCCATCGGGCGAAGCTCGGCGCATTCTTCGCGCCATGTCGGACGAAGCGTCTCTTCTCGCGGCCAACGCCGCCTATTATCGCGCCTTCGTCGCCGCTGATCTGGATGGCATGGCGGCGATCTGGGGCGATGACGAAGTCTGCTGCATCCATCCGGGCTGGCCGCCGATCTTCGGGCGTGAGCAGGTCTTGGCCTCCTATCGCGACATTCTGCGCAACCCTATGCAGGAGCCCGTTCTTCGCCGCAGCGAGCGCGCGCTGATCTGCGGCTCCGAGGGACGCGTCGTCTGCATGGAGATGGTGGGGCAGTCGGCGCTCGTCGCCACCAACGGCTTCCGGCTCGTGGACGGCGCCTGGCGGCTCGTGCATCATCAGGCGAGCCCGCTGATGGTCCAGAGCGAGCCGCCCCCGCCGCCGCCGCGCTCATTGCACTGAGCGAAGGAGACGGAACGGGCGCCTCGTTCGTCCCGTATCGATTCTTCAGATCACGGCCACCAGATCGGCGCGATGCCGTCGCGATAGGGCAGCACTTCGAAGCGACGGCGGTTCGGCAGCGTCTCCTGCATGTGCCAGCTGCGCTGATTGTCCTCCACCGGCTGATAGGCGAAATAGGTCGTTTCCTGCACATAGCGATTGGTGGAGCCGACCGGCACGACCGGGCCGGGGTCGAGCCAGCTGCGGCGCGGAACGACGAGCGGCTGGCGCACATAGGGGATGGGGCCCGTCGCCACGATGATGGGCGTCGCTACGACGCCCTGACGATGCGCCGCGCGATGCGGCTTGGCGAGCGCCTCGCCCGCCGTCGCAAGGGCGAGAAGGCAGGCGAAACCGGCCGACAAACTGACGAAATGACGCATCCTCATCTCCTGATTCCGATATCGACCGGATCATAACCAATCATCTCGCCGGGCGATACCGGCGCTCGCTCGGCGCGCCTCACGAAAGCTGAAGGCGATCCGGCGAATGCGTCGGGCCGCCCCTAGAGTCTCAACACGGAAAGACTCTAGGCTTTTGTTTCAACGCGTTTCCGACGCCGAACCGGCGTCCACTTCGGCTGGAAACGCTCTAAGGGATCACGCTCAATGGCGCGCGGCGCGCTTTTTCTGCGCCGGCTTGGCGGGCTCCGCTTCGCTCGCGGGAGCGGCGGCGAGGCAGCCCGGCCCGTCGATCCTGGGGAAGGAGCGGAGAAGCGCCTTGTTCGCGCCGGAGGGCAGATAATAGACGCGGTCGAGCAGGCATCCGACGGCGCGGCGGTCCATGGGCTTTGTTCCGGCTCCGCAGGCGAGGCCCGCCATCTCCATCGACAGGCTGGCGTTGACGAGGCGCACGGCGAGGCAGGAGCGCTCGCCCGTGGCGGCGGCGGCGACGCCGCCTTCGCGTAGCGACAGCTTGATCTCCGCGGCCTCGAAGGCGCCGGCGCGGGTCACGAGCGGCGTCGGCTGGCCGATGCGGACAACCGCGAGGCCGGCCTGGGCGGCGTGGCGCGCCACATCGAGGAAGAAATCCGAATTGCCGAGCTTCTCGCCGGCAGGCTGCAGAATGTCGAGCCGCAGATAGGGCCTGCCATTGTCGATCGCGCCGAAGGCGTGCGTCTCCTGACGCCCGCCCGAGGGGAGCGGCGGATCGAGGGTGATCTTCGGCTCCTTGTCGAGCTCCGGCGCCTCGAGCGCGAAGGCGGCGGCGCGTTCCGGGGCGACGGCGGGCGCGGGAGCGCGAACGGGCGCGGCGACGGCCGGCGGCTCGGCTGTGGCGGTCGCCGCCGCCTGCTGCTGCGGCGCGCGGACGAACAGGAGAGATCCCGACAGCACGAGAAGCGCCGCGACGCCCATCATCGTGGCGGCGAGACTGCCGAGAGGGCGCGCCCTCAGCGGGCCGGACGCATAGGGGAGGTCATCGCCGGAAACCGACAAACTCATGACGCAACTCCAACCGCCCGCCGCGAACGGGCTTCACATTACGATCGGGCCATGCGTCCCGAAAACCACCTGATCCGCCCCTGAACATTGGCGCTAAGCGTAAACATTCCGTTGAACATAGTTGAGTTTTCGTTCGCCCTCGCGCGCCGCGGACCGATACGGCGGAGCGACGCGGCGGTCTCGCGGATCGCGCCGAGCGGCCGAGACGAGACAAATTTCGGCCAAGAAGCTCACAGAAGAGAGAAAGGGTCGGATCCGACGATCTGCGCGGCCACCGTCGCGCGCGTCTTGTAACGTCGAGGAAATGAAATGAAGATTTTCGCAACGGCGGCCATCGCGACCTTGATCTCTTTTCCCGCCTGTGCGGAAAAAGTCGCAGTGGGCTGCCAGCTCGTGGCCCAATACGGCGAAGATCAAGTCGGTTATCTTCTGAGCGAGGCGCGCCCGGTCATCGGCGATCAGGAGACCAATCGCATCTATGGCCATTACGTCAGCCTGCGCGCCGCCTGCCAATACGACGGCAACGCCACCCGCGTGGTGAATGTGCCTCCCGCCTTGCGAGATCTGCTCGCTCAGAACGGCGTCGACATCCGCCGTTTCGCTCGGCGGCTCTGAGGGCCTTGGCCGTCAGCGGCGGCGGCCGCGCTTCTTGGCGCCCGCGGCGCCCTCGATCTGCGCGCGGCAGGCGCGGCTGAGCCCGCCCATGTTGGATTTCAGGCAGCTCTCCACGGCGGCGGCGTCGGGCACATAGCGCTCGCAGAATTTATAGGCGTCGTCCGTGCAGGCCGAGCGCTGGCGGGCCGTTCCGCGCGTCGCGGCTTCGGCGACCGCCGCGCCGACCAGCAAGAGTGCGCAAGCCAATAGCAGCCTCATCCTCGGTTCTCCTCGCTTTGGACGCGCATTCGGACGGCGCCGAATTGCCGTAATCCCAATTCTAGGCGCGGGGGCTCCCCGCCAATCGACTCGTGCGTTCATCCTAAATAGGGCCGAACCGGCCGTTCGGCGGGCCGCCGGCTCGGGCGAGGCTTGAATTCGGCGCGGCGATGCTATTTAGTAAGCAGGCTTATCGAAAGCCATGCTATAGAAAGCGCGCCTAATGTCCTCGCCGCCGCCGACGACTTTCTGCTTTCTGCTGCATGACGCGGCGCGGCTCATGCGCAAGCGCTTCGAGCAGAACGCCCGCGAATTGGGCCTGACGCGAGCGCAGACCCAGGCCCTGGCCTATCTGGCGCGCAATGAGGGCGTCAGCCAGTGCGTGCTCGCCGATATGCTCGATCTGGAGCCGATCACGCTCGGCCGCACCATCGACCGGTTGCAGGCGCTGGGCCTCGTCGAGCGACGGCCGCATGAGACCGACTGGCGCGTCTGGCTGCTGTTTCTGACCGAAGCGGCCTGGCCGGTGGTCGAGGCGATCGCCCCGATCTCCGAAGCGACGCGCCAGGAGGCGCTGGCCGGCGTCAGCGAGGAGGACCGGGCGACCTTGATGCGCGTGCTGGAGACGGCGCGCGCCAATCTCATCGAGAAAATGAGCTGTTCCGTGAAGAAGCCGAAGGCGAGGAGCGCGAGCGGCTGAGCGGCGATCCGATTGCGGACGAGGCGAGAGCGATGCGGACAACGGCGCCCGCATCGGAGTGAAAGTGGAAGACGTCCATGGAACTCGTCAAATATGCGCTCAAGTTTCGGCTGACGTTCTACGTTCTGGCCATTCTGACGACCTTCCTCGGCGGCGCGGCGATCGTGTCGACGCCCAAGGACGTGTTTCCCAACGTCGATATTCCGGTCGTGACGGTCATCTGGACCTATACGGGCCTCTCCACCGCGGAGATGGAGAGTCGCGTCACCACCTACGCCGAGCTCTCCACATCGAACAATGTCAACGGCATTCGCAATATGGAGAGCCAGACGCTGCAAGGCGTCGCGGTCATCAAGATCTATTTCCAGCCGGATGTGAACATAGAGCTCGCCATAGCGCAGGTCGTCTCGGCGATGAACTCCATCCGCGCGCTGATGCCGCCCGGCATCAATCCGCCGACGGTGGTGCGCTATTCGGCCTCGCAAGTGCCGGTCATTCAGCTCGCGCTCTCCAGCAAGAGCCTCAATGAGCAGCAGCTCTACGACATGGGCCTCTATCGCGTGCGCCAGCAGCTGACGACGACGCCGGGCGTCACTCTGCCGACGCCCTGGGGCGGCAAGCAGCGCCAGATCATGGTCGATCTCGACACGGCGACGTTGCAGGCGCGCGGCCTCACGCCGCTCGACGTCGTCAACGCCGTCACCGCCGGCAATCTGGTGGTTCCTTCGGGCCTGGTGAAATTCGGCGATCTGCAATATGTCGTGCGCCTCAATTCGACGCCCGACGCGCTGATGACGCTCAACAATATTCCGATCCGCGTCGCCGGCGGCGCGCCGCTGCTCGTTCGCGACGTCGCGCAAGTGAGGGACGGCAGCCCGCCGCAGCAGAACATCGTGCGCGTCGACGGCGCGCGCTCGGTGCTGCTGACGATATTGAAGAACGGCAACGCCTCGACGCTCAATGTCGTCGAGAATGTGAAGGCCGGCATCGCCAAGCTGCGCGAGGCGATTCCGAAGGACACGCAGATCGCCGAATTGTTCGACCAGTCGGTCTTCGTCTCCAATGCGATCTCGGACGTGCTGCACGAGGGCGTCATCGCCGCCGGCCTCACCGCGCTGATGATCCTCTTGTTCCTCGGCTCGTGGCGCTCGACGCTGATCGTCGTCATCTCCATTCCGCTGTCGATCCTGACCTCGCTCGCCGTGCTCAGCGCGCTCGGCCATACGATCAACATCATGACGCTCGGCGGCCTCGCGCTCGCGGTCGGCATATTGGTCGACGACGCGACTGTGGCGATCGAGAACACCTATCGCCTGTTCGAGGAAGGCAAGGAGTTTCGCCATGCGGTGGCGGAGGGCGCGGCCGGCATCGCCAAGCCGGCGTTCATCTCCACGCTCGCCATTTGCGCGGCCTTCGTCTCGGTGATCTTCCTGACCGACGCCGCGCGCTATCTCTTCGTGCCGCAGGCGCTCGCCGTCGTCTTCGCCATGCTCGCCTCTTATTTCCTGTCGCGAACGCTCGTGCCCATATTGATGGACCAGCTGCTCGCGCATGAGCATCATGCGGCGCAAGAGCGCGAGAGCGACGCGCGGCTCTCCGGATTTTCCGGCGCGCTGACGCGCGTCCAGCTCGGTTTCGAGCATGGTTTCGAGCGAATGCGCGGCCAATATGCGCTGCTGCTCGCCGCCGTGTTGCGATATCGGGCCCGCACGCTCGCTTTCGTCGCCGGCGTCCTCGCCTTCGGCGCCTTTTTGTTCGTCTCGGTCGGCGAGGATTATTATCCGCAGATCGATTCGGGCCAGATGACGCTGCATGTGCGCGGCCGCTCGGGCCTTCGCATAGAGGAGGCCGAGCGCCTCTTCCAGAAGGTCGAGGATGTGATCCGCGAGGTGATCCCGGAACGCGATCTCGCCCTCGTCATCGACAATATCGGCCTGCCGCAGATCACCTATAATCACGCCTTCTCGGACGGCACCACGGTCGCCTATGGCGACGGGCAGATCATGATCTCGCTCGCCCATGGCCATGCGCCCACCGCCGTCTATATGCGGCGGCTGCGCGAGCTCCTGCCGCAGCGCTTTCCCGATTCGATCTTCTATTTCCAGCCGGCGGACATCGTCACGCAGATATTGAACTTCGGCCTGCCGGCGCCGATCGCCGTGCGCGTCGTGGGTCGCGACGCGGCGGGCAACAAGCTCATCGTGCGCAAGCTGCTCGAGCGGGTCAGCCGCGTGCGCGGCGTCGTCGACGCGCATATTCATCAAATTCTCGACGCGCCGGATTTCCGCGTCGACATCGATCGGTGGAAAGGGCAGCAGCTCGGCGTCAGCGTCCAGCAGGTCGCCACCAATGTGAACGTCTCGTTGAGCTCGTCCTTCCAGGTGACGCCGAACTTCTGGTCGGACCCGACGACGGGCATTCCTTATCAAGTGGCGGTGCAGACGCCGGAATATCGCATCGCTTCGCTCGACGCCTTCGCCAACACGCCCGTGTCCGATCTGACCGGCGCCGGATCCGCGCAGGTCGATCTTTTGACCAATGTCGCGCGTTGGACGCGCGGCGCGGAGCAGACCGTCGCCACCCATTCCAACACGCAGCCGACCTATGACGTCTACGCCAATATACAGGACCGCGATCTCGGCGGCGTCGAGAAGGATTTGCGCAAGGCGATCGCCGAGATCGAGCCGGAGCTGAAACCCGGCAACTATATCGTCCTGCGCGGCCAGATCGAGAGCAAGAACCAGGCCTTCGCGCGCATCGGCCTCGGCCTCGTCGCCTCGATGGTGTTCGTCTATCTGCTGATGGTGGTGAACTTCCAGAGCTGGGGCGATCCTTTCGTCGTCATTCTCGCTCTGCCGATCGCCTTCTGCGGCATCGTCTTCGCGCTGTTCGTCACCGGCACGACCTTCTCCATTCCGTCATTGATGGGCGCCATCATGTCGGTCGGCGTCGCCTCCGCCAATTCCATCCTGCTCGTCACCTTCGCGCGCGAGCATCGCGAGGCGACGGGCGTCTCGGCGCATGAGGCGGCGATCGAGGCCGGGATGACCCGCATTCGGCCGGTCATCATGACGGCGGCGGCGATGTTCGTCGGCCTTTTGCCCATGGCGCTGTCAATCGGCGAAGGCGCCGAGCAGAACGCGGCGCTCGCGCGCGCGGTGATGGGCGGCGTCGCCTTCGGCACATGTTCGACTTTGCTCTTCGTGCCCTTCCTCTATTCGATTTTGCGGCGCGCGGACGTGCAGCCCTCGAGGGATTATCTATGACCGAGATGTCGCAGCCGCATGGACGGCAGCTCGCTTCCACCGGCGTCGGCGTGCGCGAGGCGCCGCCGCCGCGCCTACGCAAGCTGCCCTTCCTCATCCTTCTCGCTCTGCTCCTTCTCGTGCTCTTCATCGGCATATTCCGCCATGCCGCGCGCGAGCGCGAGGCCGTGGTCTTCCAGCAGGAGCAGGCCAATGCGCCGCTGAGCCTGCGCGCGACCAGAGTGACGAAGGTCGCCGGACCCATTCATGTGGAGCTGCCCGGCCAGACGCTCGCCTGGGAGCAGGCGCGCGTCTACGCCCGCGCGACGGGCTATATCGCCGAGCGCCGCGCCGACATCGGAACGAAGCTGAAGGCGGGCGATCTGCTCGTGCGCGTCGCCGCGCCCGATCTCGATCAGCAATATGCGCAGGCGCAGGCGCAGCTCGAGCTCTACAAGGCGCAGCTCCAGCAGGCCAAGGCGCAGGTGGACCAGACCAAGGCCAATCTCAACCTCGCCAAGCTCACCTTCGGCCGCAGCTCGCAGCTCGTCAAAAACAATTACGAGAGCAAGCAGAGCAATGACATCAACGCCGCCAATGTGGAGACGCAGACGGCCAATCTCGCCGCCGCGCAGGCGGGCGTCGAGGTGGCTCAGGCCAATATCGCCGCGGCGCAGGCCAATGTGAATCGGCTGAAGCAGCTCGTCGAGTTCAAAGATGTGAAGGCGCCGTTCAAAGGCGTGGTGACGGCGCGCGACACGGAAATCGGCGATCTCGTCACCGCCGACGCCAATAGCGGGACGCCGCTCTTCACCATGGCGCGCGACGACATTCTGCGCGTGCAGGTGTCCGTGCCGCAATCCGAGGCAGTGGGGCTGACCGATGGGCTCGAGGCCAAGGTGCTGCCGCCGGAGCTGGCGGGCAAGAGCTTCACCGGCAAGGTCGCGCGCAACGCCTCGTCGCTCGCCGCCGCCTCGCGCACGCTGCTGACCGAGGTCGATGTGCCCAATCCGACAGGGGAGCTCAGGCCGGGAATGTTCGTGCGCGTGGTGCTCGACATTCCGCGCCCGCGGCCGCTGGTCAATATTCCGGCGCCGTCGATCCTGTTCGGCGCCGATGGGCCGCGCGTCGTCGTCATCGAGAAGGACGATGTCGTGCGGGTCGCGAAGATCGGCATCGCCCGCGATCTCGGCACGACCGTCGACGTCGATCAGGGATTGAAGGGCGACGAGACGATCGCGCTCGATCCCCCCGTCGATATTCGCGACGGCCGCAAGGTGACGATCCGCAAGTGAAGGTCGCGCGAAAAGCGAGCCTGAAGGCTCGCGGTCCAGGGCGCGCGTCGGACCGTGAGCCTTCAGGCTCGCATCCTGCGCGTGTGGCAAAGCCGAGCCCTATTCGACGTCGAGCGGCTGGGTTCCCTTGGGCGCGCCGTCGGCGCCGAGCGTGATCTTCTCGATGCGCGCCTCGGCCTCGCGCAGCAGCGCGTCGCAGCGCTTCTTCAGCGCCTCGCCGCGTTCATAGAGCCTCACCGAATCGTCGAGCGAGACGCTCGCTTTCTCGAGCTTGCCGACGATCTCCTCGAGCTCCTGAATCGCTTTTTCGAAGGGCAGCGCGTCTATATCGGAATTGGCGTCGGACACTTGGTTTCCCTTCGGCTCGAGGTCGCGGGGCCTTCAATCCATTCCCTCTCCTCGCTCGCGGGGAGAAGGAACGGCCGGGCGCCACGCGAAAACAATCCGCGCGGGAGACCCCGTCAGTCGCTCTCTACCACGAAATGCTGTGGGAAGGGCGTCGCGCCGTCGATCTGGCCGGCCGCGCCGGAAGCGCGGCGCAGGTTCGGCCGCGCCAGCACGGGCCGCAGAATGGCCGGGATCACCGCGCGATTGATATAGGCGCCGAAGCAGGTGTGCAGGCCATAGCCCCAGAGAATGTAATCGCCCCAGGGGCGATCGACGCGGAACTCGTTCGGCTTCTCGATCTGGAACGGATCGAACATGGCCGAGAGATTGGCGGCGAGCACCATGGCGCCCTCGGGAATCTTGCGGGCGCGGAGCGTGTTGGCGGCGATCGTCGTCGTGCGGTTGGCGCGGCGATAGATGACCGGATTGACCGGGTTGAAGCGCAGCGCCTCGAACAGATAGGCGCCGAGCAGCGCCGCGTCGCCGGCCGTCGCCGCGGCATGGGCGCCGGCGAGCGCTTCGGGCCGGTCGAGCAATTGGTCGAGCGCCTGCACCGAGGCTTTGGAAATGGTCGGGATCGCGCCGATGACGAGGCCGATGAGATTGTTGCGAATGGCGAGATCGTCGAACTCCGGCGCGCCCTTCTGCAGCTCCAGCGCGCGGCCGAGCACATCGTCCTTCGTCTCGCCGCTCGCCTTGCGCGCGGCGATGGCCGCGTCGATCGCCTTGCGCAGCTCGGCTGCGGCCATCAGCGCCTTGGTCTCGATCGCCGGATCGCCTTTGAGATCGACGAACAGCCACCAGAAAAGGATCGTCGCCCATTGGATCGCGTCCGTCTCGGCCTGAGCGGAGACGCCGAAATAGTCGGAGACGATCGCGGCGGGAACGCGCAGCGTCAAATCCTGCGGCACGTCGATGCGCGTCGGAAAGGCGGAGGCGTAGGCCTCGGCGCGGGCGCGTGCGAGCGGCGTCACCAAGGTCTCGACGTCGTCGCGGCGCATGGCGAGCTTCATCAGCGAGGTGTCGTGCTGATATTGCGCGGTGTTCTGCATGCCGAGGAAGAAATTGGCGCCGCCGGTGATGGCGCGCATCTTGGGCTCGTAGACGACGGCGAAATCCGCTTCGCGGTCGAGCACCTCGATCACATCCGAGGCGCGCGTGACAACCGCCGTGCCGCTGTTCTCATAGCTGGTGATGAGCTGCTTGGAGATGACGAAATTGGGCAGCGCGGCGCGCAGCACGGCGAAAGCCTTGATCTGCGAGCTCGGCAGGGTGAGCGCGCCGAGCGCTCGCTCCTTCAGCGTTCCCTCGCCGGTGACGAGCGCGCGGAGCGTCACGGCCAGCAAGGAGAAGAAGGCGACGATAGCGTCGACGAGCGTCAGCGCATAGGCGCGCAGAGCGGCGACAATATTGTTCAAAAAGGTCATCGTCTTCCATCCTGCTGTCAGTCTCAGGGGCGCAAACGCCGGAAGGGCCGTCTCACCCTGCCCTCGAGGGGGAGGCGGAAGCGCCTCGTCCTCGATCTTTCTGTCGTTCACCCGATCGTCCGGTCTCGTCCTCAGGTGGGATCGACAGTGCCCATGCCGATCATGCGCAGAGCAGTGAGGCTCGGCACGAAGAAATAGTCGCCGCCGCGCGTCTCCACGAATTGCGGCAGGCCCTCGGCGATATAGGGGGGCTTGCCCGACGAGGGGTCGGAGGGCACCACGAATTTCGCCTTGGGCCCGTTGCGCTTGCGGGCGTATTCGTCCTCGGTTTCGGCGCCTTGCGAATGATTGCCGACGATGGGGCAGGTGTCATTGCCCGCGCGCGCGTCGACGCCGTAATGAATCCATTGCTGCTGGACGAATTCGAACTGCCGCGCCAAGCTCGAGCAGACGACCAGCATGACGATGCCATGCTCGTCCTTGTCCGCGGTGTCCGGGCCCGAGGAGCCGTAGGGCAGGCCGCGGCGCAGAATGCGGCGGCGATTGTTGAGCACGGAGCCCGCCGCCTGCTTGGGCTGGCCGGCCGCGATCCATGGGTCGAGCGCGTCGCGCGTGTTGACGCGTCGCGTATGCGAGGTCATCGGGCATTTGCCGCCATCGGGATCGTCGCGATAGGTGAAGTCGACGAGCTGCCGCTCGCGCTCCGGCGAGTCCTCCGGATATTTCTGATTGAACTCCTGCCAGGCGGCGAAATCCTTCGCCTTGGCGAGCGGCACGCCGTCCGACCAGCGGCCGGCCATTTTGGCCACCAGCGTCTCGCGCGCGATATCGATCTCGAGCCCCCAGACAGCGGCGAATTTCTCGGCCTGATCGTCGATGAATTTGCGCCAGGAGGCGACATTCTCGTGCAGCTTGCGATAGGCGAGGAAAGTGCCGTTGCGGCTGAAGGCGAGCGGCATGGCCGAGCCGGGAATCTCCTGCGCCTCGTCCGGATAGCCGAGCAGGAATTCGCCGGTCGCCAGCGCGCGCCAATTGCCGTTTCCGTCGACGGCGCCCTGGCCGATCGCCGCCGCCTGCGTCTGCTCGGCGGCATATTGCCCCTCGAACACCGGATCGCTGATGCCGTCGGAGAAGCCGAAATGCTCTTTCGGCGTCGGCCGCCCCTGCGCGTCGAAGAGGGCGGTCAGGTCCTGATAGAGCGGCTGGTTCGCATGGCCCGGCGGATTATGGCCGCCGCGCACCTCGACCCGGTTTTGCTTGCCGAGCGCGACGATCTGCTCAGTCACCGCGTCGAGATCCGCGGGGCTCGCCGTGTAACGCTGGTTGAGCACGAGGAGGATATGCACGGCGCTCTCAGGCTTCGCCGGCTGCCACGCCTCGTCCCATTTCGACTGCCAGCCCGCGCCGGAGAAATCGTCGCCGAGCATGCGCGCGCGCTTGGCCATGCCGTCGATGAATTCGTCCGGCATGCCGCGCAGCGTGCGCGTCGGCACGCCGAGCATGAGCAGGCCGTAGAAGGTGAAGGCGATGTTGACCGCGATCGCCGGCGGCTCGGCGTCGCCGGAGCCTCGGCTCGCCAGCGCCGAGGTGACGCGCGGAAGCAGCTGCGTCACGAAATGGCGGCCATTGGCGGCGCGCGCCTTCTCGCTGTCGCCGCCGATGGTCAGCAGGATGGTGCGGCCCTTGAAATAGCCCTGCTTCGGGTAAGCGTCGAGAATATTGCCCTGAATATCCGCGAGGTCGAGAACGACTGACATTTTCCGCCCCTAGATTCCGATTGAGCCGGCCTGTTGCGTCGGCTCTGCGACGTTTTCCGGCTTGTTGGCGTCGATGAAAGACTTGAAAGAGTCGTAGAGGCGCTGCGCCGAAGCCTCGTCCTCGCCCACCGCGTCCAATTGCCGGTCGATGGCGAAGCGCGTGAATTGGCGACGCAGATAGAGCGCCTTCAGAACCTCCGGCAGAGTGGAGTTCGGCGCCGCGGGGAAGGGCTTCTTGCCGAAGTCGAGAATATAGAGGACGATCGCCGCGCCGCCGACGAGCACGCCGCCGGCGATCGCCAGCAGGAACCACAGCCCGCGCAGAAAATCCGGAAACAGCCACCAATAGAGCGCCGCGAAGACGACGAAGGCGATGCCGGCGAAGGCGAGACCCAGAGTCTTCAGCGGGACGCTCGGCAGCTGATCCGCCGGCACGCCGTCGAGCCAATAATCGTGGAACGGCATCGTCGTCTCGATCTGGCAATCGGCGATATATTTGGCGAAGCTCGCGGCGTCGGTGACGCGCGCCTCGAAGCCGAGGCAATATTTGAAGACCTCTTTGAGCTCGGCCTCCGATTTCGTCCAGAGCTCGCGCAGATAGGAGTCGCGTTCGGAGTCGGCGCCGCTCGCCGCGTCGAAATCCGAAGCGAAAAACAGGAAAGGACAGGAAAGGTGATCTTGCGGCTGCGCGATCACCGGGTTGAGCATATCCTTGTATTTCTGGTCGATCGACAACTCCGGGCCGACCGCGACGAGCAGCGTGTTGGGCTGCTCGCGCCCATTGTAGGCGACGTCGTCTATGACGACGAAACGCGCGAAATGATTGCGCGTGCTGCGCGCGAAGGGGCTCCGCTCGCCGCGCGGCAGCAGCGACAGCCGTTTCCGCAGCGCATGCACGGGCGAGGTCGCGACGCCGTCGTCTGCGATCGGCGCCGTGCCGATCGGAATGAGCGTCGTGAGAAAATAGGCTCCGCTATCGAAGGTCGGCATGACGGCCTCTTTTAAAGAGAATTCTGGCGTCGAAAACGCAAATCAGCGCGCCGAAAGCGCGAGATCGCCGGCGAATTCCAGATAATCTTCGCGATTGATCTCGGCGTTTTCCGTGTCGTTGCTGGCGACCGGCGCATGGCCTTCATAGCCGAGGTCGTTCTGCACGCTGACGAGGCGCTCGACGTAGAGCTTTCGGAATTCCTGCGGCGTCGCGGAGGCATGGCTCTTCTGCAGATCGAGCAGCGCGCGCCGCACGCGCAGGGCCGCCTTCACATCCGGCTGCGCCGCGCCCGGAACCGAGTTGTAGTAGTAATTCGTGTCGATCTGATTGGCGCGAATATAATCCTTGAACGGCGTGATCGGCACCGAATGTGGATATTTCGTGCTCGTGTACCAGAGCAGATCGAGGCCGTTGGGCAGGCCGTCGGCGAAGGCGTCGATATATTGATCCCAGGTTCCGTTGAAATTGCTGCAGAACAGCAGATAGTCATTGGCGAGCGTCTGCTTGCCCTGGCCGAGATCGGGCCATTGGTCGCGCTTGACGATGGCCCAGCGCGCGAAGTGGATGAAGGAGAGGCCGAGCAATCCGCCGAGGGAGGTCGGGATCGATCGGGAGATCATGAAGCTGAATCGATTGAACCACGTCCGCCACGGCTTCATCGGCGTAATGACGTTCATTCCATAGGCTTTGCCCGTGACATTCGACATGATCGCGGCCCCGAGAAATACATTCGATTATTCCCGGCTACGGATAGCTGCATTCGGGCTAAAAGACAATACGCGGCCCCGCGCGAAAGCGCTCGGAATGTTCACGAATGGTCGTATATTTCTGCATGTCCCGCAATTCGCAGGATGTTCGGAAATTCACCGCGCATCGCGCGCTCCACTTCGTCCACGGCCGCATGCGTCGCGTCGACGGACAGCGCCGGATCGACGCAGCAATGATAATTGACGACGAGCCCGTCCTGCGTCTCCCGCGCGCGGACGTCGTGGACATGCGTCATTTTTCCGCCCTCGGCGGCGTGACGCGCGAGCGCGTCGGCGATCGCGTCGAGCGTCTGCGGCGGCGCGTCCTGGCCCGTCAGCAGATGCGGCTCGGAGGGCTCGATGTGAGTCTCGATCTCGATCGCCTCGCCGAATTCCTCGCGGATCGCCTGTTCGAGATCGGAGGCGATCGCATGGGCGCGCCCATGCGACATGGCGCCGTCGAGCTCGAGGTCGAGCGTGATCGAGAGCCGCTCGCCGACGAGCTGCGCGATGATGTGATGCACCTGGAGGCGCCGCCGCGCGGCGACGAGCAGGATGCGCTCCAGCACGGTCTCGTCGTCGAGCGCGATCGGATAGGCGGCGAGGGCGATCTCCGCTCCCGGCGCCGCGCGGAGGATGGCCGCGTTCGCCTCTTCCTTGATGCGGGCGGCGCGCTCGAGCGGCAGCGTCCGCGCGACGCGCAGCACCGCCTCGCCCATCACCTTCGGTCCGGCGGTGCGCAGGCGCAGGCTCTCCACCGCGATGACGCCGGGGGTGGCGCGCAATATCTCCCGGATCTGCGGCACGAGCTCCTGCGGCGCGGCGTCGAGCAGCGTCGCCACCGTGCGGCTGCCGAGCCGGAAACCCGCGACGGCGATGAAGGCGGCGACGCCGAAGGCCGCCAGCGCGTCGCCCTGCGGAAAGCCGAGGCGCGTCGCCGCGAGGCCGCAGATCACGAGACCGGACGAGACGAGATCGCTCGCAAAATGCAGCGCGTCGGCCGCGAGCGCGTCGCTCTGCGTCTCCTTCGCGATGGCGTTCAGGCGTCGCGAGCGCACGAAATCGACGACGATGGAGAGGCCGAGCACGGCGAAGACGGGCCAGCCCGCGCCGATCTCTATATCCGAATCGCCGAGCCGCTGCGCCGCCTGGCCGGCGACGACGAGCGCGAGGCCGAAGAGGAGCCCGGTCTCGATGAGCGCGGCGAGCGATTCGACCTTGCCATGGCCGTAATGGTGCTTTTCGTCCGCCGGCTTCTCGGCCTGGCGCACGGCGAAATAGGTGAGCACAGTGGCGGCGACGTCGGCCGCGGAATGGCCGGCCTCGGACATCAGCGCCAGCGAGCCGGAGGCGAGGCCGGCGGCGAGCTTGGCGAGCGTCAGCGCCGCGCTCGCGGCGATCGAGGCCTTCGCGGCCGCCGTCTTGCGGGCCGTCGCGTCAATGGAGGGGTCGACTGTTTCGGACATCGAGCTATCGGATGGTCGGCGTCCCCGCGCGCCGCTCGTCCCAGGCTTAACAACATGAAGGCGAAGGAGCAATCGCCGATGGTCGGGGCCGGGGAGCGCGGCTCTCTCGTCGGGCGCGCTCCTCTCGATGAGGGCCGCGACGCTCGCCTCCGCCGCCGAATTCCGCTATGTGGTGGAAAAGAACGGCAGAACGAGGGGATTTTCCGACATGCGCGCGATGAGACATGCGCTGTTCGCCGTCGCCGTCCTGGCCGCCTGCGCGGCGGCGCAACCGGCGCGGTCCGAGGCGTTCGCGCCTTTTTCGCGCGGCTCTTTCGAGAGCATTCGCAAGGCCCATGCGGGTCGTCCGCTCATCGTGCATTTCTGGTCGATCGCCTGCTCGATCTGCGTCGCCGAGCTCCCCGATTGGGGCAGGCTCGCGCGCGAGACGCAAGGAGTCGATTTCGTCTTCGTCAACACCGATGGGGAGAGCGACCGCCGTCGCGTCGAGAGCCGCATCGACAAGGCGGGACTGCGGCAGGCGGTCAATTTCGCCTTCGCCGACCGCTTCGTGGAGCGGCTCTATTTCGAGGTGGACCGCGTTTGGCAGGGCGAGCTGCCTTTCACCGCTCTCGTCGCGGCCGACGGCGGGAGCAGGACGGTGATCGGCGCCCTCGACGATATGGAGCTCGAACGCTGGCTCGAGACCAAGGGCCGGCGCTGAGCGGAGGCGTCTTATTCCGGAGGGATCGTCGTCGCAAAGAACGACGGGAAGCGGCGGCGGCAGGGGCGGAAGGTCAGCGCGTCGCGCCCGGCGTCCACAGCACGTCGCCGGCATCCTTATTGGCGTAGCGTGCGGCGACGAAGAGAAAATCGGAGAGGCGATTGACATAGCGCAGCGCCGTCGCGCCGACGCTCTCGTCCGGCGCATTGGCGAGCGCCACCATCACGCGCTCGGCGCGGCGGCTCACCGTGCGGGCGAGGTGGAGATGGGCGGCGGCCGGCGTCCCGCCCGGCAGCACGAAAGATTTGAGCGGGGCGAGCGAAGAATTGAGCGCGTCGATCTCGCGCTCCAGCCGATCCACCTGCGACTGCACGATGGCGAGGCTGTTCTCCGGCGGCGTCGCGCCGGGCTCGACCGGCGTGGCCAATTCGGCGCCGAGGTCGAAGAGATCGTTCTGGATGCGCGCCAGCATGGCGTCGAGCGCCGCGTCCCCCGCCGTGGCGAGACGCGCGAGGCCGATGGCGGCGTTGGTCTCGTCCACCGCGCCATAGGCCTCGACGCGCAGATCGTCCTTGCGCCGGCGCTCGCCGCCGACGAGGGAGGTGGCGCCGGCGTCGCCGCCGCGTGTGTAGATCTTGTCGAGGCGGACCATCGTCAACTCTTCCAGTGTCGGCGGTTCTTCTAGTGGCCTGCGTCATTCGAACTGAAGATCCGAAGGCCCCCTCCCTCACCCTCCCCCGCTTCGCGGGAGAGGGGGTGGCAAACGCTACGCGAAGCTTCGATGAAGCGCCGGATCTGCCCCCTCTCCCGCATAGCGGGGGAGGGCTGGGGAGGGGGCTCGAGCATCTTCACTTTCATTGACGCAAGCCACTAGTGTCGAAACGCGAGGATCGCCAGGATCAGCAGCAGAGCGCAAAATTGCAAGCCCACGCGCCAGCGCATGAGCTTTTGCGAGAGATTGCCGTCGCCGCCGCGCAGCACATTGCCGAGACCGAGCAGCACGACGAGAGCGACCGCGGCGACCGCGCCCATGACGAAGAGATTGGACCAGCTGGACATCATGGGGCCGGGTCCTCCCGGAGGCGCGCGCTCTGTTGCGCTTTCATGACTAACGGAGCGGGGGGCGATGGGCAAGCGGCGATGGGCGAGGCCACGCTCCTGTTCGAATTTCCATTCGTGAGCCTGAGCGGAGCTCGGCGCCGCCCGCAAGCTCGTTGACGGAGCCGGCGAATCAGGAAACAATGGCTCGCAAATGTCATCCCCTCGAATACTCTATTTGTTGTCGTCTCGGAGACTGTCACGACGCTTTGGTTTTGCTCAGAACCAGCGTTACAGTCGGGTGCTGGCTCGTCATTCGTGAATTGCGCCTTGGATCTTGGCGTATAGAGCCCCTCCGATCACCATCCAAGCGCAAGAATTGCGCGTTCCGTGAAAGTTCCGCGTGCCGCTGCGAGCGGCGCAGACCGCCCAGTCGACACTGGGCGTCGATGGGGCTCGATTCGGGAGATGGAAATGACGGACACGCTCGAGGAATCCCAAACCATCGTTCAAGCATCGATCGAGGCTCAGCCCGCGAAGAGCGAAAGCAAGCTCGAGGCGGAGCCGGAGGCGGTTGCGGCGGCCGCCGAAACAGAGGAGGCCGTCGAAACTGCAGCAGGGGAAGAAGTCGTCGAGATCGAAGCCGTTGAGGCCGCTGCGGCCGTGACCGAGGATTCGGTCGACGCCGAAGCCGGTGAAGCGGAATCAGAGGAGGCCGTAGAGGCCGAGGAGGCCGCCGACGCTGTGGCGGAAACCGCCGAGGCGGAGGTCGTCGAAGCCGCGGATGAAACGGCGGCGGTCGGCGAGGCGGTCGAGGAGGTCGAGGCCGTTCAGGCGGTCGCCGCTTCGGATCCGCTCGAACACGTGCGGGAGCTGCTCTTCGGCGAGGCAAAATTTGCGCTCGAAACGAAGCTGGAGCACGCGCGAACGGAGCTTTCGGATCGAATCGCGGTTCTGGAGGCGCGCATGGAGACCGACCACGCGGCTTACTTCGGCATGGTCACGGCGATAATGCAGCTCGGGGCGTCGGTGCAAAATCTCAACGTGAAATAATGAGGGGGCGAGCATGACCACCCCCAGCGGAACGGACCCGGATCTCGATCGGATCAAGTCGCTCTCGCTGGGGGACGAGCTCTGCCGCCTCGACAAATTCGAGACGGCGGCCTTGCGCGTCGACGACAGCGCCCGCCTCACGGCCGCGACCGCGGAAGTTCTCGTCGACGCCTCGCGCGCGGCCGATATTGCGCGCGGCGTCGGGAATCGGCGAACGCCATCGCGCCGCGGCCGTGATCGCGACGCTCCGTGAGGATCTCGAGAAATCGAGAGAACCGCGAGCCGAGCCGCCGAGACCCGCCCGCAGAACGCCCTTCCTTCCGCTCGGCGTCCTCTTCATCTTCATCGCCGGGGCCGTTTGGGCCGGGATGCATCCGCCGCTGAGGCAGAAAAAGTCACGAGACGAGCGTTTCCAGCCGAGGTGGACGTCGGTTCGGCGTCGGAAACGCGTGAAAATAGTTGCCTAGAATCTTTCCGTGTTTCAATGAAGCACGAAAAGATTCTAGGCTTCGCCATCAATTGTCGACACGCGCATTTTCGGGATGACGGATCATGGAGATCGATCGCGGGGACCGTATCGTTCCGGCGCCTTCCGCGGAGAAAGGCCGTCTTTGGATCGGCGCCGCGGTCGCGATCGCCGGGGCTCTCACTGTCGCTTTCGCCGCATTCCCTGATCTGCGCGATTTTCTGCGCCGTGAGGCCTATTCGGCGGCGAGCGCCGTCGGCGCGCCGACGCCGGCCGACGAATATGCGCCGGTCTATGCGCGGCTCGAGGTCGAGCCGCTGCGAGCCGGCTTCGTCGCCAAGCCCAAAATTTCCACTGCGCTGGCCAAGCTGTTGCGCGAGCCCTGCGACAAGCGCGCGGTCGCCGCTCTCGCCGAGGCGCTGATTCTGGAAGGAGAAGAGCGCGTCGGCGCCCGAATCTATCGAGGCTTTTCCGCCGCCTGTCCGAACACCGCTACGGAGAAGGGACGCGCCGGCGAATTGTTCCTGCGCATCGGCGATACGGAGGCCGCCATAGCGATCGCCGATGTGCTGATCTCCGAGCAGCCGATCTTTCCGGATTTTCATTATCTACGCGCCCGCGCGCTCTTCGCGGCCAAGCGCTATGATGCGGCGATCGCCGAATATAAGACGACGATCGAGCTGTTCCACGACCGCGCCAGGGTGCATGAGCGATTGTTCGTCGAGCTCGCCAACGCCTATGTCGCCGTGGGCAAGCCCTGCGAGGCCGCTTTCTCCGTCTTTTCCTGGATCGCGCTCGACCCCGGCCGACGCAGCACGCCGGGCGCGCGCAAGCGTGTCGAGGAATATGGCGCGCTCGGCTGCCGCAATCTCCCCGCCTTCGACGATCAGCCGAAGAGGCTGTGAAAAGCCTCTTCGGCTTCAGCGCTTGCCGACGACGACGAGGCGCTTGATCTCGCCGCGCTCGAAGGCGCGCAGAAAGGCGGCGTAATTCTTGAACGAGATGCAGCCGTTGGAGTCGCCGCGCGGGCCGAGCATATAGGTGTGCGCGAGCAGTCCGGCGCGGCCGAAGATGGCGCTCTCGCCGCCCACCGGCGTCAGCCGGATCGCGCGCACGCCATGGAACAGGCGCTCGCGGAAAGTGAGATCATAAGTGTGCGGCGGCGTCGCGCCGCGCATGCGCACATGCACGAAGCGCGGATCGTCGAATTTGTCGCCGAGGCCCGAATGCGCCTCGAGACGCGCGCCGTCCGGCATATAGACCGTATGCGCGCTGATGTCGTAGACGGCCGTTTGATTGTCGTAAGCCGCCGTCGGATTGTGCGTCAGGGAGCGCAGGCCGTCGAAGAGGCCCGTCTCCGGCGCCGCATAGGCGAGCGCCTTGCCGGTCGGCTGCAGCGGGCCGAAGACCTTGTCGAAGAAGGAGCGATTGTCCTCCTCCTGCGCCGGCTCCGAAGCCGTCTTGCGCGCGCTTCGGACGGCGGGGACGAGGGGCGGACGCACGCCCAAGCCGAATTCGGAGGGACGCGGCGGCGGCAATGGCGCGCTCTCTTCCTCTTCTTCCGCAGTCTGCGGCCCGAGGCCGGCGTCCTTGCGGGCGGGCGGAACCGGCGCCTCTATCGACGAGGGACGAGACGAAAGCTGCGGCGCCTCGAGCGAGGCCACGACCGTCTTGGGCGCGGCACGCTCGGGCGCGGCATGCGCGCGTAGATCGCCGACGAGCACGCCGAAAGGAATGGAGAAGGACGGAGCCTCGATCGAGGCCGTGGTCTCCGTGGGAGAATCGACCTCGAGCGCGGCGGTCGCTGGCGGCGCCTCCACGACGATCTCGGCGCGTCGCATCGCCAGACCCGTCAGTCCGCCCACCGCGAGGGCGCCGGCGACAAAGAGGGTCGAAATCAGAATGCGGCGAGATGTTTCACGGCGGAGCAATGAATTGAGCAAGCATCGTTCACCGGGATTCTTTCTCATTCACCCCCACTTTCGGAAGGACTTCCGTTACTCACTCTGTCCGAGAGCTTCAAAGAGAAGACGCTCGACTACGCCACACGCGCCCGGAATGGAGTTTCGTCTCATCCATCCCGAGCATGGTTTAAGAAGCTGAAGTTACATTTTGGCGGTTTTTTGTCCGCTCTACGTAGCTTCAGCGCGACTATAGGTGAGCTCGACTTTGTTCGACTCGAGAATGACCGACGCGAGCTTCACCGAGCCCAAGAGCGAATTACGCCCGAACATAGTAAAAATTTCGGTAAACCCTTCGCATAATCCCGGTCGGCGCGAAGGGTCTAGAGCGCATTCGGACAAATCATGTCCGAATGCGCTCTAGAGCTATTTGAATTCGCATGTTCTTTTCCGAAAACCGCTTCGCGCTTTTCGGGAACAGGCCCTAAAGCGCTTCCAGCCGAAGTGGACGCCGGTTCGGCGTCGGAAACGCGTTAAAACAAAAGCCCAGGCTCGAGCGCGAGACCGCGCAGATCACGGTCTCGATCTCGTCGATGGAGAGAGCATGGGCGCGACGACCGGGCGCAATCTGTCGTCGCCTCACCGCGATCGGCGTCAGGAATGAAACGTCGCCGAGCGCCCCTCGCTGCGCCCGTGAAGGATGTAATGCGCCAGCGGATCGACGCCGGCGGCCGCCACGTCCGGATAGCGGAGGAGATAGCCTTCCGCGTCGAATTTCGCGCGACGCAACCTGTGCATCTCGCATCTTCGCGCCCACCAGACGAATAATCGGTCGAAAACGCTTCTCGCGGCGGCGCCGCTCCCGTCCGCCTCCGCCAGATATTTCTCTAACCAACTCTCGGATTGCGCCTGTTCGAGCCGGTCTCGCGCCTTGCGGAGGTCGTCGTGCGCTCGGGCCAGCTCCAGCCGCAATCGGCCCGTCTCGATCTCCGCTCGAGCGAGCCGCTCTCGCGCGTCCTGGAGATCATCGCGCGCTCGGGCCAGCTCCTGCCGCGATTGGTCTTTCTCGAGCGCAACGCCCTGGAGATCGTCGCTCGCCTCCGCCAGCTGCGGCCGCAATCGATCGATCTCGTAAATCAGTTCCTGGGCCAGAATCTGGGCCGCGTCCCGCTCCGCGCGCATCTTGCTGCGCTCGGCGGCCTGCTCCAGCAGAAAGTCGGCGGTCACATCCGCGACCAGCCGCGGCTCGACGAGCCGGAGCAGCTCCGCCTTCATCTGAAAATAATATTCGCGCTCTGGATGGAACTCCCATTCGCCCCAAGGGGCGTCGCGCGAGGTGAAAAACAGCTTCTCGTGGACGCCCAGCAGACGAATTCCCGGCGTGGCGCTCAAGCGTTCGTAGACCGACCGCAGTCGTCGGTTCCGCCGCCTGCTCGCCTCGATGTTTCCGTAGGGGAGGAAGCTCCCGCTCGACAAGCTCGTCTCGCACAAATATCGCTCGACGAAGAAAATCTTCGTGCCGGCTTTCCGCTTCGGCTCTAGAATTTCGCTGTGAAGCTTGGCGAAATGGGAAAACCACAAATCCCAATAGAAATCCGTATCCGCAGAAATGCTGTCGTAGGATGCGAGTTCCTCTATGCTGGAAAAATCGATCTGATCCTCGCCTTCCCCCAGGATGTCGCGGAAATCCGGAAAGATCGTGCCGCCCGTCACGACATGATTGGTCGCAAAATCCTGCGCGACGTCGAATGCCATGACATCGTAATGATTTTCTGAGATCCGCCGATAGAGAGGCTTCTCCATTTCACGCTGCAGGAGACGGAATGTCGTCCCGCTGCGGGAGGCGGTGGCGTGCAATGGGGTCGGCTCCGAAGCGAGGCCCGGAATCGTCGCCCGCCAAAAATGCTTATGGTCGAAGCGATCCGCGGGAAGCTCGACCTCGAAAAGTTGTTCGAGAGTGCAGCCGCCGAAGGACGCCGACTTCAGCACGGGCTCGCGAAGCGACTTCGTCTCCACGAGGAGCGGCGTGACGATCGAGTCGTGGGAATCCATCAGAGCCGTCCTCGCCCCAGTCGGCAAAATCGATTATTTCAAAAATTTTCGGGCGATATATTCGTTAGGTAGAAATTGTCAATGTGTTCCCGTTACAGGATGCGCTTTCGCGGGTCGCCGTTCGCTGGCGGCCGCCTGTCCGGCTCGACGCTGGAGCGAGACTCTCGCGGCGAGAGCCGGCGGGCGCAAGTCGCGCCGGCGCGACGACAGGTGAAAGCGTCCGCGCGTCGCGCTATGCTGGCCTCTCCTCCAACCGGAGAGAGACCCTGCAATGCGGCGCGAGGTGAGCCATGTCGACCGGATCCGCTCGGTCATCGATGACGACGCGGCCCCCGCGGCTTCGGCGGTCGCCGCCTCCTGGCGGCGCTGCGTCACGCTGCATGGGCTCGACCCGGAGGCGCGCCGCGCGCCGGATTTGATCGACGCGGCGGCTCTCCACGCGGCGCGCGAGCGGCTGGCCCCGTTGCTGCGCGCGGCGCAGAACCCGCTCGACCGCCTGTTCGTGGCTGTCGCCGAGCTCGGCTGCTGCACATTGCTCAGCAATGTCGAGGGCGTGCCTCTCGAGCGGCGCAGCGCCGAGGCGGATGCGGCGGATTTCGACGCGCGCGGCCTGCGTCCGGGCGCGGTCTGGAGCGAGGCGCGCGAGGGCACCAACGCGATCGGCGCCTGTCTCGCCGAAGGCCGCGCGCTGACCATTCACCGCGATCAGCATTTCCACACGCGCAACACGGGGCTGAGCTGCGCCGCGGCGCCGATCTACGATCACGAGGGACGGCTCGCCGCCGCGCTCGACGTCTCCTGCAGCCGCGAGACCCTGCCAGGCGGCATGGTCGCGCTCGTCGCCATCGCTGTCGCGGAGGCCGCCCGGGCGATAGAGGCGGCGCATTTCCGCGAGGCCTTCGCCGGGGCGCGCATCGTGACGGCGCCTTCCGAGCGCGGCGCGGCGCTTCTCGCCGTCGATCGGCACGATCTCGTCATCGGGGCGACGCGGGCGGCCCGCCTCGAGCTCGGCGTCACCGACGCGCGCATAGCGGCGCAGCTTCCCGCCGCCGATCTTTTGACCGGCGGCGGCGAGGCGCAGGCCGAGCTGCACAAAGCCGAGCTGCAAATAGCCGAGCTGAAAGACGCCGAGCGCGGCGCGATCCGCCGCGCGCTCGCCCGCGCCAATGGCAATGTGACGGCGGCGGCGCGTCTGCTCGGCGTCAGCCGCGCCACGCTGCATCGCAAGCTCGGCCGGCTCGGATTGTCGCAGGGACATTAGAAATTGTCCGAGTGTCGCAAATCTGCGACACCTCGCGGGCGTTCATGCGTTTACCCCGCTGGCGCTGCCGGCCGCGCGGGCGGATGATCCCCTCCGACGCCGCAAAGGCGCGCTCGAATAATGGCAAGGGGAAACGTCATGACGAGGCCCGAATTCCTCCGCTCCGCGAGCCCGAAGTTCAAGGCTCGATACGAGAATTTCATCGGCGGCCGCTGGGTCGCGCCGCGCGCCGGCCGCTATTTCGAGAATGCGACGCCGGTCAATGGACAGATTCTCTGTGAGGTCCCGCGCTCGGACGAATCCGACATAGAGATCGCGCTCGACGCCGCCCATGCCGCCAAGGACGCCTGGGGCCGCGCCAGCGTCGCCGAGCGCGCGCGCATCCTCCATGCGGTGGCCGATCGCATGGAGCAAAATCTCGCGACCCTGGCGGAAGCCGAGAGCTGGGACAATGGCAAGCCGATCCGCGAGACGCTCGCCGCCGACATTCCGCTCGCCATCGATCATTTCCGCTAT
Source organism: Methylosinus sp. Ce-a6 (assembly GCF_009811655.1). Taxonomy (GTDB): domain Bacteria; phylum Pseudomonadota; class Alphaproteobacteria; order Rhizobiales; family Beijerinckiaceae; genus Methylosinus. The sequence continues at coordinate 102,007 of NZ_BGJX01000002.1, read as the reverse complement.
TTCGCCTCCGCGATCCGCACGCAGGAGGGCGGCATATCGGAGCTCGACCACGACACGGTCGCCTATCACTTCCACGAGCCGCTCGGCGTCGTCGGCCAGATCATTCCGTGGAACTTCCCGCTGCTGATGGCGGCCTGGAAGCTCGCGCCCGCGCTCGCCGCCGGCAATTGCGTGGTGCTGAAGCCCGCCGAGCAGACGCCCGCCTCCATTCTCATATGGGCGGAGCTCGTCGGCGATCTGCTGCCCGCGGGCGTCGTCAATATCGTCAACGGCTTCGGCCTCGAGGCCGGCAAGCCGCTCGCCTCCTCGACGCGCATCGCCAAGATCGCCTTCACCGGCGAAACCAGCACGGGACGGCTCATCGGCGAATATGCCGCGCGCAATCTCATTCCCGTGACGCTGGAGCTCGGCGGCAAATCGCCCAACATCTTCTTCGCCGACGTCGCGGCCGAGGACGACGCCTTCTTCGACAAGGCGCTCGAGGGCTTTGCGATGTTCGCGCTCAATCAGGGCGAGGTCTGCACCTGTCCGAGCCGGGCGCTGGTGCAAAAGAGCATCTATGACAAATTCATCGAGAAGGCGGTGAAGCGCGTCGGCGCGATCGTGCAGGGCGATCCGCTCGACGCGAAAACGATGATCGGCGCGCAGGCCTCGAAAGAGCAGATGGAGAAGATCCTCGGCTATATCGACATCGGCCAGAAGGAGGGCGCGGAACTATTGATCGGCGGCGGACGCGCCGATCTCGGCGGCGATCTTTCCGGCGGGTACTATGTCGAGCCCACCGTGCTCGCCGGCAACAATAAGATGCGCGTGTTCCAGGAGGAGATTTTCGGGCCCGTCGTGTCGGTGACCGTCTTCGACACCGATGAAGAGGCGGTGGCGATCGCCAATGACACGATCTTCGGTCTCGGCGCCGGCGTGTGGACGCGCGACGTCAATCGCGCCTATCGCGTCGGCCGCGCGATCCAGGCGGGGCGCGTGTGGACCAATTGCTATCACGCCTATCCGGCCCATGCGGCCTTCGGCGGCTACAAGCAGTCCGGCGTCGGCCGCGAGAATCACCGCATGATGTTGGATCACTACCAGCAGACGAAGAATCTGCTCGTCAGCTACAGCCCGGACAAGCTCGGCTTTTTCTGAGCGTCCGGCCGGGGCGGCCGTTCCTCCCCGCGGCCGCCCCGCTCCCTTTTCTGCGCCGCATTTTGTCGGCGCTCGCGCGAACGCTCGGAGAGGTAGTGAGTCAGTTCGAAATTTGGGGGGTGATGGGAGTGGAATCCGACTGGCTCGGCGGCCGGCGTCTCCGATCGGCTTTGGGAGCTCGGGATATCGTGGCGCTCATGGAGGCGGAAGAGGCTAAAATTGTCATGAAACGCGCCTCTTATAAAAAGGCATAAAAACAATGGTATAAATATGCCGCTTAGAACGCCGCAAATTTATCGCCCTTGTCGGCTTGCCTTACGCAAGCCACTTAACATGTCGTCAATTCGAGTTCGGCAAGAATGCCAGACGAGAGTTGGCTAAGGGAGGAGGACGCAATGGCGATAAAATCAAACGCTTTCGGACGCGTCACCCTCACTGATAAAGATGCCGAAAAATTCAAAAATCAGATCACCTTCGGCAAGCCAAAGCGGGCTGCTGTCGAAAGTGTGAAACGTGGTGTGCTTCTAACGCAATCTTTGCGTGACAACGGAGGACGAATCACGTTTTGCTTGAAGCGTGACAGATAACGACATTTCAGTCGAAATTCGGCAAATCGAGCCCGGTGATAAGCTCACCGGGCTTTCGCTTGGCGGCGAAGAGTTCACTCCTCTGAAAACATTCTTGCAACGTCACGCAAAGTCATATCAGGAAAAAAGTCTTGCTCGCACATGCGCCATTTTTGATAAAGGCAAATCAAATAAAGTAGTTGGTTATGTAACTCTTGTGTGTGGAGAGGTTGTATTGCAGGATGGTGATGTATCGCCTCTTTGCAATGATAACGTCGATTACAAATATCTGCACTATCCTGCCGTAAAAATAGCTCGGCTTGCGATCGATCGTAGATACCAGGGGTTCGACCTTGGTTCAAATCTCGTTGATCTCGCACTAGGCGTCGCGAAGTGGACTGTTTGTCCGGCAGTCGGTTGCAGGTTTGTCGTTGTCGATTAAAAAAATCAGCGGTCGGTTTTTATCTAAAAGCGGGCTTCACCATGCTTGACACGGAAGCTAACCGAAATCGCTCCGACCCGGTTCTTTTTGTGGACCTGCAAAAAACGCCTTCCGAATAACTTCAAACTGACCCACTACCCCAAGAATGATGCGTTGACGCTTCCGCCCGGCGCCAATAGTGTGCGCGGCTCTTCGCGACCGCAACAAAAGCCGCATCATGCCCACGCCCGAGCCTCTGCCCGCCGATCTCCTCGAAGCCGCCCGCGTCTCGCCGGCCTGGCCTTTCGAAGAGGCGCGCAAGCTCGTCAAACGGGTGGAGGAGACAGGGCAGACGAAAGTTCTGTTCGAGACCGGCTATGGTCCCTCCGGCCTGCCGCATATCGGCACATTCGGCGAGGTGGCGCGCACCTCCATGGTGCGCCATGCCTTCGAGATTCTGACCGAGGGAAAGATCGAGACGCGTCTCATCGCCTTCTCGGACGATATGGACGGGCTGCGCAAGGTCCCCGACAATATCCCCAATAAGGAGCTCGTCAGAGCCAATCTCGGCAAGCCTCTCACCAAGGTTCCGGACCCGTTCGGCACGCATGAGAGCTTCGGCGCGCATAACAACGCCCGTCTGCGCGCCTTTCTCGACGCTTTCGGCTTCCGATACGAATTCGCCTCCTCGACGGAATATTACACGTCGGGCCGATTCGACGCGGCGTTGCTGCACATGCTGGCGCGCTACGACGAGGTGATGAAGATCATGCTGCCGACCTTCCGCGAGGAGCGCGCGGCGACCTACTCGCCCTTCCTGCCGATTCACCCCCATACGGGAATAGTGATGCAGGTCCCGCTCGAGCAGGTCGATGCGGCGGCGGGGACGATCTCCTGGCGCGATCCGGAGAACGGCGAAGCCTTCGTCACGCCCGTGACCGGCGGCCATTGCAAGCTGCAATGGAAGCCAGACTGGGCGATGCGCTGGTATGCGCTCTCCGTCGATTATGAAATGGCCGGCAAGGATCTGATCGACTCGGTGAAGCTGTCCTCGGCCATCGTGCGCGCGCTCGGCGGCCGGCCGCCGGAGGGCTTCAATTATGAGCTCTTCCTCGACGAGAAGGGCCAGAAGATTTCCAAGTCGAAAGGCAACGGCCTCACCATCGAGGAATGGCTGACCTACGCCAGCCCCGAGAGCCTCGCGCAATTCATGTATCAAAAGCCGAGCGCGGCCAAGAAGCTCTACTTCGACGTCATTCCGCGCAATGTCGACGATTATCTCTCCTTTCTGGACGCCTATCGGCGTCAGGCGTGGAAGGAGCGGCTCGGCAATCCGGTGTGGCACATTCACTTCGGCGCGCCGCCGGAGCCGGAGACGCTGGCCCATGAGGGCGAAGCCAAGGGGACGACGATCTCCTTCTCCATGCTGCTCAATCTCGCGACCGTCGCCAACGCCGAGGACCCTTCGGTTCTGTGGGGCTTTCTGCGCCGCTATGCGCCGAATGTGTCGCCGCAGAATCATCCGCGGCTCGACAGGCTCGTCGGCTATGCGGTCGCCTACTTCCGCGATTTCGTGCGGCCGGCGAAGCGCTATCGCGCGGCGGACGAGGTGGAGCGCGGCGTGTTGACGACATTGTCGGAGACGCTCGCCTCGCTGCCCAGGCAAGCCAGCGCCGAAGACATTCAGACGGCGCTCTATGACGTCGCGCGCGCCGTGCCGCGTTATCAGGATCTGAAGGCGAAGGGCGCGACGCCGGAACGGCCGGGCGTGTCGAACGATTTCTTCAACATGCTCTATGAGGTTCTGCTCGGCGAGAGCAGAGGCCCGCGTTTCGGCTCCTTCATCGCGCTCTTCGGCATGGAGGAGACGCGCGGCCTCATCGCCAAGGCGCTGAACGGAGAACTGGCGAAGGCCGAAACACAGGCGTGAGCCGACCGTCATCGCGAGGAGCGAAGCGACGACGCGATCCAGGGGCCGCCTCACGGCTCTGGATTGCTTCGCTTCGCTCGCAATGACGATGATCGAACAGGAGCGACGAAGATGCGCGCGGCGGATGCGGATATTCTGATCCTGCCGGGGCTCGGCGGCTCCGGCCTCGAGCATTGGCAGACGCGCTGGGCGAAGAAGCTCTCCACCGCGCGCTGCGTGGCGCAGGCGGATTTCGACGCCCCGCGTTTTGCCGAATGGATCGAAACCATCGAGCGGGAGATCGCCGGCGCGACGCGTCCTGTCGTGCTGGTCACGCATTCGCTCGGCGGGATCGCCGCGCTGCATGTCGCAGCGCGCGGAAGCGACAAGATCGCCGCCGCCTTTCTCGTCACGCCGCCGTCGGAGCGGGCGATCGAAGCGCTCACCGCGATCGATCGCGCCTTTCTTCCCATTCCGCGCGCGCGGCTGCGTTTTCCCGCCATTCTCGTCGCGAGCTCGGACGATCCTCATGCGGACGCCGACTTCTCGCGCGGATTGGCCGAGGAAATAGGCGCGGAATTGGTCGACGCCGGCGCGGCGGGGCATGTCAACGCCGAGAGCGGCCATGGGCCTTGGCCCGAGGGCTCGCTGCGCTTTGCGGGATTCCTCTCGAAGCTGTAGAGCGCCCCCGCCTCGCCCTCTCCCGCGGCGGGGGAGGGCCGGGGAGGGGGCTTCCGCGTCAGTGGGCCAGCGATTTGACGATCGATTCCACGGTCTTCTTCGCGTCGCCGAACAGCATCATCGTATTGGGGCGGAAGAACAGCTCGTTCTCGACCCCGGCGTAGCCGGAGCCCATGCCGCGCTTCAAGAACAGCACCGTCTTCGCTCTTTCGACATCGAGGATCGGCATTCCATAGATCGGCGATTGCGGATCGGTCTTGGCGGCGGGATTGGTCACGTCGTTCGCGCCGATGACGAAGGCGACGTCGGCCTGGCCGAATTCCGAATTTATGTCCTCGAGCTCGAAGACTTCGTCATAGGGAACATTGGCCTCGGCGAGCAGCACATTCATATGTCCCGGCATGCGGCCGGCGACCGGATGAATGGCGTATTTGACCTCGACGCCTTCCTTTTTCAAAAGATCGGCCATCTCGCGCAGCGCGTGCTGCGCCTGCGCCACCGCCATGCCGTAACCCGGCACGACGATGACCTTGCCGGCGTTTTGCATGATATAGGCGGCGTCCTCCGCCGAGCCCTGCTTGACCGGGCGCTTCTCCACCGCGCCGGCCGCCGCCGCCGTCTCGCCGCCGAAGCCGCCGAGAATGACGGAGACGAAGGAGCGGTTCATGCCCTTGCACATGATGTAGGAGAGGATGGCGCCGGAGGAGCCGACCAGCGCGCCGGTGATGATGAGCGCGAGATTGCCGAGCGTGAAGCCTATGCCCGCCGCCGCCCATCCCGAATAGGAGTTGAGCATGGAGACGACGACCGGCATGTCCGCGCCGCCGATGGGGATGATGAGCGTCACGCCGAGCGCGAGCGAGACGAGGATGATGAGGAGGAGCCAGAAGCCGCTCTCCGTCGTGGCGAAGAGCACGATGAAGCCGATGAGCGCGACGCCGAGCAGAATATTGATCGTGTGACGCTCGGGCAGCAGGATCGGCTTGCCGGTCATGCGTTCGTCGAGCTTCAAAAAGGCGATGACCGAGCCGGTGAAGGTGATCGCGCCGATCGCCGCGCCGAGCGACATTTCGAACAGGCTGCCGCCCTCTATGTGGCCCGGAGCGCCGATGCCGAAGGCCTGCGGCGCGAAAAAGGCGCTGCCGGCGACGAGCACGGCGGCGAGGCCGACGAGCGAATGGAAGAAGGCCACGAGCTGCGGCATCTTCGTCATTTCGACATGCTTCGCCACATAGGCGCCGACGCCGCCGCCGGCGCCCGCGCCGATCAATATGAGGATCAGCGCGCCGAGGCTCGGCAGGCGCAGCAGCAAGGTCGTGCCGACGGCGACGCCCATGCCGATCATGCCGTAGAGATTGCCCTGCCGCGAGGTCGCGGGCGAGGAGAGGCCGCGCAGCGCGAGGATGAACAATATGCCGGCGGCGAGATAGAGAAGGACCGCGAGATTGGCGCTCATGCCGTCAGCCCTTCTTCTTGTACATCGCCAGCATTCGCTCGGTGACGAGGAAGCCGCCGAATATGTTGACGCTCACCAGCGCGAGCGCGATGAAGCCGAGCCAACAGGCGACCGAGGAGCCGCCGGAGGCGTCCGCCGCCGTGTCGACGCCGACCGAGAGCAGCGCGCCGACGACGATGACCGAGGAGATCGCGTTGGTGACGGACATCAGCGGCGTGTGCAGCGCCGGCGTCACCGACCAGACGACGTAATAGCCGACGAAAACCGCCAGCGCGAAGATCGCGAGGCGGAACACGACGGGGTCGACGCCGCCGGCCAGACCGTGCGAGGAGGCCGCCGCCGCCACCTGGGCGAGCTGATCGGAATAAGATTGCGCCTGATCGGCGAGCTGGCGTGTCGCCTCGGCTGCGCGACGCGCCGCTTCGAGCAATTGCTGTGTCGTGTCGGTTGCCATGTCACAACGCCCTTTCTTCGCGCGCGACCCTCGGGGCCGTCGCGATCAAGCCGCAAATCGCGAATCGATGACGGCGCCGTCGCGGGTGAGGGCCGTCGCCTTCACCAATTCGTCGTCCCAATCGATGGCCAGAGTCTTCGTGTCCTTCGAGATCAGCGTCTCGACGAAGGCGTAGAGATTTTTTGCGTAGAGGCTCGAGGCGGTGGCCGGCAGGCGGCCGGCGAGATTGACCGCGCCGATGATTTTCACGCCATTGTCGACGATGGTTTCGCCCGCCTTCGTCAGCTCGCAATTGCCGCCGCGCTCGGCGGCGAGATCGACGATGACGGAGCCCGCGCGCATGGAGCGCGCCGCCGCCGCCGAGACGAGCCTCGGCGCCGGGCGGCCGGGGATCAGCGCCGTCGTGACGACGATATCCTGCTTGGCGATATGCGCGGCGACGAGCTCGGCTTGGGCTTCCCTGTATTCCGGCGACATTTCCTTGGCGTAGCCGCCTGCGGTCTCGGCCTGGCGGAATTCGTCGTTCTCGACGGCGATGAATTTCGCGCCGAGCGATTCCACTTGTTCTTTCGTCGCAGGCCTGACGTCGGTCGCCGAGACGATGCCGCCGAGGCGCCGCGCGGTGGCGATCGCCTGCAGGCCGGCGACGCCGACGCCCATCACAAAAATTCTGGCGGCGGGAACCGTGCCCGCCGCCGTCATCATCATCGGAATGGCGCGGCCATATTCGGCCGCAGCGTCTATGACCGCGCGATAGCCTGCGATATTCGCCTGGGAGGACAGAACGTCCATCACCTGCGCGCGTGTGATGCGCGGCATGAGCTCCATGGCGAAGAGCGTCGCGCCGGTCTGCGCGAGGGCGGCGAGCTCCTTCTCATGGCCGAAGGGGTCGGCGATGGCGAGGACCGCCGCGCCGCGCGCAACGCCCGCAAGCTCGCCCGGCGCCGGTCGGCGTACCCGCAGCACGATCGCGGCGTTATCGGCGGCCGCAGCGGCGCTCTGCGCGACGGTCGCGCCGGCCGCGGCATATTCGGCGTCGGCAAAGCCGGATTTCGCCCCGGCCCCCGACTGGATGACGACCTCTGCGCAGAGACCCCTGTATTTTTTTACGGTTTCCGGCGTCGCGGCGACGCGCGTCTCATTCTTGTCAGTCTCGGATTGAACAGCAATGCGCATGACGAAACTCCATTGCGCGGAGATTCGGTTCCCCGCGGCCGGATGGCCGCGCGGTTCGCATTCGGTCAAAAACTGTCGGAAAACCGGTCGGTCAGCGTGCGAGGAGGAAATACATCAGCAGCAGGCTGACGACGGAGGCGGCGGTTCCCACCTTCAGCAGCGTCAGAAAGCCGCGATAGGTGGCGAGATGTTCCGCGAGGTCCGTCGAAGTCTCGTGATGATCGGCCATTCCGCTCCCCCTCGTTTTCTCGAATCCCGGTTTCGCCCGTCGAGGGGCGTAACGCGATCATGCTAGACGAGGACGCTCGATCCTGCAACGGCGCAATCGTCGCGGCTCGCGCCCGGCGCGGCGGCGGATATGAAAAAGGCCCCGGATCGCTCCGGGGCCTTCTTCGTCTTTCTGGAACGGCGATCAGAAGTCCATGCCGCCCATGCCGCCGCCGGGCGGCAGCGCCGGGCCGGCGTCCTTCTTCGGCTGCTCGGTGATCGTCGCCTCGGTGGTGACGATGAGCGCCGCGACGGAAGCCGCGTCCTGCAGGGCCGTGCGGACGACCTTGGTCGGGTCGATGATGCCGAGCTTCACGAGATCGCCATATTCGCCGGACTGAGCGTCATAGCCGAAGCTGTAGTCCTTCGACTCGAGCAGCTTGCCGACCACGACCGCGCCGTCGCCGCCGGCATTGTCGACGATCTGACGGGCCGGAGCCTGGATCGCCTTGCGGACGATCTCGACGCCGGTCTTCTGGTCGGAATTGGCCACCTTGACGTCGCCGAGAACGGCGATGGCGCGCAGCAGGGCGACGCCGCCGCCGGGCGAGATGCCTTCCTGCACCGCGGCGCGGGTGGCGTTCAGCGCATCGTCGACGCGGTCCTTCTTCTCCTTCACCTCGACCTCGGTCGCGCCGCCGACGCGGATCACCGCGACGCCGCCCGCGAGCTTGGCGAGACGCTCTTGCAGCTTCTCGCGATCATAGTCCGAGGTGGTCTCCTCGACCTGCGCCTTGATCTGGGCGACGCGGGCCTCGATGTCCTTCTTCTCGCCGGCGCCGTCGATGACCGTCGTGTTCTCCTTGTCGATGCGCACGCGCTTGGCCTTGCCGAGCAGCGGGAGCGTGACGCTCTCGAGCTTGATGCCGAGATCCTCGGAGACGACCTGGCCGCCGGTCAGGATCGCGATGTCCTCGAGCATGGCCTTGCGGCGATCGCCGAAGCCCGGCGCCTTGACGGCCGCGATCTTCAGACCGCCGCGCAGCTTGTTGACGACCAGCGTGGCGAGCGCCTCGCCCTCGACGTCCTCGGCGATGATGAGCAGCGGCTTGCCGGTCTGCACCACGGCCTCGAGGATCGGCAGCAGCGGCTGCAGCGTCGACAGCTTCTTCTCGTGGATGAGGATGTAGGGGTCCTCGAGCTCGGCGACGAGACGCTCGGCGTTGGTGATGAAGTAGGGGGAGAGATAGCCGCGATCGAATTGCAGGCCCTCGACGATGACGGTCTCGGAATCGAGGCTCTTGGCCTCCTCCACCGTGATCACGCCCTCATTGCCGACCTTCTGCACCGCCTTGGCGATCTCCTGGCCGATGAACGAGTCGCCATTGGCCGAGATGGTGCCGACCTGGGCGATCTCGTCGTTGGAGGTGACCTTCTTGGAGTTCTTCTTCAGATCGGCGACGACCGCCTCGACCGCGAGGTCGATGCCGCGCTTCAGATCCTGCGGGTTGAGGCCCGCCGCGACGGCCTTGGCGCCTTCACGGGCGATGGCCGCGGCGAGGACGGTCGCCGTCGTGGTGCCGTCGCCGGCGGTGTCGTTCTGCTTGGAGGCGACCTCACGAACGAGCTGGGCGCCGAGATTCTCGAACTTGTCGGCGAGCTCGATCTCCTTGGCGACGGTGACGCCGTCCTTGGTGATGCGGGGAGCGCCGAAGCTCTTTTCGATGACGACGTTGCGGCCCTTGGGGCCGAGCGTGACCTTCACAGCATTGGCGAGGATGTCGACGCCGCGCAGAATCCGGTCGCGCGCGTCGGAGGAGAAACGGATGTCCTTGGCTGCCATTGTCGTTCAGCTCCGTTGGAATAGGAAAATGTCGGGAAAGGCGGGGCGCGTCAGACCACGACGCCCAGAATGTCGCTTTCCTTCATGATGAGGAGATCTTCCCCGTCGATCTTGACCTCGGTGCCGGACCATTTGCCGAACAGCACGCGGTCGCCTTCCTTCACGTCGAGGGCGACGAGCTTGCCGGTTTCGTCGCGGGTTCCGGGGCCGACGGCGATGACCTTGCCTTCGGCGGGCTTCTCCTTCGCGGTGTCCGGAATGATGATGCCGCCTTTGGTCTTGTCCTCGCTCTCGAGGCGCTTGACCACGACCCGGTCGTGGAGGGGACGGAACGCCATATCGTCTTCCTTCGTTACAGCCCGGCCGGAGCGCGCGGGCGAAAGATTGCGTAAAATGCTCGTTGGCACTCGCCGCGGGCGAGTGCCAACGAGCTGTCGGTGAGATAGGGAGCCGCCCCCGGCGATGTCAAGGGCGCACGGCGCCGAAATTCGGGCGCCGAAAGCTGGAATGCATAATATTGCGCCTTGCCCTGCCTCTTTATGCGCGTTCGGCGGCGAAATCGGGGCGACCCTCTCGCCCGCGCGGCTTCGCCGCGGTCCTATGGCGCGCGTCGCAGAAGGAGCCTATGGGCGAATGCCTCGGCATATGAATTGCTAGCTCGCGAGACATGACAATGGACGCCGTGCAAACGACAAAGACCGCATTCGACGTCATCGGAGGCCAGGTTGCGATCGATCGTCTCGTCGAGACGTTCTACCGCAATATGGACGTGCTGCCGCAGGCGCGCGGAATTCGCGCGATGCATGCGGCCGACCTCGGTCCCACAAAGGCGGTTCTGAAGCTCTATCTCGCCGAATGGCTGGGCGGGCCGAAGAGCTATTCCGAACAGCGGGGACATCCGCGATTGCGCATGCGTCATATGGGTTTCGCGATCGGGCCGGCCGAGCGCGACGCGTGGATGGCCTGCATGACGGGCGCGCTCGAAGAGGTGGTCGATGATGTGAGACTGCGTGAAACCCTGAAGCAGAACTTCGCCAAACTGGCGGATTGGCTACGTAACGATCCGGACAATCAACATGACAAGCATCACTGAAACGGCGTTCGCGACTTTGGAAGAGCAGAAGCGGCTGCTGAGCCCGGTTCACAAGGGCCCGACCGAAAAGCCCGGGCGCTTCGGCTTCCGCGGCAAGCTCGCCTTGAAATTCGCCCAGCAGTTCGCCGATGAGGCGCGGCCGCCGGAACTCTGCTCCGATCAGGTCATCGCGGTTGCGGAGGCCGCCAAGCCGACTTTCGACTTCTTCGCGCAGTGGGTCCTCTCCTTCGAGCATCTGGGCAACGTCCACGAAGTGCTGAAGAACCTCCTGAGCCCCACGGGCAAATATTTCATCTTCGCCAACAATATCGATCTGCTCAGCAAATATCAGGTCGAGCTCGATGGCATCAATTACTACGTGCTGCCGATCGACGAATCGACAGTCTACAACGAGCTGCTCGAGCTGTTCTATATCGAGAAGAACGATCTGAAGAAGCTGTCGACCGCCGGCAAGATCGACGCCGTCGCCAATGCGGGCATCGCCTTCGACCAGAAGTTCGAGAAGATCACCTTCGAGAAGGGCTTGGAAGTGATGGGCCCGGTGCGCAACCGCAACGAGAACCGCCCCGTCTGACGGGTCCGACAATCTCGATTTCGACCACGCAATCCAGGGGCCGATCAAGGCTCTGGATTGCTTTTTTTTTCGAGCAGACCGGCTGTCGATGGAAGGCGCGCTCGTCTCGGCTGGTCAGGCGCCTTCCAGCCGCGCCTTGGCGCAGGCGCGCACCAATTCGTCCTCGTCCTCGAGGAAAGATTGCAGCAGAGCCGGGGAGCAGCGCTCGGCGACGGTGAAGCGGACGCGCAAATCTTCGTCCTTGCTCATGGCGTCGAGCCGATCTTCGGGCAGGCGTTCGGCGACGACGAGGCGCACCAGCGGCTCCGAATCCTTGACGAGAAGATGCAGTTTCTCCACCGGGATGCGTCGCGCCACCCAGCGCCGCACCTCGGGATCCTCGTCGCGAACGGCGATCGGGAGCAGATCGGGCGAAAGCCTGCGGACGACATGAATGCGGACCAGATAATCCGGGTCCGAATACATGGCGAGCAGAGCGGCGCCTTCGAGCCTGTTGGCGACCACGATCCGAACGCGCGGCTCGGGATCGTGGACCAGCCGGGCGACTCGCGACGCCGGCAGGCGCGAGGCGGCGGTGGCGCGCACCTCGGGCTCGGGATCGTCGAGCAGCGGCGGCAGCCGCAACACGGAAGCATATCGTGCGGCGCGCGCGCGCACTTCGAAATAGGCGTGATCGAGATAGGAATCCGCCAGATGAGGATGCCCGCGGAAGAAGAGATCGACGCGTCTCGCCCGGCGGTCGCGCACGCAGGCTGAACCCTTGCGGCACAGGCCTTCGAGGTTCAGCGCCACATGGGAGCACTCCCTGCAGCGGATGGGACGCCCTCGCCAGTCCAGCGGGTCGTCGCTCAGGCTTTCTGGTTCCGCGGCCATTGGCGAGCCGTCTTCTTTCCTCGAATCAGAACTTCTTCACCGGAATGTCGTATTTTTGCAGCGCATAGCCGATTTGTCGAGGCGTGAGGCCGAGAAGGCGGGCTGCTTTGGCCTTCACCCATCCCGCCTGTTCCATCGCTTCGATGAGCTTGTCGCGATCCGAGCGGTGGTCGCTCTCAATGACCGTACAGTTTTCCGCGCCTGGACAGGCGGCCGGCGCGGCCGCGCTGACCGGAGCCGCCTCCTCGACAGGAGGGCGAACGGGAGCCGCGGGCCGTGGAGGGGGCGCCGGCGGCTGCGGCTTTGACACGATCGGAAGCGGCGTGAAGCTCGGCGCATGGAGGCCGCCGATCGTCGACTCGCGCGAGCCGTTCCACAGCACGGAGGACAGGCAGCCGTCGTTGCGGCAGGAAAAGTCCCTATCGGCGATCGCGTCGCCGCGGGCGAGCGTCGCCGTGCGATAGACGCAATTCTCGAGCTCGCGGATGTTGCCGGGGAAGCTGCATTCGTTGAGCACTTCCATCGCCGATTCGGAGAGCGTCAGATTGACGTTCTGCTCATTGTTGAAACGGCGGAGAAACTCATTGGCGAGCGGCGCGAGGTCGCCTTTGCGCTCGCGCAGCGGCGGCAGGAAGATCGGCACGACGCTGATGCGATAATAGAGATCGGCGCGGAACTCGCCTTTCTGAACCGCTTCTTCCAGATTGCGGTTGGTCGCGCAGACGAAGCGCACGTCGACCTTCATCGTCCGCGTGCCGCCGACACGCTCGAACTCGCCCTCCTGCAGCACGCGCAAGAGCTTGGCCTGGAAGGCCGGCGTGATGTCGCCGATCTCGTCCAGGAACAGCGTGCCGCCGTCGGCGAGCTCGAAACGACCCTTGCGCAAGGCCGCCGCGCCGGTGAAGGCGCCGCGCTCATGGCCGAATAGTTCGGATTCGAGCACGCTCTCGGGCAGAGCGGCGCAGTTCAGCTTGACGAAAGGCTTGCTCTGGCGCGGCGAGAGATTGTGGATCGCCGCGGCGAACAATTCTTTGCCGGTGCCCGACTCGCCGCGCAGCAGCACGGTCGACTTCGCCTTGGCGACGATGCGGATTTTGTCGACGACCGCGCGCACCGCCGGGCTCTCGCCGACAATGCCCTTGATCCCGTCGAACCGGGCCTCGATATGCGCCGGCCGGTCGCCCTTCTCGAGCCGCGCCTTCTCCTGCATCAGCCTCTCGCGGTCCCGCGCGATCAGCTTGTGCAGCCGCAAGGTCTGGCCCACCAGATTGGCGATCATTGTCAGGAAGCGGACGTCCCGATCGAAACGCACGGAGGAGCGGTCGCTATAGACGCGGTCCACCGTCAAGGTGCCGACGACGGCGTCGGCCTCCTTGATCGGCACGCCGATCAGCGAGAAGGGCCGCCCATCCGTCGGCCCCCATTCGGAGAGGTCCGTTCCCTCGAAGAGCGGCGAGGCGGCGACATTCTCGACGACGAGCGGCATCTTCGTCGCCACGATCTGGCCGACCGCGCGCTCGGGGAGATGCTCGAAGAATTTTTTGGCGTTGACCTCGCTCCAGCCCGAACCGACGACCACCTCTGGGTCGCCATGCGCATCGAGCAGGGCGATGAGGCCGTGGCGCATGTCGAGAAAGCTCGACAGGAGCGCCAAAACGCCGGCGAGCGTTTTCTCGAGACGATTGGGAGACGCCAAGAGTTTCGAGATTTCGTAGATTCCGACGAGAGCAGATTCGCTCGGGTCGAACGCGCGAGCCTGAGCCGTGTTCATGCCGCTTCCAGCTTCGTATCCCATCGACGTGCCTGACGTTGCGCGGGAATCGATCGTTCACCCTGGAATGATTAGCAACTAACGTGCCGTTACCGTGACAAAACCTTGGCCCGAACCGAGAGCGCTGCGCGCCTTCGTCTCAATGTTTTACGCAACGCCTTGGGCAAGCTCGAATATCACGGTCCAGCCAACGTATCCTTGCGGATCGAGAACCTTCAAAATCGCGAGGTTTTCCATCGCTTGCGCCTTGTTGCCCCGCTTCAACTGGATGAAGCTCAAAGCCTTTAATGTGTACAATGCAAAGCGTTCCGGCGAGCCCGGCGCCGTTTCTTTCGGCGGCCACAGATGTGGATCGAGCGGCCAGCCCGCCTGTCGCGTCGCTTCCGCGAGCCCTTGATTTGCGACGATCCAGGCGAAATCCAAGTTCCCCATATAAGTGTGAATCTTATAGAGGCAGTAGTAGGCCGGCAATTCGTGGGGCGAGAGCTCCAGCGCCTCCCGAAACAGTTCGTCTGCGCGCGCCCGGTCGGTCCGATGGGCGAGGACGCCTTTTTGCAAGAGTTCGTTGACGGCAGGCGAGAGTTCGCCGAAGTCGACGAGATCGTTTTCGCGAGTGAGGTCGTTCATGCCGCGCCCGCAGGCAAATGTCGCGCCACGCGGCCGGCCCGATCGCGCGCTCCGAGCGGCGTCGCTCGGCCGCTCCGGCCCCGCAGGGAGATGCTCGGATCGTCCCTTCGAAAGCGCCGGCGACGCCGAGCGGCGGCCTCGTCCGAAGGCAGGAGGCGCCGGCGGCAAAGTGTCGCGTTATCGACAGGCTGCTGAGGCGCTTTCCGACATGTGTCGGTATCTGGACAGGTTCCAAACAAATGAAACTCGTCTTATAATTTCAAGTTGTTAGAGAAATATTCTCGCATGGCATGCTTGTTGCGAACCTCGTGTCCGGACACCGCTTCCGCGACAGCGCCGGCGCAATGGCAGACGGATATGTCGCGACTGCGTTCCGCAAGGGTTTGAAACTCTTCAACTCGTGAGGAACCGAACATGGAATCTCTTTCTACCGAAACTATCGACGTCGGTCAGGCTCAATCGATCGACGATGTGATGCAGAAGGTCGCCGAGCACAAGGGTTGCGGCACCTCCGGCGGCAGCGGCAAGGCGAGCTGCGGCTCGGGCGCCGGCGAGAACGACCTTCCGCAGGAAATCTGGGACAAGGTCAAGAACCACCCCTGCTACAGCGAAGAGGCGCATCACCACTATGCGCGCATGCATGTCGCCGTCGCTCCGGCGTGCAACATTCAGTGCAACTACTGCAACCGCAAGTATGATTGCGCCAACGAGTCGCGTCCCGGCGTCGTTTCCGAGAAGCTGACGCCCGAGCAGGCCTCCAAGAAGGTGCTGGCTGTCGCGTCGACGATCCCGCAGATGACCGTTCTCGGCATCGCCGGCCCGGGCGACCCGCTCGCCAATCCGGAGAAGACCTTCAAGACCTTCGAGCTGATCTCGCAGACGGCGCCGGACATCAAGCTCTGCCTGTCGACGAACGGCCTCGCTCTGCCCGAGCATGTCGACACGATCGCCAAATACAATGTCGATCACGTCACGATCACCATCAACATGGTCGATCCGGACATCGGCGCGCAGATCTATCCGTGGATCTTCTGGAACCGCAAGCGCATCTTCGGCCGTGAGGCCGCCGAGATCCTGACGCAGCACCAGATGCGCGGCCTCGAGATGCTGACCGAGCGCGGCATTCTCTGCAAGGTCAACTCGGTGATGATCCCGGGCATCAACGACAAGCATCTCGTCGAGGTGAACAAGGCGGTGAAGTCGCGCGGGGCGTTCCTGCACAACATCATGCCGCTCATCTCCTCGCCCGAGCACGGCACCGTGTTCGGCCTCAACGGCCAGCGCGGCCCGACGGCTCAGGAGCTGAAGGCGCTGCAGGACAGCTGCGAAGGCGAGATGAACATGATGCGCCATTGCCGCCAGTGCCGCGCCGACGCGGTCGGCCTGCTCGGCGAGGATCGCAGCGCGGAGTTCACCACCGACAAGATCATGGCGATGGAAGTCACCTATGATCTCGAGTCGCGCCAGGCTTACCAGGCGCAGGTCGAGATCGAGCGTCAGAAGGTTGCGGCGGCGAAGAACGCCGAGCTCAACACGCTCGCCGGCGAGGGCAATGAGGACATCAAGATCCTGATCGCCGTCGCGACCAAGGGCTCGGGCCGCGTCAACGAGCACTTCGGCCATGCGAAGGAGTTCCAGATCTACGAGCTCTCCACCAAGGGCGCGAAGTTCATCGGTCATCGCCGCGTCGACCTCTACTGCCAGGGCGGCTATGGCGAGGAGGACAGCCTCGAGACGATCATCCGCGCGATCAATGATTGCACGGCCGTGTTCGTCGCCAAGATCGGCGGCTGCCCGAAGAACGACCTGCTCAAGGCTGGCATCGATCCGGTCGACGAATTCGCCTTCGAGTTCATCGAGCAGTCTGCGATCACCTACTTCAAGCGCTATCTCGACAAGGTGAACAGCGGCGAGATGGAGCATAAGGAGCGCGGCGACGCCACGATCCGTCAGGGCGCCTACATCACGGCCTGACGCGGATCGACCAGTATCCGCGAAGATCGAAGCGCGCGCCGCCCGGCGGCGCGCGTTTCGATCGAAACCGCGAATACGCAGAGAATGTGAGTTTCTAGAGTCGGCGACTCTCGAGCTCAGTGACGATGAGATGGAGGAGCAAGCAAATGACCTATAAGATCGTTGCTTCGCAATGCACGTCTTGCTCGGCGTGCGAAGCGGAATGCCCCAATGTGGCGATCTCCGAGAAGAACGGAACTTTCGTCATCAATCCGAAGAAGTGCACCGAGTGCATCGGCTACTTCGATGTGCCGCAATGCGTCGCGGTCTGCCCGGTCGACGACACTTGCGTCATCGACACGTCTCTCCCGCGTTACCAGGCTGCCGGGGGCGCGGCATGAATATCCAATTCACTCCCGCCGCGGAAAAATTCATCCGTCGCCTCGTCATGTTCGACGGCGGTCCGGGCTACGGGCTGAGCCTCATGGTCTCTCCGGGCGGATGCTCGGGAATGAGCGCCGAGTTCTCGGTGCAGCCGGCCCCGCGCGATGGCGAGCAGGCGTTCGACTTCCCGAGCTTCAAGCTGTTTCTGCCGGCGCAGAGCCGCTTGCTGCTCGACGGTGTGACGATCGACTTCAAGGAGACGGCCACTTCCACTGGCTTTTCCTTCATAGATCCCAAGGCGAAGGCTTGCGGATGCTCCTCGACGCAGAGCGTCGTCGAGCTGCCGGAGATTCCCGTGGCGTGAGTGGATAGGGACGCTTTATGTTGAACGGAGATGGCGCTCTACGCAGCGAGGCTTTCGATACGGGAGACGAAATTCTCTCTTCTCCCGTGTTCGGGGCCGGATTGCCGGCGGAAGCCGAGCGCCATCTCCGCGAAGCGGCGCTGTCCTATCATCTCGACGACATCGCCGAGCAGCATCTGTTCGAGGCGCGCCGGCTGGCTCCCGATCATGTGGCTGTGCTGATCGGCCTCTATCGATTCTACTTTTACAAAAATCGGCTCCAAAACACTCTCGAGATCGCCAGAACCTGTCTCATTCGGGCGGCGATCGACAATTCTCTGCCGCTCGACTGGCGCGACGTGCGTAAGGGCGACGCCGATTTCGCCAATTACGAAGCGGTTCTGCCGCGTTTCTTCATGTTCGTTCTCAAAGGCTATGCTTATCTGCAGCTGCGCCTCGGCGAATATGAGGAAGGGCGCGAGGCCGCGCAAAAGCTCCTGGAGCTCGATCCGACCGACAAGGTCGGGGCGACCCTTCTCCTTTCCGTTCTTGCGGAAATGGAGGCCGACGATGTCGACTGACGAAATCGACGAAGCCATCGATTGGCGCGGCGTTCCCGTCGATTGCGGCGCCTGTCCGCATAATGAGCTGCTGGCGCAAGAGCGTTGCAAGCCGCTCAGAGCCTGTGTCTTCGACCGCTATGCGCGCCGCATCGATCGGTTCTTCGACTGGAATCCCGAACTCGCGCGTCATTATCTGACGCACCCCTATTTCGAAGTGCGCGCCTGGGCCGCCAAGGCGGCCGAGATCTTTCTGTTGCCGGCGCTGCTCGACGATCCCGAAGAGGCGGTTCGCTGGAGCGCCGCGCGGAGGCTGCCGGATCGCTATCTCCTGAAGCTGCGCAATGACCCGCATCGCGAAGTGCGGATCAGGGTCGCTCATCGGCTCGATCCAGTCGATCTTCTGCCGATGATCGAGGATCGCGATTACTATGTGCGCCAGGTCGTCGCCCGACGCATTTCGCCCGATCTCCTCGTGCTGATGATCGAGGACGACGATGTCGAGGTCCGGCGGGTCGTGGCGAAGCGCATCTCGCCGCAGGCGCTGAAACGCATGACGACAGACGCCGACGCGGGCGTCCGCTTCGAGGCGGCGCAGAGGCTCGACGCCGCTCAGCTCCCCGACCTCATCGGCGATGCGGATTGGCGCGTTCGCTATGAGGTGGCGCGGCGCGCCTCACTTTCCGGCATCGAGCCGCTTTTATCGGACGAAGATCCGATTGTCAGGGAAACGGCCGAAGCGCGTCTCGGAAAAAGGCCGGACCCGTCCGGGGGAAGTCTTTCGAGCGCAACCACAGCCAGATCGAGGAACGGATATGAGCAATATCAACCGTGACGACGGCTCCGTCGAGCTCAACGACCCGCCCGCCTTCAATTATGGCGAGAAGGTCAAATCGAAGAAAGTGGTCCGGAACGACGGAACCTTTCCCGGCAAGGACGTCGGCGAGATTCTCGTGAAGAAGGGCGAGATCGGCTATGTGTCGAGCATCGGCACATTTTTGCAGCAGTTCTACATTTATGGCGTCGAATTCGTCGAGACCGGCTATAAAGTAGGCATGCGCAAGAAAGAGCTCGAGCCTGTCGAAGTGGTCACCGAAGAGGCGGCCCGATGAGCGGCGGAAGATACGACTGGGGAATGCGCGTGCGCGCCACCGTCGATCTGTTCAACGACGGCTCCCATCCGGGCCATGAGCCGGAAGCGCTCCTCGTCAAGGCCGGCGATCCCGGCGAGATCGTCCAGATCGGTCAGCACATGGAGACCGACACGCCGATCTACATCGTGGAGTTTTCCGAAAAGCTGGTGATCGGCTGCTTCGAGGAGGAGATCGAGCCGGCGTGACGCGGCGATTTTTCACACGACTCGCGGTATGAACATTGCTAAACGATTTGGGTAAATCTAACAGCGAGGCGCAATGTGAAAGTCATGATCCGCAGAGGCTCCGACGGTGTTCTTTCGGCCTATGTGCCGAAGAAGGATCTCGAAGAGCCGATCGTCGAGCAGGAAAGCCCCCAATTGTGGGGCGGCACGGTGACCCTCGCCAATGGTTGGATTCTTCAGCTGCCCGAAATGGCGGCGGAGACTTCGCTTCCCATCACGGTCGAAGCGAAGAAAGTAAGTGGAGACTGAAAAATGCCGATCGCGACCGAGCAACTCGAGGCGATCGATGCGACGCTCGCGACGGCGGCCGCCGATCAGGCGGCCGTTTCCGCTCTGAAGCAAGTCGCGCCCGGCCTGAGCGCGATGCGCTGCGACAAAGCGGACATTCAGGACGAGACGCCGTTTCGCAGCTATGAGAAATGCGATCTCTTTCTGATCGACGGGCGCGATCATTGCGTCAAGATCACCTCCGATCCTTCTATCGCCACAGGATTGGTTGTTGCCCCGAAAAGGTGAGAGCGGATGCAGACGACCTTTTTGCCGCTGAATGATCCGGACCTCGCCCAGAGCGATCTCGACGCGGTCGTCGAGACGATCACCTCGCCTCGGCTCTCGTCCGGACCCAAGGTCGAGGAGTTCGAGGCGGAATTCGCCAGCTATCTCGGCCGCAAGCATGCGATCGCGGTCTCCAGCGGAACGATCGGCCTAATGCTGACGCTGAGGGGCTATGGGATCGGGCCGGGCGACGAAGTCGTCGCCTCGGCGCATTCCTTCCGCGAGACGACGCATGCGATCGCGCTGGCCGGCGCGCGGCCGGTCTTCGCGGACATCGATTATTGGGCCGGCACGCTCGCGCCCGAAAAAGCGGACGCCGTCATCACCGAACGGACCAAGGCCATCGTCGCCGGCAACACCAACGGCCACCCGGCGCCCTGGGAGCCATTTCGGCAGTTGGCTGACGCGAAGAAGCTGTTTCTCATCGAAGATTCGACGGAGGCGATCGGCTCGGTCTACAAGGGCAAGCTCGTCGGCTCCTTCGGCGATTGCGCCGTATTCGATTTCTCGCAGCCCGGAGTCATCGCCTGCGGCGAAGGCGGAATGATCGTGACCGACGACGACGATCGGGCCGCGACGATCCGCAATCTGCGCAGCCGCAGGATCGCGGAGCGCTCTTCCGTCGTGCTCGGCGCCTATCCGCCCATGCAGGCGGCGATGAGCGACATCACCGCGGCGCTCGGCCTCGCGCAATTTCGTCGGCTCGAGCTGCTGCTCGCGCGCAGGACCCGGGTCGAGCGCTGGTTCTATCAATATGTGAAGTCCTTCGAAGGGATCAAAGATCCTTACATCGCGCCGGATGTCGACGAGGTTCACTGGTTCCTCTATGTCGTCCATCTGGGCACGCGCTTCTCTCGCTCGAGCCGAGACCAGATCATCGAAGACCTGCATACGGAAAAGATAGAGGCGGCGGCCTATTCTCACCCGCTGCATCTGCAGCGCTACTATTTCGACCTCGGCTATCGTCGCGGCAATTTCTTCGTGACCGAGAAGGTCGCGGATCGCGCCGTCGCCCTGCCGTTCCATGCGCATCTCACGGAAAATCAGGTCGCCTTCATCGTCGGCACGATGAAGGACGCGTCGATCAATGTGGGCGCGGGCGCGGCGATCTATCTTTAGAAAGACGCGCCGGCCTCGCCGTCGGCGCGTCCACTTTTCCCGCGTCATTGTCCAAAAACGGACGCGATGACAGAGCCGGCCGGTTCGAAATTTCGAGCGCGCGACGCGAAACTCTCCAAAACTGACGTTTTTCTGCGGGATTTCCGGGAATCCGCGCGTTTGCGCGGCTTTCTCGTCCCGTAATTTAGAGTGGTTCGAAACTTGCTGGACGAAGGTCGTGAGGACCTTTGGCAAGGAGGAGTGAACGACATGCCGGTACTGACCATTCTGCCGTCAGGCAAAACCATCGAGGCCGAGCCGGGCAGCAGACTTCTGGATGCGATACTCGCGGCTGGGGAAAGCATTCCCAGCAAATGCGGGGGAGAGGCCAAATGCGGCACATGCCATGTTTTCGTCCAGGAGGGAAAGAAGAGCCTGTCGAAGACAACGCGCGCCGAAAACGAGCGTTTGGATTCGATCGTCGGCGTCGGCTCGAAGTCGCGTCTCGCTTGCCAATCCAATTTCGGATCTGAAAACGTCACGGTCGAGCTGCTGGGCTTCGACTCGGGTCGCTGACAACCGGAGGGGAATCGAAATGAGCGATAAATCTGTCGTGATCCACGTCCGTTTCTACAATGACGGCTCGGTCCACGAGATCGGCGAGCGGCCCGCCAGCCTGTCCGGTCAGCAGTGGTTCGACAAGCTGAGCAACACCTACGCCATGGACTACATGGCTCTGTCCGGCGGCCGCGGCGCCTTCAAGCTGACGCCCGAAGAACTCGATACGGTCAAGAGCGCCTCGCTTCAGTGACCGATAATGCCACCGGGTTCGACGAGAGGAGAACACACGTGCTGAGCGAAATCAAAACGGGGTTTGAGCGAGGCCTCGTGATTCCCTATCTCGGACCCGGCGTGCTGACGCTGGCGACGGACGGGACCCCAATTCCCGCCTCACCCGAAGAATTGGTCGTGCAGCTGACCAAAGCTGCGACCGTGCCGCACAAGATTCGCAACAATCTGACCGCCGCGGCGCAATACATAGAGAACTTCAAGCACCGCAAAACCATCTCCGCGGTGATGAGCAAGGCTTTCGAGCAGACGCCCGAGCCGAGCGTTCTGCACAAATGGCTCGCGGAACAGCCGAGTCTGCCGCTCCTCGTCAACGCCTGGTACGACGATCTTCCGCAAAAGGCGCTGGTGGCGCGAAAGAGCTGGGGCATTGTGCAAGGCGTGTCGCAAGCCGAGCATTTCGGCTATTGGGTGAACTACTTCCGCTCCGACCTCTCCCTCGTCCCCAACAAGGAGTTCCTGCGCGACGGTTCCGGCGCGAAGGCTCCCGCCGAGGCGCCGGAAGAGACCTTGTCTTGGGCCACGCTGCTCTATCAGCCGATCGGCTCGGTCACGCCGGCCGCCAATTACATCGTGTCGGACTCCGACTATGTCGAAGTTCTGACAGAGATCGACATTCAGACGCCGATCCCCGAAACCGTGCAAACGGTCCGAAAAGGCCGCAACTTCCTTTTCCTCGGTTGCCGCTTCTCCACGCAGCTCGAACGGAATTTCGCCCGCCAGATCATGAAACGTTCCTCCGATCGCCATTGGGCCGTCATCGAGGGAAGCCTGACGAAGAACGAAACGAAATTCCTCCGAGAACAGAACATCGAGCGCATCGACACGCCGCTCGCCGAATTCGTGTTGGGTCTCACCGGCCGACCCGTCTCCGTTTCGAAGGCGGACGCCGCGGCCTGAGGGCCGGACGAAATCGACAGTCCAGGAATAGAAAATGCTCGAAGAACTTCCTGTCGTATTCAAATATCATGTGTTCACCTGTTTCCAGCAGCGTCCGCCGGGACATCCGCGCGGCAGCTGCACGACATCGGGCGCCAAGCCGCTGTGGGATCGCCTGCAAGCGAAGCTCGGAGCGCAGCCTCTTCCGGACGTGTCGATGACGGCGACGGGCTGTCTCGGCTTTTGTCGCGCCGGCCCGCTGATGGTCGTCTATCCGCAAGGCGTGTGGTATGCGCCGCGCACGCCGGAAGATATAGACGAGATCGTGCAGTCGCATTTCATCGAAGGAAACCCTGTCGAACGCTTGATCATCGTGCCGCAATTGTAATCGACACGACCAATGAAAAGAAAAAGCCCGCGGCTTGCCGCGGGCGTTTTCTTTTTGCGATGGCTCGGTCGAAACAAAAAGCCGGAGCGCGTGCTCCGGCTCTGTTTCTGTAATTGAATTTTGCCGTCTTCAGAGAACGTTCAACGGGATGGCGACGCCCTGCCGGCGACCGAGCAGAACATCGACTTTTTGTCGCACGAATTCGACGGTCAGCGGCTTCACGATATAGCCATGCGCGCCGGCGGACTGGCATTCTTTGCCAAATCCGCTTTCGAGCGAATCGACGATCACGAGAACTTTCACGCCGCCGATCCGCTTGGGGATTTCCGCCAAAACAGCAGTTCCGGCGGTCTTCACGACGTTTTCCGACAAGATGAGGAGATCGGGCTTTTGCGCTGCGGCTTTCTCGAAAGCCGCGTCGAGGCTCGTCACCTCGTGAGTCTCATATTCGTCGTGCAGCATGAACTGAAGCGCCGCCCGAATGATCTCGTCGTCGTCGACGACGAAAATTCGCTTGTTTTCGACCGCACGGGACGTTTCGACGCCGATTTGCATCTCGTCTGCTCCAAGGTTTACCTGCACTCTTTGAAAGCAATCGCTATGCCGTCGAAGGGAAGCCGGCGCCGCGAGCGAGCGTGCAAAACTTACAATCGCTCCAAAACAAAGGCCGCCAAAAAGCCCTTCGTCCGATTCCGCGCACGACTGTCGGCTTTGACACACCTGCCGCCAACCGTTGCCGTCGCATGGATAACATCTTGAAATCATAAGTCTTGCTTGGTTGTCGTCAGGCTGGCACGCCGCTTGCGAGACAGGGCCCGCAAGGCGAGTGGCTGCGGATTGGGCGGCCCCGAACACCAAGGGGGCGATCCCGCAACCGGCGCCGGGCTCGGTCGGACAAGACGACTTCGGCCTGCGCGCCGTGCGCGCCGATCGCAATGACACGGTATCTTAAGGAGACAGAAATGTCAGAACTTCGACAGATCGCGTTCTACGGCAAGGGCGGTATTGGCAAGTCCACGACCTCCCAGAACACTCTCGCGGCTCTCGCGCAGACCGGCAAGAAGATCCTGATCGTCGGCTGCGACCCCAAGGCCGACTCGACGCGCTTGATCCTCCACGCCAAGGCGCAGGACACCATCCTGTCGCTCGCGGCCGAGGCCGGCTCGGTCGAGGACCTCGAGATCGAGGACGTGATGAAGATCGGCTTCGAGGATATCCGTTGCGTCGAGTCCGGCGGTCCGGAGCCGGGCGTCGGCTGCGCCGGCCGCGGCGTCATCACCTCGATCAACTTCCTCGAGGAGCAGGGCGCTTATGACGGCGTCGACTACGTCTCCTACGACGTGCTCGGCGACGTGGTTTGCGGCGGCTTCGCCATGCCGATCCGCGAGAACAAGGCCCAGGAAATCTACATCGTCATGTCCGGCGAGATGATGGCCATGTATGCGGCCAACAACATCTCCAAGGGCATTCTGAAGTATGCCAACTCCGGCGGCGTGCGCCTGGGCGGGCTGGTCTGCAACGAGCGCCAGACCGACAAGGAGTACGAGCTGGCGGAATCCCTCGCCAAGAAGCTCGGCACCCAGCTCATCTACTTCGTGCCGCGCGACAATATCGTTCAGCACGCCGAGCTGCGCCGCATGACGGTCGTCGAGTACGCTCCCGACTCCGCGCAGGCCGGCCATTACCGCAACCTGGCCAATAAGGTCCATGCGAACAAGGGCAACGGAATCATCCCGACCCCGATCACCATGGACGAGCTCGAAGACCTGCTCATGGAGCATGGCATCATGAAGGCGGTCGACGAGTCGCAGGTCGGCAAGACCGCGGCCGATCTCGCCGCGATCGCGTAAACCGTTTGAAAGCATGCGGCCCGGCCTCGCACGGGGCCGGGCCGATCTTTCAGGCAAGGACTAATCAGAAAGGGATGGCGTCATGAGCCTGGCTCAACCCGAATCCATCGAGGACATCAAGGCGCGCAATAAGGCGCTGATCAAAGAGGTCCTCGAAGTTTATCCTGAAAAGACCGCCAAGCGCCGCGCGAAGCACCTCAACACCTTCGAGGATGGCAAGCCGGATTGCGGCGTGAAGTCCAACATCAAGTCGATCCCCGGCGTGATGACGATCCGTGGCTGCGCTTACGCCGGTTCGAAGGGCGTCGTGTGGGGCCCGATCAAGGACATGATCCACATCAGCCACGGCCCGGTGGGCTGCGGTCAGTATTCCTGGGCGTCGCGCCGCAACTACTACATCGGCACGACGGGCATCGACACCTTCGGCACGATGCAGTTCACCTCGGACTTCCAGGAGAAGGACATCGTCTTCGGCGGCGACAAGAAGCTCGCCAAGCTGATCGACGAGATCCAGGAGCTGTTCCCGCTGAACAAGGGCATCTCCGTCCAGTCCGAGTGCCCGATCGGCCTCATCGGCGATGACATCGAGGCTGTCTCCAAGGCCAAGACCAAGGAGTACAACGGCCACACGATCGTTCCGGTGCGCTGCGAAGGCTTCCGCGGCGTGTCGCAGTCGCTCGGCCACCATCTGGCCAATGACGCGATCCGCGACTGGGTGTTCGACAAGATGGAGGGCAAGCCCGCTCTCTTCGAGCCGACCCCCTATGACGTGGCGATCATCGGCGACTACAACATCGGCGGCGACGCCTGGTCTTCGCGCATTCTGCTCGAGGAAATGGGTCTTCGCGTCGTTGCGCAGTGGTCCGGCGACGGCACGATCGCCGAGCTCGAGGCGACGCCTCGCGCCAAGCTGAACGTCCTGCACTGCTATCGCTCGATGAACTACATCTCCCGTCACATGGAAGAGAAGTACGGGATTCCGTGGGTCGAGTACAACTTCTTCGGTCCGTCCAAGATCGAGGAATCGCTGCGCAAGATCGCCAGCCATTTCGACGACAAGATCAAGGAAGGCGCCGAGCGCGTCATCGCCAAGTATAGTCCGCTGATGGACGCGGTGATCGCCAAGTACCGTCCGCGTCTCGAGGGCAAGAAGGTCATGCTGTTCGTGGGCGGTCTGCGTCCGCGTCACGTGATCGGCGCCTACGAGGATCTCGGCATGGAGATCGTCGGCACGGGCTATGAGTTCGGTCACAACGACGACTATCAGCGCACGACTCACTATGTGAAGGACGGCACGCTGATCTATGACGACGTGACCGGCTTCGAGTTCGAGAAGTTCGTCGAGAAGATCCAGCCAGACCTCGTCGGTTCGGGCATCAAGGAGAAGTACGTCTTCCAGAAGATGGGCGTGCCCTTCCGTCAGATGCACAGCTGGGACTATTCGGGCCCGTATCACGGCTATGACGGCTTCGCGATCTTCGCTCGCGACATGGACATGGCGATCAATTCGCCGGTCTGGAAATTCGCCAAGGCGCCGTGGGCGGCTTGATCGACTGAGTTGCAAAAGCTCTCTTCGCGAACGGGGCTCGCCCCCGTTCGCATTCGAGAGGCTGGTGATCTTCGCCCGAATCTCGAGAGAGCGGACGCGCGCGGACAACGAGGGGAACCGAGATGCCACAGAATGCAGATAACGTCCTCGACCATTTCAACCTATTCCGCCAGCCGGAATACATCGAGATGTTCGAGAAGAAGAAAAGAGAGTTCGAGAATCACGCCCCCGACGCCGAGGTGGAACGCGTCCGCGAGTGGGCCAAGACCAAGGAATATCAGGAGAAGAACTTCGCTCGCGAAGCTCTGACCGTCAATCCGGCGAAGGCCTGTCAGCCGCTCGGCGCGGTGTTCGCCTCGCTCGGCTTCGAGCAGACGATTCCCTTCGTGCACGGCTCGCAGGGTTGCGTGGCTTATTATCGCTCGCACTTCTCGCGTCACTTCAAGGAGCCGACGTCCTGCGTCTCCTCCTCCATGACCGAAGACGCGGCGGTGTTCGGCGGCCTCAACAATATGATCGACGGCCTCGCCAACACCTACAACATGTATAAGCCGAAGATGATCTCCGTCTCCACGACCTGCATGGCGGAAGTCATCGGCGACGACCTCAACGCCTTCATCAAGACGTCGAAGGAGAAGGGCTCGGTTCCGCAGGAGTTCGACGTTCCGTTCGCGCACACGCCCGCCTTCGTCGGCAGCCATGTCACCGGCTACGACAATGTGATGAAGGGCATGGTCGAGCATTTCTGGAACGGCAAGGCGGGCACGGCCCCCAAGCTCGAGCGCGTTCCGAACAACAAGATCAACTTCATCGGCGGCTTCGACGGCTATGTCGTCGGCAACATCCGCGAAGTGAAGCGCATGTTCGACTCGATGGGCGTCGAATATACGATCTTCGGCGACCCGAGCGATGTGTGGGATACGCCCACCGACGGCGAGTTCCGCATGTATGACGGCGGCACGACGCTCGAGGACGCGGCCAATGCGATCCACGCCAAGGCGACCTTCTCGATGCAGCATTTCTCCACCGAGAAGACGCTGCCGCTGATCGCCGAGAGCGGCATGGAGACCTACTCCTTCCATCATCCGATCGGCGTTCGCGCGACCGACGAGTTCCTGATGAAGGTCTCGGAAGTCACCGGCAAGCCGATCTCCAAGGAGCTGACCCGTGAGCGCGGCCGTCTCGTCGACGCGATCGCCGACTCTTCCGCGCATCTGCACGGCAAGCGCTTCGCCATCTATGGCGATCCGGACCTCTGCTATGGTCTGGCCGCCTTCTTGATGGAGCTCGGCGCCGAGCCGATCACCGTGCTCGCCAGCAACGGCGGCAAGGCCTGGGAAGAGAAGATGAACCAGCTGTTCGCCAGCTCTCCCTTCGGCAAGAACTGCAAGGCCTATCCCGGCAAGGATCTCTGGCACATGCGTTCGCTGCTGTTCACGGAGCCGGTCGACTTCCTGATCGGCAACACCTACGGCAAATATCTCGAGCGCGACACGGGCACGCCGCTGATCCGCATCGGCTTCCCGGTCTTCGATCGCCATCACTATCACCGCTATCCGGTGTGGGGCTATCAGGGTGGCCTGAACGTCCTCGTTTGGCTGCTCGACAAGGTCTTCGACGAGATCGATCGCAACACCAACGTCGTCGCGAAGTCGGACTATAGCTTCGACATCATTCGCTGACGTTTACGAATTTCCGCCGGGCCGCGTAGCGTTTCGGCCCGGCGGAACAACAAGAGCCTGATCCGTCGGGTCGATCGCCGCGCTGGCGCAATGCGTGCGCAGAGTGGGAGGCGATGGCCGTTGCAGGAGGCGCGGATGAGCACGCTGGCCGCAAAAGTTCAAGACGTTTTCAACGAGCCCGGTTGCGACAAGAACAAGGGCAAATCCGAAAAAGAGAGAAAGAAGGGCTGCACGAAGCAATTGGCGCCAGGCGCCGCTGCGGGTGGGTGCGCCTTCGACGGAGCCAAGATCGCGCTTCAGCCGATTACCGACGTCGCCCATCTCGTCCATGGCCCGATCGCTTGCGAGGGCAATTCCTGGGACAATCGCGGCGCCAAGACCTCGGGCTCGAGCCTCTACCGCACAGGATTTACGACCGACATCGCCGAGACCGATGTCGTGTTCGGCGGCGAGAAGCGGCTCTACAAGTCGATCAAGGAAATCATCGACAAATACGATCCGCCCGCGATCTTCGTCTATCAGACCTGCGTGCCGGCCATGATCGGCGACGATATAGACGCGGTCTGCAAGGCCGCGGCGAAGAAATTCAACAAGCCGGTCATTCCGGTGAACTCCCCCGGCTTCGTCGGTCCGAAAAATCTCGGCAACAAGCTCGCTGGCGAAGCGATCCTCGATCATGTGATCGGGACGCAGGAGCCGGAATATACGACCCCCTACGACATCAACATCATCGGCGAATATAACCTCGCCGGCGAATTGTGGCAGGTGAAGCCGCTGCTCGACGAGCTCGGCGTTCGCATTCTCTCCTGCATCTCCGGCGACGGCAAATATAGCGAGGTGGCGTCATCGCATCGCGCCAAGGCGGCGATGATGGTCTGCTCCAAGGCGATGATCAATGTCGCGCGCAAGATGGAAGAGCGCTACGACATTCCCTTCTTCGAAGGATCGTTCTACGGCATCGGCGACATGAGCGACTCACTGCGCGAGATCGCGCGGCTGCTGGTCGAGAAAGGCGCGCCTGCCGAATTGAAGGATCGCACCGAAGCGGTGATCGCCCGTGAAGAAGCGCGCGCCTGGGCGCGTATTGCGCCTTACCGGGAGCGCCTCGAGGGCAAGAAAGTTCTGCTCATCACCGGCGGCGTCAAATCGTGGTCCGTCGTCGCCGCTCTGCAGGAAGCCGGCATGGAACTCGTCGGCACGAGCGTCAAGAAGTCCACCAAGGAGGACAAGGAGCGCATCAAGGAGCTGATGGGCCAGGACGCCCATATGATCGACGATATGACGCCGCGTGAAATGTATAAAATGCTAAAAGACGCGCAGGCGGACATCATGCTTTCGGGCGGTCGATCGCAGTTCATCGCGCTCAAGGCGAAAATGCCCTGGCTCGACATCAACCAGGAGCGACATCACGCCTATGCCGGTTACGAAGGCATGGTCGAACTCGTCCAGGAGATCGACAAGGCGCTCTACAATCCGGTTTGGGAGCAGGTGCGCCGGCCGCCGCCGTGGCAGGAGAAGACCTGGGAAGAGCGCGCCAATGAGGCGATCGCGGCCGAGGCGGCCGCTCTCGCAGCCGATCCCGTCAAGGCGGAAGAGGTGCGGCGGGAGAAGCGCGTCTGCAAGTGCCACAATGTGAATGTCGGGGCGATCGAGGATGCGATCAGGGCCGGCTCTCTCACGACAGTCGACGCGCTCGCCGAGGCGACGCACGCCGGCACGGGCTGCGGTGGCTGTCGCGACGCGCTGGAACAGATGATCGAGGCAGCCAACGCCGATGGCGCGGTTCCTGCATCGAAAGCGGCGTGAGGCGCTCCGATGGCTAGAGTCGAATTTTCAAAAAAGGCATGCACGGTCAATCCGTTGAAGATGAGCCAGCCGATCGGCGGCGCGCTCGCTTTCATGGGCGTTCAGGGTTGCATGCCGCTGTTGCATGGGTCACAGGGCTGCACATCTTTTGGGCTCGTGCTCTTCGTGCGGCATTTTCGCGAGGCTATTCCGCTGCAGACCACCGCGATGAGCGAGGTCGCGACGGTTCTGGGCGGATTGGAGAATGTCGAGGAGGCGATCGTCAATATCGCCAAGCGCGCGAAACCCGAGGTCATCGGCATCTGCTCGACCGGCGTGACCGAGACGAAGGGCGACGATGTCGATGGCTATATTCAGCTCATCCGCAAGCGCCATCCCGAGCTCGATCACATGGGCATCGTCTATGTGTCGACGCCGGACTTCAAGGACGCGTTCCAGGACGGTTGGGAGAAGACGGTCGCCAAGCTGATCGAGGTCTTCGTCCCGGCGAATGTCGAGCCCGCGCAGCGCGCGCCGCAACGGGTCAATGTGCTGCCGGGTTGCCATTTGACGCCGGGGGACATCGACGAGCTCCGTGACATCATCGAGAGCTTCGGTCTCGAGCCGACTTTTCTTCCCGATCTCTCGGGGTCGCTGGACGGACATCTTCCCGAGGATTTCACGCCGACGACACTCGGTGGAACGTCTCGCGAAGGGATGGCGGCCATGGGCTCGGCCGCTTGGACGATCGCCATCGGCGAGCAGATGCGCCTCGCGGCCACCACTCTCGAAAAGCGCGGGGGCGTGCCCTTCGTCCTGTTCGATCGGCTGACGGGTCTCGCGCCCAATGATGAGCTGATGGCGTTCCTGTCTCGCATCAGCGGGCGTCCGGTTCCGCAAAAGCTCCGTCGCCAGCGCGGCCAGCTCGTCGACGCTATGCTGGACGGACATTTTCATTTCGGCGGCAGGAAGGTCACGGTCGGCGCCGAGCCCGATCTGCTCTATGCGATCGGATCATGGCTCACCGAAATGGGCGCTCATCTGCAGGCGGCGGTCACGACGACGCAATCGCCCGTGCTGGAAAAGCTCGACATCGACGAGGTGCTGATCGGCGATCTCGAGGATCTCGAGTCGCGTTCCGCTGGCGCCGATCTGATGATGACCCATTCGCATGGGAGGCAAGCGTCGGAACGGCTCGGAGTGCCGCTTTTCCGCCTCGGCCTTCCGACATTCGATCGGCTCGGCGCCGGTCACGAGCTGACCGTCGGCTACCGCGGAACGCGCACCTTGATCTTCACGATCGGCAATATGTTCATCGCGCAGGCGCACGAGCCCGATCCGGACACATGGCGGACGAGTGACGAGAACGTCAGCCATTTCGGCGCCGAAAGCAGTCCGGAGCTCGTTCAGTTGACGACGATGGCCTGACCACGAGGAGGCAGCATGAAAGTCGCATTCGCCACGCAGGACCTCGAGCGGGTCGACGCCCATTTCGGATGGGCGAAGAATATCGCGATCTATGAACTCACGGCCGAAGGATACACCTTCATCGAGGCGATCCAGTTCCAAGGGGATCTCCAGGAGGACGGCAATGAGGACAAGTTGCAGCCCAAGCTGGAAGCGATCAAGGATTGCGCAATCCTCTATATCGCTGCGATCGGCGGCTCGGGCGCGGCGCGCGTCGTCGCCCAGGGCATTCACCCGATGAAGGTGGCTCAGCCCGAGAACATCACGGATCTTTTGGAAAAGCTCAAGGTTGTCCTGCAAGGCGCGCCGCCGCCCTGGCTGCGTAAGGTCATGACGAAGGGTCAGGAAAGAACCTTCGATTTCGAGGAAGAGGCTGCAAATGGCTGAGACCGAGACGATTACGGCGAATGACGCGGCGGACAGCGTCTTCATCAAGGAACTCATCAAGCAGTGGCGCGCGCAAGACACGCACGGCACCTGGGAGAACAAGAAGGACCTCGATCTCATCAAGCCTTACATCGTCGACAAGGAGGCGCGCAAGGCGCTGCCTCTGATCGGAGATCCGGATCCCGAGATCCTGTGGCGCGTCGAGCTCTTCTACAATGCGGTCGCTCTTTCCATCGAGCGCGCCACCGGCGTGATGGTTCAGCCCATGATCAAGATGAGCCATGAGGGCTTCGGCCGTCAGGTTCTCATCGCGGGCCGTCTCATCGTCGTCAATAAGCAGCTGCGCGACGTTCATCGTTTCGGCTTCGACAATCTCGAGAAGCTCTCCGATGAGGGGACCAAGCTCGTCAGCGCCGGCGTCGAGATGATCGAGAAATTCCCGGAAGTCGCGCGTTACTGATATCGGAGGAGAGACGAAGATGTGCTCCGTCGACGAGCTGAAGGCCGAGATCAAGAAGCTCTCCGCCAAAGCGACGAATATGAAAATGAACCTGCACGATCTCTCGGAAGAGCTCCCCATCAACTGGGGCAATATTCTCACCATCGCGCAGGAGACACATGACGCTTATTCGGCGCTCGAAGCCGCGCGTCAGAAGCTAAAGGAATTGGAGGCGGCGTGATGGCGGAGTTCAAGACGAGAGGCGGCTCCGATTGGACGCCGTCCTATTTGACCGATATCAATCCGGGAACCTGCATTGGTTGTGGTCGCTGTTTCAAGGTCTGTCCGCAGAACGTCATGGCGCTCTACGGGGTGGATGCCGAAGGGACCATTCTCGGCATCGTCACCGAGGATGACGACGATGATTTCGACGGCGAGCTCAACCGCAAGATCATGAAGGTCGAGCGTTCCGAGGATTGCATCGGGTGCACGGCGTGCTCGAAGGTATGTCCGAAGGACTGCCAGACGCATGTTCCCGTGGATCAGCTGGTCGGCTGATCCAATGGCGTTCCTCTCCGAACACCATCGATCGGAGAGCGGGCTCGGACAGCCTAACCGGGACCCAGCGGACATCTACCTTCGATTGCAGTCGCGTCCGAGCAATTTCGGACGCGACGATCCTTTCGTTGCGCATGTCTTCTGCTGTGTGCTGGCGCTCGGATTGAGCGAGGCCGGATATCGAAGCGGAACTCTCGGCCAGGCTTTGGCGCTCAACCGAGGCGAGCTCGCGCAGCTCATCGAGCGTTGGGCGCCGCAAGCGCTCGATCTAGTCGATCTCGAGCATGAAACCGAAACGATCTCGCTCGACGATGAGGAAGACCAGATTCGGCAGTTGTTGGAACGATCTCGCGGCGACGCCTCGGAAGAGACCGGCTGGCTCGCGTCGATTTTGACCAAACGGTCGATGCAGCCGCGGCATTTGTGGCAGGACCTCGGCCTGACGACACGTGACGAGCTCGGGCGACTGATGAGCGAGCGCTTTCCGAAGCTCGCCGAGCGCAACGTCAACCACATGAAATGGAAGAAATTTTTTTATCGCTCTTTGTGCGAGATGGAAGGCTTCGTGCTTTGCGCCGCGCCCAGCTGTCGAGAGTGCAGCGATTTCCATGATTGCTTCGGCGACGAGAGCGGTGAAAGCGCCTTGGCGCGGCTCTCCCGCGGCAACCCCTCGAATTCCTGATCAGTCTCGAGATTTCCTCCAATTTCGCGGCCTTCTATCCGCCGGCTCGGGCTCGGCTCGGGAACGATTCGGGCGTATTTCGAAGCAGAATCGCCAACCGTGTCGGAACTCCGACAATGTGGGAATGCAAACAGCCGGCGGGCCCTCAAATCGATTGATTCACGATAGGATCGCCGTCTGGCATAGCGGTTGCTTCTTCTAGCTCGGGTAGTTTTCCGGGAAGAGGTTAAGCAAATGATCGAACTCACAGACAACGCCCTGAACGCAGTGCGTTCGGCCATTGCAGGCGCCGGGCAGGAGGTCGAGGGCCTTCGCCTGATGGTCGAGGCCGGCGGCTGTTCGGGTTTCAAATATATGATGGGTCTCGTCAATGAGACCAATCCCGCCGACCATGTGTTCGAGCGCGACGGCGTCAAAGTGTTCGTGGAAGAAGGCTCGCTCGCCTATCTCGACGGCACGCGTGTCGATTTCGTCAGCGGACTCGAGGGCTCCGGCTTCACTTTCGACAATCCCCAGGCGAAATCGAGCTGTTCCTGCGGCAAGTCTTTCGGTTGATCGGGTTCGGGAGCGCGGCGATGTGGGAATATTCCGAGAAGGTCAAGGAGCATTTCTTCAATCCGAAGAACGCGGGCGTTCTCGCGGGCGCCAACGCCATCGGCGAAATCGGCGCGCTCGCCTGCGGCGACGCCCTCAAGCTGATGCTCCATATCGATCCTGTCACGGAAATCGTTCTCGAAGCCAAGTTCCAGGCCTATGGCTGCGGCTCGGCGATCGCGTCGGCGTCCGGTCTGACGGAGCTCGTCATCAACAAGACTCTCGCGCAAGCGCGTGCGATCACGAGCCGCGAGATCGCCGAATTTCTCGGCGGTCTGCCTCCGGAGAAGATGCATTGCGCGGTGATGGCTCACGAAGCGTTGCAGTCGGCGATCGCGAATTTTCGCGGCGAAGATTGGAATTCCGATCATGAGGAGGCGGCGCTCGTCTGCAAATGTCACGGCGTCGACGCCGCGATCATCGAGCGCGCGATACGCGACAATGGTCTGACCGCAGTGGAGCAAGTGGGGGCCTGCACCGGAGCCGGCACGGGCTGCACCACTTGTTACGAGAGAATAGAAGATATTCTGCTGCGCGTGACATCGGAAGTCGCCGCCGCCCAAGCGATGGCCCGCCAAACGGAAGGGCGCGCGCATTCGGCGGAGGCCGTCGCCGAGACGGGCCGCGCGTCGCGGGCGCCCGCGGCGAGCGAGGGATCGCGCGCCGGCTCGGTCAATCTGTTCAGCGCCGCTACGCGGCCGGCCAGCGCGGCGCCGGCGCGTCCGCCGGCTCAGCGGCCGGCCGCGGAAGCGTCGCCGCTGTCGCCCGCCTCGCCATTGCCTCCGCCTTCCGCCGGCATGACCAATCTCAAGAAGATCCGCCTGATCGAGGAGACGATCGAAGATCTCCGCGTCTATTTGCGTAAGGACGGCGGCGACTGCGAGCTGATCGATGTCGACGGCTCCAATGTGCTCGTCAGCCTCACCGGCGCCTGCGTCGGCTGTCAGATGGCGAGCGTCACCGTTTCGGGAATTCAGGAGCGGCTCATCGCCAAGCTCGGCGTTCCCGTGCGCGTGATTCCGGTCGGACGCAGCGCTCATTGAGGAGTTCGTCATGAAGGCGATTTATCTCGACAATAATGCGACGACCCGGGTCGATCCGGCGGTCGTCGAGGCGATGCTCCCCTTCTTCACGGAGCATTTCGGCAACGCCTCCTCGGCCCATTCCTTCGGCGCCGAGGTCGGGACCGCGGTGAAGGCGGCTCGCCAGCAGCTCCAGCAATTGCTCGGCGCCGCGCATGACCATGAGATCATCTACACATCGGGCGGCACGGAGAGCGACAACGCCGCGATCCTCTCGGCGCTGGAGGCGGCGCCCGATCGGCGTGAGATCGTGACCTCCAAGGTCGAGCATCCGGCGATTCTGTCGCTCTGCGAGCATCTCGAGAAGACCGGCCGCGCCAAGGTGCATTTCATCGGCGTCGATAAGGTCGGCCAGCTCGATATCGAGGCCTATCGCGCGGCCCTGTCGGAAAAGGTCGCGATCGTCTCGCTGATGTGGGCGAACAATGAGACCGGCACGATCTTTCCGATCGAAGGTCTCGCCGAGCTCGCCAAGGAACATGGCGCGCTGTTCCACACCGACGCCGTGCAGGCGGCGGGCAAGACGCCGATCTCGCTCAAGGACAGCGCGATCGACATGCTGTCGCTGTCCGGCCACAAGCTGCATGGGCCAAAGGGGATCGGCGCGCTCTACGTCAAGAAGGGCGTGCGCTTCAAGCCGCTGATCCGCGGCGGCCATCAAGAGCGGGCCCGCCGCGGGGGAACAGAGAATGTCCCCGCGATCATCGGCCTCGGCAAGGCGGCGGAGCTGGCGCTCGGGCATATTGCCGATGAGCAGGGCCGCGTGCGCGAGCTGCGCGATCGCCTGGAAAAGGCGGTGCTGCAGCGCGTGCCCAATTGCATCGTCAACGGCGACCGCCACGATCGGCTGCCGAACACCTCCAATATCGCTTTCGAGTATGTGGAGAGCGAAGCGATCCTGCTGCATCTCGATCGCAACGGCGTCGCCGCCTCCTCCGGCTCGGCCTGCACCTCCGGCTCGATGGAGCCGAGCCATGTGTTGAAGGCGATGGAGATTCCCGAGGCCGCGCTGCATGGCGCGGTGCGCTTCTCTTTCTCGCGCGACAATGTCGCCGAAGATGTCGACCGCGTGATCGAGGCGCTGCCCGGCATTGTGGAGAAACTCCGCGAAATGTCGCCCTTCTGGGCGGACGCGGAAAAGAAGATCAACGACTCCAAGACCGTTTTTGCGTGATAGGCGCGACCACAGTGAACCGCGACGAACCCCGCATCTTCATCAATGACACGACGCTTCGCGACGGCGAGCAGGCGCCGGGCGTCGCCTTTACTGCGGCGGAGAAGCTCGCGATCGCTCGCGCGCTCGCCGCGGTCGGGGTCGATGAGATCGAGGCCGGCACGCCTGCGATGGGGCGCGACGAGATCGAGGCGATCGCCGCGATTGCCGGAGATGGTCTGCCTTGTCGGGTCATGGCCTGGTGTCGTCTCAGCGAGAGCGACGTCGACGCCGCGCTCGCCGCCAATGTCGCGCATGTGAATATTTCTTCGCCCATGTCGCGTCTGCAGATCGGCGTGAAGCTCTCGACGGATGTCGACGGCGCCGCCGCGCGCGTCGAGCGGGTCGTGTCCTATGCGCGATCGAAGGGGCTCGGCGTCGCTCTCGGCGGGGAGGACTCCTCGCGCGCCGATCCGCGCGATATCGGCCGGATCGTTCGCGCCGCCGCGGCCGCCGGCGCGACGCGCTTTCGCTTCGCCGACACGCTGGGCGCGCTCGATCCTTTCGCGACCTATGAGTCGATCCGTTGCGTGCGGGAGGAGACCGACCTTCCGATCGAGTTTCACGGCCATGACGATGTCGGCCTCGCGACCGCCAACACGCTCGCGGCGGTGCGCGGCGGCGCGACGCATGCGTCGGTCACGGTGCTCGGTCTCGGCGAGCGCGCCGGCAACGCCGCGCTGGAAGAAGTAGCGGTCGCGCTCGGCCATGTCGCCCATGGTCGCACGAATATCGACCTCAAGCGGCTGCAAGGCGTCGCGCGGCTGGTGGCGGCGGCGGCGCGGCGGAAGATCGGACGCGCCAAGGCGGTCGTCGGCTCGGACATATTCACCCATGAGTCGGGCATTCACGTTTCGGCGCTGATGAAGGATGTCCGCACCTATCAGGGCATCGATCCCGCCCATCTCGGCCGGCGGCATCGAATCGTCATCGCCAAACATTCGGGCCTGAGCGCTATTCAGAAGAAATGCGCCGAGATCGGCGTCGATCTCGACCGCGACACCGCGGCGCGGCTGCTCGATCACGTCAAGCGGCGCGCTCTGGATCAGAAACGGCCGGTCAACCGCGGCGAGTTCATTGTCCTCGTCGATCGCGCGCAGGCGGAAGCCGCCATGGCGGCGCGAAATGATGTCGGAGGCGTGTCGTGAGTCCTATTTCGATCGTCGCCGCCTCGAGCGGCGCCTCCACGAAGAGCCTCTTGGCGCTGATCCGCGAAGACGTCGGCTGCGTCGCTCAGCGCGATCCTGCGGCGCGCAGCACATGGGAAGTGGTGTTGCTCTATCCGGGCGTGCATGCGCTGATATGGCATCGCATCGCCAATCGGCTGTGGCGTGGCGGCCATAAATTTTCGGCGCGCGCGCTCTCCTGGTTCGCGCGTCTCGTCACCAATATCGACATTCATCCCGGCGCCACGATCGGCGAGCGCTTCTTCATCGATCACGGCGCGGGCGTGGTGGTCGGCGAGACGGCGACGATCGGCGACGATGTGACGATGTATCATGGCGTCACGCTCGGCGGCACGTCATGGTCGGTCGGCAGGCGTCATCCGACCGTGGGCGATGGCGTGCTGATCGGCGCCGGAGCGAAGATTCTCGGGCCGATCAGCGTCGGTCCGCGCGCGCGCATCGGCGCCAATTCCGTCGTGATAGAGGATGTGCCGCCGGAGATGACCGTGGTCGGAATTCCCGGCCGCGTCGTGCGCGAGCAGCGCCGCCGCTCCGGTTCGGACGGGCGCATCGATCTCGAGCATCACCTCATTCCCGATCCGGTCGGAGACGCGATCTCCGTGCTCATCGACCGGATCGATTTTCTCGAAGCGCGGCTCGTGCATCTTCAGGCGCGGGTCAGCGAAGGCGCCACGCGGCAGCTCGGAGACAACAAGCCATGAGCATTCTGGAAGATCTGCGCAAATTGTCGGCGGCCGAGGAATTCTTCGACATTCTCGGCGTCGAGTATGATCCCACCATCGTGCGGCACTCGCGGCTGCACATTCTGCGCCGCATGGGCGAATATCTCCACAAGGCCGCTCCGGAGGGCGCGACCGACGAGGAGGTGCGCGAATCCTGCCGCAATTTCCTCGCGCAGGCCTATCAGGACTTCACCACCTCGACTCCGATCGAGCAAAGGCTTTTCAAGGTGCACAAGGACGCTGTAAAGCCGAAGGAGGAGCCGAAGAAGCCCTTCGTGCCCCTCAACACGCTCACCACGTCGAACGGATGACGATAGAACCACTAGTCGGGATGGCGAGAGGAAGAGTCTCATGAAGATACTGGTCTGCATCAAGCAAGTTCCCGACAGCGCCCAGATCCGCGTGCATCCGGTCACCAACACGATCATGCGCCAGGGCGTGCCGACGATCATCAATCCTTATGATCTCTTCTCGCTCGAGGAGGCGCTGAGGCTGCGCGACAAGTTCGGCGGCGAGGTGACGACCTTGACCATGGGCCCGCCCATGGCCGCGGAATCGCTGCGCAAGACGCTGGCGATCGGCGCCGATCGCGCGATTCTGCTGACCGATCGTTTCTTCGCCGGCGCCGACACTCTGGCGACGACCTACGCGCTCGCCCAGGCGATCCAGAAGATCCAGAAGACATGGGGCGATCTCGACCTCGTCTTCACCGGCAAGCAGACGATCGACGGCGACACCGCGCAGGTCGGTCCGGGCGTCGCCAAGCGTCTCAACCTGCTGCAGCTCACCTATGTCTCCAAGATCGTCGAGGCCGACGCGGAGAAGCGCGAGGTCGTCATCGAGCGTCGCGCCGAGGGCGGCACGCAGGTGCTGAAGACCAAGATGCCTTGTCTCATCGCCATGCTCGAAGGCACCAATGAGGTGCGGCGCGGCTCGATCTCCGACTCGCTGCGCGCCGCGCGCGCCGAGATCATCACCTGGAGCGCCAAGGACGCCGAGATCGAAGACCTCGGCAAATGCGGACTGAAGGGGTCGCCGACGATCGTGAAGAAAGTGTTCGCTCCGCCGGTGCGGACCGATCGCGCCGCCTTCGTGGAGCCGGGAAAGAACGCAGGCGAATCCGCCGACGTGCTGATCGAGGCGATCTTCAAGCGCCACCCTGCGCTCGAGGAAGACATGACGAAATTGGCCAGTGGGTTCTAAAGGAGAAGCGAAAATGTCCGACAAGCCCGCCCCCGCCGCGCCGCAGCAGAGCCGCGCCAGCGCGAAGAAGGAGCTCCCGGAGCATTTCCGCGGCTACAAGCACGTCTGGGTGTTCGTCGAGCTCGAGCGCGGCGAAGTGCATCCGGTGTCTTGGGAGCTCCTCGGCGCCGGCCGCAAGCTCGCCGATCAGCTCAAGGTCGATCTCGCCGCCGTCGTGCTCGGCGCGCCGGGCGAGGCGACGCGCAACGCCGTCAAGGAGTCCTTCGTTTACGGCGCCGATCTCGCCTATCTGGTCGAGGACTCGATTCTCGGCGATTATCGCAACGAGCCCTTCTCCAAGGCCGTGACCCAGCTCGTCAACACGCATAAGCCGGAGATATTGCTGCTCGGCGCGACGACGCTCGGCCGCGATCTCGCGGGCTCGGTGGCGACGACGTTGCTCACCGGCCTCACCGCCGATTGCACCGAGCTCGCGGTCGACGCCGACGGCTCGCTGGCGGCGACGCGTCCGACCTTCGGCGGCTCGCTGCTCTGCACGATCTACACGCTGAACTATCGTCCGCAGATGGCGACGGTGCGGCCGCGCCAATTGCCGACGCCGGTGCGTGACGAGACGCGCGTTGGTCGCGTCGTCGAGTTCAAGGCCGATCTCGACGAGGATAAGATCATCACCAAGCTGCTGAAGTTCATCCCGGACCGTGAGTCGTCGAAGAGCAATCTCGCCTTCGCCGATGTCGTCGTGGCCGGCGGGCTCGGCCTGCAGAGCGCGGAGAATTATCAGCTGGTGCGCAATCTCGCCTCCGCGCTCGGCGCGGAGTTCGGCGGCTCGCGTCCGCTGGTGCAAAAGGGATGGATCAGCTCCGATCGTCAGATCGGCCAGACCGGCAAGTCGATCCGTCCCAAGCTCTATATCGCCGCCGGGATTTCCGGCGCGATTCAGCATCGCGTCGGCGTCGAAGGCGCAGATTGCATCGTCGCGATCAACACCGACAAGAACGCGCCGATCTTCGACTTCGCGCATATCGGCATCGTGACCGACGCCATTCGCCTTTTGCCCGCGCTGACCGAAGCCTTCCGCAAGCGGCTCTCGCCCGAGAACGCCGACCGGCTCGCCGGCTGAACCCGAGGAGATTGTCATGATCGAAGAAAAATTCGACGCGATCGTCATCGGGGCCGGCATGGCCGGCAACGCTGCCGCCTATACGATGGCCTCGCGCGGTCTGAATGTCCTGCAGCTCGAGCGCGGCGAATATCCGGGCTCCAAGAATGTGCAGGGCGGCATTCTCTACGCCGACATGCTGGAGAAGATCATCCCGGACTTCCGCGAGGAGGCGCCGCTCGAGCGGCATCTCATCGAGCAGCGCTTCTGGATGATGACGGATCGCTCGCATACCGGCATGCAATATCGTTCGGACGACTTCAACGAGGAGAAGCCGAACCGCTACACGATCATCCGCTCGCAGTTCGACCGCTGGTTCAACAAGCAGGTGCAGGCCGCGGGCGCGATCGTCATCAGCGAGACGACCGTCACCGAGCTCGTCAGCGACGCCTATGGCAAGGTGATCGGGGTGCGCACGGATCGCGCCGGCGGCACGATTTTCGCCGATGTCGTCGTGTTGGCGGAGGGCGTCAACGGCCTGCTCGGCGCGCGCGCCGGCCTGCGTCCGACGCCCAAGCCCGAGCATGTCGCGCTGGCCGTCAAGGAAATGCACTTCCTGCCGCGCGAGACGATCGAGGCCCGCTTCAATCTGCATGGCGACGAAGGCGTCGTCATCGAAGCGGCCGGCACCATCTCCAAGGGGATGACCGGCATGGGCTTCGTGTACACGAACAAAGAGAGCATTTCTGTCGGCATGGGCTGTCTCGTGTCGGATTTCGCCGAAAACGACGAAACGCCCTACGGAATGCTCGAGGTTTTCAAGAAGCATCCGTCGATCGCGCCGCTGATCGAAGGGTCCGAAGTGAAGGAATATGCCGCGCATCTCATTCCGGAGGGCGGCTACAAGACAATTCCGGAGCTTTTCGGCGACGGATGGGTCGTCGTCGGCGACGCGGCGCAGCTCAACAACGCCATACATCGCGAAGGCTCGAATCTTGCTATGACGTCGGGCAGGCTCGCGGGCGAGGCGATCTTCCAGGTGAAGTCCCGCCGCGATCCCATGACGAAACAAAATCTGGCGCTCTACAAGAAATACCTCGACGATAGTTTCGTCATGAAGGATCTGAAGAAATACAAAGACATGCCGGCGCTGCTGCATACGCAGGCGCAGAATTTCTTCCTCACCTATCCGACGCTCGTGTCGAAGGCGATGGAGAATTTCCTACGCGTCGACGGCACGCCGAAGATCGAGAAGGAAAAAGCGTCGGTCCGCGCTTTCCGTGAGAAGCGCTCGCTGACGGGATTGTTCGGAGATGCATGGCGTCTGGCGCGCGCCTGGCGCTGAGAGGAGGAATTGCGATGTCGACGCAAGCTGCGCGAGTCGAGGAGAAGCTGTTCCAGAACCGCTATCTCGTCGACCAAGGAAAACCCCATATCGTCGTGCAACCGCACACGACGCCGTCCAAGAATCTCTTGGCGATGACCAAGATCTGCCCGGCCGGCTGCTATGAGAAGAACGCCTCGGGCCAGGTCGAGATCACGCCGGACGGTTGCCTCGAATGCGGCACCTGCCGTGTGCTCTGCGAGCCGCAGGGCGACATCGTGTGGAACTATCCGCGCGGCGGCTATGGCGTGCTGTTCAAATTCGGCTGAACGCGACCGACGCGCCGCGCGTCGGCGCGTCGGGCAATAGACGCGAGGAACCTATGACGGTCGCGCAACTGATCGATGCGCTCGCGGCAATGCCGAGCGAGGCCGTGGTCATTCTCGAGGGAGACGGCGCCTTCGCCCGTCTCGTCGGCGTGAATTTCGAGAAGAGCGCCGTGGCGGGACTGCCGGACGAAGTGATCCTGTCGACCGATTGCGAAGAGTGAACGCCCGACGAGAGCGTTTCCAGCCGAAGTGGACGCCGGTTCGGCGTCGGAAACGCGTCAAAAACGGAAAGATCCTGGGGTGCGACCGGCCGACGCGGGCTTTCCTCGCCGGCGAGGCTTGACGGGCGGGCCATTCGATCTCATCTTTTGAGATGTCTCCACGATCTTGGCGGGAGAGACCGGCGTTCTACGCCGGAGCCGAAGGCGAAACCGCCCCGGAAACGCTCAGGCAAAAGGACCGCAAAGAATAGAGACACTCTGGAAAGCGGCGCGGCGAACCCGCGCCCACCGACGGGCGTAACCTGCGGCAAGCAGGGAAATCTCTCAGGTCTCCAGACAGAGGGGGCGCGAGCCGGGTGGAGAAATCCGCCCAATGCCGAACGCCGACTGTCGGGAGCGCCTTTTGAGCGAAGACTTCGCCCCACGCAGGCTCACGCCGCTGCAAATGACGCCGCTCGACGGATTGCACCGTCGTCTCGGCGCGCGCATGTCGCCTTTCGCCGGCTACGAGCTGCCGCTTCACTATAAGGCCGGCGTCGTCGCGGAGCATCTCCACACGCGCGCGAAAGCGAGCCTTTTTGATGTCTCGCATATGGGCCAGGCGATCCTCGGCGGCCGTGGCGCCGCCACGGCGATCGAGTCCCTGGTTCCCGCCGATATTCGGGATCTCGCCTCGGAGCGCACGCGATACAGCCAGTTCCTCGCCGAGGATGGCGGGGTTCTCGATGATCTGATGGTCACGCGTCTGCCGGGACGCGAGGAAAGGCTGCTGGTCGTCGTCAACGCCGCCGCCAAGGCCCAGGATTTCGCGCTTCTGCGAGAGCAATTGCCGCAGCTCGAGCTCGGCGTCCTCACCGGCCGCGCATTGATGGCGCTGCAGGGGCCGTGCGCCGCCGCCGCGCTCGGGCAGGTTCTTTCCGATCTCGAGGATATGCCTTTCATGGGCTGGCGCGCGGCGGAGTTTCGCGGCGCCGGCCTCTTCGTGTCGCGCTCCGGCTATACGGGCGAGGATGGCTTTGAAATTTCCGTTCCCAATCATCTCGCCGAGCCATTCGCCGAGGCTCTGCTCGCGCAG
This sequence comes from Methylosinus sp. Ce-a6, assembly GCF_009811655.1. Classification (GTDB taxonomy): domain Bacteria; phylum Pseudomonadota; class Alphaproteobacteria; order Rhizobiales; family Beijerinckiaceae; genus Methylosinus. The sequence goes on along the minus strand of NZ_BGJX01000002.1, from coordinate 58,381 downwards.
CCCGATGTCGCGCCGGCGGGCCTCGGCGCGCGCGATTCGCTGCGCCTGGAGGCGGGCCTGTGCCTCTACGGCCACGATCTCGATGCGACGACCGACCCTGTCGAAGCCGGCCTCGCCTGGTCCATCGGCCGGCGGCGACGCGAAGAGGGCGGCTTCCCAGGCTATGAGCGGGTCCGCGCGGCGCTCGATCGAGGCCCGGCGCGTAAGCGCGTCGGCCTTCTTCCGCAGGGCCGCGCGCCTTTGCGCGAAGGCGCGACGCTGACGGCGCCGGACGGCCGCCTCGTCGGACGAATCACCTCGGGCGGCTATTCGCCGACGCTCTCGCGGCCGATCGCCATGGGCTATGTCGAATCCGCTTTCGCCACGCCCGGCGTCACGCTGGAAAGTCGCTTGCGCGACAATCGCGTCGGCGTCGAAGTCGCGTCACTGCCCTTCGTTCCCCATCGCTATTTCCGCGGCCACACCGGAAAGGACAGACCATGAGCGGCGAGCGCTACACCAAGGATCATGATTTCCTGCGCGTCGAAGGCGACGCCGCCATTGTCGGGATCACCGATTTCGCCCAAGCCCAGCTCGGCGACATCGTCTTTGTCGAGTTGCCGGCGCCGGGCAAGCGCGTCGCCAAAGGCGAGCAATTGGCGACGATCGAGAGCGTGAAGGCGGCGAGCGAAGTCTATGCGCCCGTTTCCGGCGAGGTCCTCGAGGTCAACGCCGCGCTCGAGGCCGCGCCCGCCAAAGTGAACGAGGATCCGCTCGGCGAAGGCTGGCTGGTGAAGCTGCGCGTCACCGATGCGGCCGAGCTCGAAGAGCTCATGGACGAGGACGCCTATCGCGCTTTTCTCGAAAGCGAGGGGTGAGCCATGCGCTATCTGCCATTGACGCAAGCGGATCGGGCCGAAATGCGCGCCGTGATCGGCGTCGGCGATGTCGACGCGCTCTACGCCGATGTGCCCGCGGAGCTGCCGCTCGCTCCCTCGCTCGATCTGCCGCGCGCAAAATCCGAGATGGACGTCGAGCGCCTGCTCGGCGAAATGGCGCGGCGCAATGTTCCGGCGTCTCGCGCGCCCTTCTTCATCGGCGCGGGCGCCTATAAGCATCATATTCCGGCGACCGTCGATCATCTCGTCCAGCGCTCGGAATTCCTGACCAGCTACACGCCCTATCAGCCCGAAATTGCGCAGGGCACGCTGCAATATCTCTTCGAGTTCCAGACGCAGGTCGCCATGCTGACCGGCATGGAGATCGCCAACGCCTCCATGTACGACGGCTCGACCGCCTGCGCCGAGGCGGCGCTGATGGCGCATCGAATCACCAAGAGGCGCAAGGCCGTGCTTTCCGGCGGGCTGCATCCGCACTACGCCGAGGTTCTGCGCACGATCTCGCATTTCGCCGGCGACGAGATCGTCGCCCTCGCGCCCGATGTTCGCGCGCGAGAGGACATTGCGGCGATGATCGACGACAGTGTCTCCTGCGTCATCGTGCAGACGCCGGACGTGTTCGGCAATCTCCGTGATCTCGCCTCCCTGTCAGAGGCCTGCCATCGTCGCGGGGCTCTGCTGATCGCCGCCTTCACCGAGGTCGTCTCGCTCGGCCTGGTGACGCCGCCCGGCGAGATGGGCGCCGATATCGTCGTCGGTGAAGGCCAGTCGCTCGGCAATCCGCTCTCCTTCGGCGGGCCCTATCTCGGTCTGCTGGCGACGCGGCAGGCCTATCTGCGCCAGACGCCGGGGCGCCTCATCGGCGAGACCGTCGATGCGGAGGGGCGCCGCGGCTATGTCGCGACGCTCTCCGCGCGCGAGCAGCATATTCGCCGCGACAAGGCGACGTCCAACATCTGCACCAATTCCAATCTCTGCGCGCTCGCCTTCAGCATTCATCTGAGCCTGCTCGGCGAAGCGGGACTGCGCCGGCTCGCGCGGGCCAATCACGCGAGCGCCGTCGATCTCGTCGACCGGCTCGCGGGCGTCGCCGGAGTCGAAACGCTCAACGAGAGCTTCTTCAACGAATTCACGCTGCGCGTTCCGCGCGATGCGGCGGGGCTCGTCGAGGATATGGCGGAGGCGGGCGTGCTCGCGGGCGTTCCCGTCTCGCGTCTGCTTCCAGACGCGGGGCTCGACGATCTCGTCATCGTCGCCTGCACAGAGGTCGATACGGTCGAAGATCGCGAGGCCTTCATCGCCGCATTGAGAGGAGCGCTCTGATGCTCGATCATAAAGAGGATCTCGCTGTCGGGACCTTCTCGGGAAATCGCGGGCTCGATCAGGAGGAGCCGCCGATCTTCGAGATCGGCCGCCCGGAGACGAGCGGCGTCGACATGGAAGAGCCGGCGCATTTCGAGCCGCGGCTCGGCGGGCTCGAGCGCGAGCGGCCGATCGGCCTGCCCGGAGTCTCCGAGCCCGAAGCGATGCGCCATTATGTGCGTCTGTCGCGCAAGAATTATTCGATCGACGCGGGGCTCTATCCGCTCGGCTCCTGCACGATGAAGCACAATCCGCGCCTCAATGAGAAAATGGCGCGGCTCGAGGGCTTCGCCGATATTCATCCGCTGCAGCCGCAGTCCACCGCGCCGGGCGCGCTCGCTCTGATGGAGGAGCTTTCGCGCTGGCTGCTCGCGCTCACCGGAATGAGCGCCATCGCTCTTTCGCCCAAGGCCGGCGCGCATGGCGAGCTCTGCGGCCTCATGGCGATCGAGGCGGCGCTGGAGGCGCGCGGCGAGGCGGAGACGCGAAAGACGATTCTCATTCCACAATCGGCGCATGGCACCAATCCGGCGAGCGCCGCCCTGCTCGGCTTTCGGCCGCGCGCGATCGAGGCCGGCGCGGACGGCGTGGTGAGCGAGGAGGCGGTCGCCAAAGAGCTCGGCCCGGATGTCGCGGCGATCATGCTCACCAATCCCAACACATGCGGCCTGTTCGAGCGCAATGTCGTCGCCATTGCGCGGCGCGTGCATGAGGCGGGCGGCTATTTCTATTGCGACGGCGCGAATTTCAACGCCATCGCCGCAATCGCGCGTCCCGGCGACATGGGCGTCGACGCGATGCATCTCAATCTGCACAAGACCTTCTCGACGCCACACGGCGGCGGCGGCCCCGGCTCCGGACCCGTCGTCCTCTCCGAGCGACTCGCGCCCTTCGCGCCGGTTCCGTTCCTTTCGCGCGACGGCGAGACGATTCGGCTCGTCGAGCACCGCGAAGGCGCGCAGAGCTTCGGCCGACTCACCGCCTTTCATGGGCAGTTCGGAAGCTTCGTGCGCGCGCTCGCCTATATTCTGTCGCATGGGTCGGACGGGCTCGCCCAGGCCTCGCGCGACGCCGTGCTGTCGGCCAATTATCTGCGCGCCGCGCTGCGCGATGTGATGACGCAGCCTTTCGGCGATCGCGCCTGCATGCATGAGGTTCTGTTCGACGACGCTTTCCTCGAGGGGACCGGCGTCACGACGCTCGATTTCGCCAAGGCGATGATCGACGAGGGCTATCATCCGATGACGATCTATTTCCCGCTCGTCGTTCACGGCGCCATGCTGATCGAGCCGACCGAATCGGAATCGAAGCGCTCGCTCGATCTCTTCGTCGCGACTCTGCGCGATCTCGTCGCCAGCGCGAAGCGCGGCGAGACAGATCGCTTCACGCGCGCGCCGCGCCTCGCGCCGCGCCGCCGTCTCGACGAGACCGCCGCCGCGCGCAAGCCCGTGCTGCGCTGGAGCGGGGCTTGAGTGTTTCGCAAGAGTGGGGCTCTCTTTTCTCCCACGAGTGAGGGAAGGAGACGCGCGTCATGATTTCTCGCTCAGCCCGTCATTGCGGCCACGCGGCTTTGGACGCTTCCTCGCGAGGACGGTCTCGTGAATAATTTTTCTCCGCCGATGGATCGAATCGCCGCGCCGGCGGTTCCGCTCGGTGGGGGCGCAAGCGGAGGCGACATATGAACACGGCCAATCTTCAGCTCGAGGGCGTCTACGCCATACTGGCGGCTCTCTTCGGCGCGTTGCGCGACAAGGGCGTGCTCGGCGCCGAGGAGATCGACTCGCTGCTCGTCGACGTCGAGCTCTCGCTCGCCAGCGATCCGCTGCGGCCGCGCGAATTGCGCGACGCCAATGTCGACGCCATCTGCTTTCCGCCACGGCTGCTGCGCCTCGCGTTGCGCGGATCGGCGGCCGGCGAGGGTTTTTCCTTCGCGCAGCTCGCCGGCCGCGTCGGCCAGGAGACGCCGCCGGAGTAGATGCCGCCGGAGCGCTGACCTCGTCAGATGGAATAGCTGAAAGAGTCGTAGGACAGGCCGTTCAGGAATTGGTCCATGTCGCGCGCCGGCTCGGCGCAGCCCGCGGTTCCGACCACTTTGGCCGGGACTCCGGCGACGGTGGAGTTGCGCGGCACGGGATGCAGAACGACGGAGCCCGCGGCGACGCGCGAGCAGGCGCCGACCTCTATATTGCCGAGAATCTTCGCGCCGGCGGCGATCATCACGCCGCGCCTCACCTTGGGATGACGGTCGCCGCTCTCCTTGCCGGTGCCGCCGAGCGTCACGCTCTGGAGAATGGAGACGTCGTCCTCGACAATGGCCGTCGCGCCGACGACGAGTCCCGTCGCATGGTCGAGGAATATGCCGCGGCCGAAGCGCGCCGCCGGGTGGATGTCGGTCTGGAAAGCATCGGACGAGCGGCTCTGCAGATAGAGGGCGAAATCCGTCTGGCCGCTGGTCCACAGCCAATGCGCCAGCCGATGCGTCTGAATGGCGTGGAAGCCTTTGAAGAAGAGCAGCGGCTCGATCAGCCGACCGCAGGCGGCGTCGCGCTCGACGACGGCCTTGATGTCGGCGCGAAAACCCGCGCCGATCGAAGGATCGGCGTCGAGCGCGCGGGCGAAGGCGTCGAAGATCAAGTCCTCCGTCACCGCGCCGGCGAGCCGCGCCGCGCATCGTCGCGCGACGGCGTCCTCGAAGGAGGCGCGGTGGAGGACGAAAGTCAGCAGCAGGCCGGCGAGCGCCGGCTCGCGCGCCAGCATATCCTCGGCCTCGCGGAGAATATGGGTCCAGAGCGCGTCTCGAGGCGCGGCGTCGGCGACGATCGCGCGACCATTCTCCTGCGTCGCTCTCATCGGCGTCTCCCTGTTTCGTCCCGGCCGGCGGCCGCGCCAGAATGCCCCTCAATCTGGCTCGAGCGGCCGATTTCGTCCAGATCGGCGGATTTCATCAATTTCGAATATATGCGCGCTCGCGCCGCTCATCCGACCGCTGTGGCGCGCTCGAGGATGGCCGCGCCGGCCGCGCGCCGCAGCCGCGCGATCGCGCGCTCGGCTTCGGCGGCGTCGAGGCTGCCGAAGCCGAGGCGCAGCCCGCGCCCGCGATGCGGCGGGGCGGCGAAACAGGTGGAGGAGAGAAAACGCACGCCGCTGCGGACGGCGCCGTTCTCGAGCGCGTCGAGCGTCGCCTCGTCGCGAAATGTCGCCCAAAAAGCGAGGCCGCCGGCGGGAGTCGAGAAACGGATGGCGTCGCCGAAGGCTCGGCCCAGCAAGCGCCCGAAATCGTCGCGCCTCTGCGCGTAGATCTGGCGCGCCTTGCGCACATGGCGGCGCAGCTCGCCGGATTCGATGAGATCGGCGGCGGCGAGCTCGGTCAGCGCATTGCCCTGGCGGTCGACGCCGGCGGCGGCGTTGGCCATGGAGCGAGCGACCGGCGCCGGCGCGGCGACATAGCCGATGCGCAGGCCCGGCAGCAGCAGCTTGGACAGGGAGCCGACATAGATCACGCGCCCCGGCGCATAGCTCGCCATGGGCAGGAGCGGCTGGCGCTCGAAGTGGAATTCGTGATCGTAATCATCCTCTATGATGGCGAATTCGAATTTCGCGGCGAGGTCCAGGAGCCGCAGGCGCCGCTCCGGCGTCAGCGAGACGGTCGTCGGAAATTGGTGATGCGGCGTTACATAAATCGCGCGCACCGGCCGCCGCCGGCACTCGCGCTCGACATCGTCGACGTCGACGCCCTCCGCATCCAGGCCGACGCCGACCACCTCGGCTCCCGCCGCCGCCAGAGCCTCGCGCGCCGCCGAATAGCCGAGGCCTTCGACCAGAGCGACGTCGCCCGGCGCGACGAGAATGCGCGCGGCGAGAAAAATCCCCATCTGGCTGCCGCGCGTGATGCAAATGTCGTCGGCCTCGACGACGAGACCGCGATGCGAAGCGAGCATGTCGGCGACGGCGCGCCGCAGCTCGAAGGCGCCGCGCGGATCGCCATAAGAAAGCCTTCCGCCGCGCGCCGCGCGCCGTCCGGCGTCGCGATAGGCGCGCATGAGCGTGTCGATCGAGAAAAGCCGCGCGTCGGGAAGACCGTCGTCGATCGCGAGGCCGTCGCCCGCCGGCACGAAGGCCGGGTCGGGCGCCGCGCGGAAGGGAAATTCCGGCGTCTTGGGATCGACGGGCGCGCTCTTGCGCGGCGCCGGCAGCGCCTCGGGAAGCTCGGCGGAGACGAAAGTGCCGCGCGTGCCCTGCGTCGTGAACCAGCCCTGGGCGACGAGATCGTCATAGGCGAGCATGATCGTCTTGCGATTGACGCCGAGCGATTCGGCGAGCTCGCGGCTGCTGGGCAAGGCCACGCCCGGCGCGAGACGTCCGCGCCTTATGTCGTGAATCAGCGCATGGATGATCTGGAGATAGAGCGGAGCGCCGCGGCGCGGGTCGATCTTGCGCGACAGGCTGAAAGTAGAGGGGCGCTGCATTGGACCCCTCCATTCGGCGTTATTGCTCTTTTCGATGGGTCGAGCTCAGCTTCGTTCGAGCGCCTTCGCCCTGTCAAGCCGGGCTCTCGCGACGGCATGCTGGACCCGTCGCCTCGTGAATCTTGGCGGTTTAATGCTGGCTCGGCTCCGCTAGCGTCGATCTCGTCGCGGACGAATATGGAGCGGGAGCCATGCAGACGAACAATGCCGGCGTCGTGAAAGCTTTGGTGGGGATCGGCGCGGTGCTCGCCTTCTTCCTCGTCGTCATGCATCAGCTGTCGCAATTGTTTCGTTGACCGAGGGACGCCGGGATGGTCGGAGCGGCCGCTGAGGAAGCTCCGAATCGAGGCGTCGCCTCACCAGCCGGCGATGCGGCGGCAGGAGCCGCCGGAAGCGTCGAAAGCGTAACGGGAGCCGCAGGCGTAAGCGGTCGGCGGCTCTCCGGTCTGCTCGAACAGATCATAGCCTTCCTTCAGATTCCGCCAGAAGGAGCTCCACTGCTGATGCTCCGGCGGAATCGACCACAAATTCGTCCACTCGCCCTGGGTCTCTTTGGCGAAGGCCGTATCGGTCATACGGAAGGGAAAAATATGCACCGGCACCTCATGTTGGCCGCCGCGCAGCGCGGCTTCCACGACGCCGTAGATTTCCTCTATGGCCTTGTCGGTCATGGCGAAGCAGCCGACGGATTTGCAGGCGCCATGGACCATCAGAGCGCCGCCGGTGCGGCCGTTCTGCCGGTCGAAGGCGTTGGGAAAGCCGACGTCGAAGGCGCGATGATAATGGGAGTTCGGGTTGAGCTGGCGCGCGGAGACGCTATAAAACCCTTCAGGTGATTGATAATCTCCGGATTTCAGCTTCGGGCCGAGATGGCCGGACCATTTGCAGATCGGATAGGTGCGGGAGAGCGAATAGCGCCCGCCCTGCTTCTGCCACAGCTCGAGCTCGCCCTCCTTTTTGAAGATGCGGACATAGACCGCGGCGCCGAGGCGAAAATTCCCGTCGTCGCGGCGGGGAAGGGCCGGCGTCTCATTGATCGCAGGCGCCGCGGCGAGGGCGAGAGCCGTCGAGGCGGCGGGTCCCGACGGCGGCGAGACGGCGATCGGCGGCAAGGGCGTGGAGAAGGGCTCGCTCGCGATATCGCGCGGCCGGGCCGGCGGCAGCGGCGCGTCGCCGGGCGGAACGGCGATCGAAAGCTCCGGGGGCGAGGGCCGCGCAAGCGGCGGCGCCGCGAGGAAGGCGGGGGCCGGCGCGAATGGCGCGAGCGGCTCGGCGACGGCCGGCGCCGCCTCCGGCGAGGTCGGCTCCGCGAGCCGCGCGATCTCGGCGAGGCTGCCGCGCAAATTTTGCAGCAGCGCGCCGAAGGGGCCGGATCGCCGCTCGGCGGCGCGCGGCGGCGCGTTCTCGTCCGACGTCGCGATCATCGATTCGCGCGAGGTCGACGCCTCCGCTTGCGGCGCGGGTCCGCGCGACGCAAAGGCCGCGAAGACGCCGATCTCGACGAAGCTCAGCAGGAGCGCCGTTGCGAGCAGAACGGGGCGCGACGGTTTCGACGTCATGGCGGCCGTTACCGATTCTTCTAAATACGCATTACCGAACGCGATCTTGGCGAAGGAAGGGCCGAGGCGCGACAAAAAGCGCTCCGGCCGACGAAATCGATGGCCCTCGTAAAATCAATGGCCCTCGAACGAGACGAGCCGGCGCACCGGCACGCCGAGCGATTCGATCTTCCGCGCGCCGCCGAGCTCCGGCAGGTCGATCACGAAACAGGCGGCGACGACTTCCGCGCCGATTTTCTGCAACAGCTTCACCGCGCCTTCCGCCGTGCCGCCCGTGGCGATGAGATCGTCGACGAGAATCACCCGCTCGCCCTTTGCCACGGCGTCCTCGTGCACCTCCATCTCGTCCACGCCATATTCCAGCGAATAGGCGATGGAGACGGTCGTGTGCGGCAGCTTGCCTTTCTTGCGCACCGGCACGAAGCCGGCCGACAATTGATGCGCCACGGCGCCGCCCAGAATGAAGCCGCGCGCCTCCATTCCCGCCACTTTGTCGATCTTGGTGCCGGCCCAGGGCTGCACCAGCTCGTCCACCGCGCGGCGGAACGCCCTGGCGTCGCCGAGCAGGGTGGTGATGTCGCGGAACATGATCCCCTTCTTCGGATAGTCGGGAATCGTGCGGATCGTGGAGGCGAGGGTCATGTTTTAAATCTCGTCGGAATTTGTTGTGCTCGGCGTCTCATAGCTCATTCTCGGCGGAAAGACATCTCGGCCGCCCGGCGCCGCGCCCGCCGCATTGCGGCCGCGCCGTCGTCGGGACGCGGCCCATTTTCACTGTAAAGGTCAGGATGTTCAAGTTTTTGAAAGGAGATATGCATATGGCCGATTCGAAAAGCACAATTTTCAAGCTCCTCGCGGCGGCCGCGGCCGTCGCGCTGCTCGGCTTCGTCGGCTATGAGGCCGTCTCCGTCGCGCTCGCCCGCGCGGCGACGCCGGAAATCTTCGCGCGCTACGAAGCGGAGACCGACAATGGGGCGAAGCCGCCCGCGGGGCTCTCTGGCGAGCGGATCGAGACGTTGCTCAAAGTGCAGGATCCGAGCTTCTGGACGCATGGCGGCGTCGATTGGAGCGCGCCCCTCGCCACCACGGTCACGCAATCGATCGTCAAGAGGCTCTATTTCGAGGATTTCAAGCCGGGCTTCGCGAAGATCCGCCAGACGCTGATCGCGCAATTCGCGGTGGGGCCGCTGACCTCCAAGAATGCGCAGCTCGCCGCTTTCATCGATGTGAATGGATTCGACGGCGCCTCGCGCAAATGGTTCGGCAAGCCGCTCGCGGAGCTCGGCGACGAAGAATTTCTCTCGCTGGTCGCGACGAACAATAGTCCCAATGATTACGCGCCGGGCACGCAGGCCAACGCCGAGCGTGTGCGCCGCATCGAGAAATATCTCGCCGGGCTCTGCCAGAGGCAGGGCTTCGCCGATGTGTGGCTCGAGGGCTGCAAGGATTGACGCGCGTTCTTTGCGCCTTCGCCTTCATCTCGGCCGCGGCCGCCTTCGAAGGCCGCCCGGCCTTCCGATCGCCACAAAGACACCGGTTGCGGCCGCGACTCGGCCACGGCCTCGTCGAGCCCTCGCCCATTTTCGCCGTAAGTCTCGCGGGCGCGGGAAGTTTCGGCGGGAGTCGCGGATGTTGGATGCAAGACGAAGGGCGCGGGCTTTCGGGGCGGCGACCGCAGGCTCGGCGCTGGCCGCCTTCGCGGGGGCGGCGCTCGCCGGCGTCATCGGATATGAGGCGGTCTCCGTGGCGCTCGCCCGCGTCGCCACGCCGGCGCTGTTCGCGCGCTATGAGGCGGAGACCGAGCATGGCGCGAAGCTGCCGCCCGGATTTTCGCGGGAGCGGATCGAGACGCTGCTGAAAGTGCGGGATCCCGGCTTCTGGACGCGTGGCGGCGTCGATTGGAGCGCGCCGCTCGCCACCACTGTCGCGCAATCGGTGGCGAAGAAACTCTATTTCGCGGATTTCAAGCCGGGCTTCGGCAAGATCCGCGAGACGCTCATCGCGCAATTCGCCGTCGGCCCGCTGACTTCCAAGAGCGCGCAGCTCGCCGCCTTCATCGATGCGAACGGATGGGGCGAGGCGGCGCGCAAATGGTTCGGCAAGCCGCTCGCCGATCTCGACGACGACGAATTTCTCTCGCTCGTCGCGACCGTCGATCGTTCCAAGGACGATGCGCCGGGCGCCCCGGCCGACGCCGAGCGCATGCGCCGCATCGAGAAATATCTCGCCGGCCTCTGCGAAAAGCGCGGGCTCGCGGATGTGTGGCTGGAGAATTGCGGCGAGTGACGCTTCGCGCATCACGCTCGCGGCAAAGCCGTCTTTGCGAGGAGCGCAGCGACGAAGCAATCCAGGAGCCGCCCCGCGGCTCTGGATCGTTTCGCTATGCTCGCGGCTCTCTAGACGCGATCGCTCGAAATCTATTCGCCGAAAGTCACGCGGCCGCGCTCACCCGCTCGACGATGACGCCGAGCTTCTTCATGAGCTCCGCATCGCGCGCGCCCGGCGCCGTCAGAATGGCGTTGTCGAGGGCGCGGTCGGAGCCGATGGGGCAGGGCTCGTGCTCCTGCGGGAAATCGGCGAGCAGGCGCGCGAGCAGGCGGCTCGCCTTGTCGGCGTTGGAGCGCACCACTTGGATGACGGCGGCGACGTCGACATTGTCGTGCTCGGGATGCCAGCAGTCGAAATCTGTGACCATGGCGATCGTCGCATAGGAGAGCTCCGCTTCGCGCGCGAGCTTGGCCTCCGGCATCGCCGTCATGCCGATCACGTCATAGCCGGCGCCCTTGTAGGTGAGCGACTCCGCGTAGGACGAGAATTGCGGGCCTTCCATGCAGACATAGGTTCCGCCGACGGAATGCTCGATATTCTCCGCTCTCGCCGCGGCGGCGATGCGTTCGGCGAGCAGCGGCGCGACCGGATGCGCCATCGACACATGCGCGACGCAGCCATTGCCGAAGAAGGTGGATTGCCGCCCGAACGTGCGGTCGACGAATTGATCCGGCAGCACGAAGAGGCCCGGATAGAGCTCCGATTTGAACGAGCCGCAGGCCGAGACGGAGACGAGATCGGTGACGCCGGCCTGTTTGAGCGCATAGATATTGGCGCGATAATTTATGCCCGAGGGCGAGAACACATGTCCGCGTCCGTGACGCGGCAAAAAAATAACCTCGGTCTCGCCGATGCGGCCGAAATGCAGCGCGTCCGAAGGATCGCCCCAAGGGGTCGACACGCGCTCCTCGCGAAGATCCTGCAAGCCGGGCAGATGATAGACGCCCGATCCTCCGATGATGCCGACCACCGCGCGAACCATGCGAATTCTCCGAATAACGCTTCGTTTCGCACTGCCACGCGCCGGCGGCGAGCGCAAGTCGGGACGCCGCGCGCGCCGCAGCGGACAGAAGCGGGAACGTTCAAAAAAATCAGAGAAGTCAAAGGCGAAGACGGCGCTCTCGGCGCGCCGAGACGAATGTGACGCTTTTTTGGGCGATCGATCGAAACTGCCCTCGTCGCAGCCTTCGCAGGGTTGCGCCGCAAAATGTGCTGTGTTAGGGGACGATCGCCTTGGAGCTGGGGCGTCGCCCTCGGCTCCTTCCCCCGACAATACACGTTGTTCGAGGCCATTGCGGATTTCGTCGCACGCTGATCTGCGTTGCGCGCGAGGCGCCTCGAGTGACGGCGATCCGAGAGCGATACGCAAGTGGCTTCAGGCGGAGACGATCTATCCGGAGTAGCGGGGCGATACGCCTCGGCACTTTATGATCTCGCGGTGGAGAAAGGCTCCACGGAAGAGGTCGCAACGGCGCTGCGGGGCTTCGCCGCGCTGATCGAGGAGAGCAAGGACCTGGAGCGTCTCGTCAAGAGCCCGGTCTTCTCCGCCGAAGAGCAGATCAAGGCGCTCGGCCCCATTCTCGACGCCGCCGGCGTCACTGGCGTCGCCGCCAATTTCGTCAAGCTCGTCGCGACGAAACGTCGCCTCTTCGCTCTCCCCGCCATCATCGCCGCCTATGGCAAGCTGCATGACGCGGCCAAGGGCATCGTGCGCGCCGACGTCACCGTGGCCGCGCCGCTCGCGCCGCATCACGACCGCGCGCTGCGCGAGGCCGTGGCCGGCGTCGCCGGCGGCAAGTCGATCGATCTCGCAGTGAAGGTCGATCCGGCGATCATCGGCGGTCTCGTCGTCAAAATCGGCTCGCGAATGCTCGACGCATCGCTGAAGACCAAGCTCAATTCCATTCGAACACGCATGAAAGAGGTCGGCTGATGGCTATCCGCGCCGCAGAGATTTCCGCGATCCTCAAGAATGAGATCGCCAATTTCGGCAATGAGGCCGAAGTCACCGAGGTCGGTCAGGTCCTCTCCGTCGGCGACGGCATCGCCCGCGTCTATGGCCTCGACAATGTCCAGGCCGGCGAGACGGTGCAGTTCGAGAACGGCGTCACCGGCATGGCGCTCAACCTCGAGAGCGACAATGTCGGCGTCGTGATCTTCGGCTCCGACCGCGACATCAAGGAAGGCCAGACCGTCAAGCGCACCGGCGCGATCGTCGACGTTCCGGTCGGCAAGGCGCTGCTCGGCCGCGTCGTCGACGCGCTCGGCAATCCGATCGACGGCAAGGGCCCGATCCACGCCGAGACGCGCGCCCGCGTCGATGTGAAAGCGCCCGGCATCATTCCGCGCAAATCGGTGCATGAGCCGATGGCCACGGGCCTGAAGGCCATCGATGCGCTGATCCCGATCGGCCGCGGCCAGCGCGAGCTGATCATCGGCGACCGCCAGACCGGCAAGACCGCCGTGGCGCTCGACACGATCCTGAACCAGAAGTCGCTGAACGACGGCGACGACGAGAAGGCCAAGCTCTACTGCGTCTATGTCGCGGTTGGTCAGAAGCGCTCCACCGTCGCGCAATTCGTGAAGGTTCTGGAGGAGCGCGGCGCGCTCGATTATTCGATCATCGTCGCCGCCACCGCCTCCGATCCGGCGCCGATGCAGTTCCTGGCGCCCTTCGCCGGCTGCGCCATGGGCGAGTATTTCCGCGACAGCGGCCTGCACGCTGTGATCGTCTATGACGACCTTTCGAAGCAGGCCGTCGCCTACCGCCAGATGTCGCTGCTGCTGCGCCGTCCTCCGGGACGCGAGGCCTATCCGGGCGACGTCTTCTATCTGCACTCCCGCCTGCTCGAGCGCGCCGCCAAGCTCAACGACGATCGCGGCGCCGGCTCGCTGACGGCGCTGCCGGTCATCGAGACGCAGGCCAATGACGTGTCGGCCTATATTCCGACCAATGTCATCTCGATCACCGACGGCCAGATCTTCCTCGAGACCGACCTCTTCTATCAGGGCGTCCGCCCGGCGGTGAACGTCGGCCTTTCGGTGTCGCGCGTCGGCTCCGCCGCGCAGACCAAGGCGACGAAGAAGGTCGCCGGCAAGATCAAGGGCGAGCTCGCGCAGTATCGCGAGATGGCCGCCTTCGCTCAGTTCGGCTCCGATCTCGACGCGGTGACGCAGCGCTTGCTCAACCGCGGCGCGCGCCTGACCGAGCTCCTGAAGCAGCCGCAGTTCTCGCCGCTGAAGATGGAAGAGCAGACGGCGGTGATCTACGCCGGCGTCAACGGCTATCTCGATCCGCTGCCGGTGGGTCGCGTGCGCGCTTTCGAGGACGGGCTGCTGGCGCTGCTGCGCACCCAGCATCCGAACATCCTCGAGACGATCCGCACGACGAAGGATCTCCCGGATGCGACGGCCGCCGAGCTGAAGAGCGTCCTCGACTCCTTCGCCAAATCCTTCGCCTGAGCGCGCAAACCTCGAGGACCAGAAACAATGCCTCCGTCATTGCGAGCGAAGCGAAGCAATCCAGGAGCCGCCCCGCGGCTCTGGCTCGCTTCGTCGCTCCGCTCCTCGCGATGACGGCGGCGCGGTTCTGGTCAGAATGAGACGGGTTCTCTCATGCCTTCGTTGAAGGATCTTCGAAACCGCATATCTTCCGTCAAGGCGACGCAGAAGATCACCAAGGCCATGCAGATGGTCGCGGCCGCCAAGCTGCGCCGCGCGCAGGCCGCCGCCGAGGCGGCGCGTCCCTATGCGCAGCGCATCGAGAAGGTGCTCGTCAATCTCGCCGGCGGCGTCTCTTCCGGCGCGCCGCTGCTGCTCTCCGGCAATGGCCGCGACGAGACGCATCTGCTCATCGTCGCCACCGCAGAGCGCGGCCTGTGCGGCGCCTTCAACTCCTCTATCGTCCGCCTCGCCCGCGAGCATATTCAGCGTCTGCAGGGGCAGGGCAAGACGGTCAAGATTCTCTGCGTCGGCAAGAAGGGCTATGACCAGCTCCGGCGCAATTATGAGAAGAACATCATCGAGCTGGTCGAGCTGCGCGGCGTGCGCCAGATCGGCTTCGAGCAGGGTGACGCCATCGGCCGCAAGGTGATCGAGCTCTTCGAGAGCGGCGAGTTCGATGTGGCGACGCTGTTCTTCTCGCAGTTCAAATCGGTGATCCAGCAGATCCCGACCGCGCTGCAGCTCATCCCGGCGCAGATTCCGGCCAATGAGAATGATGTGGCGGCGAGCGGCCCACAGGCCTCTTACGAATATGAGCCCGGCCAGGACGAGATTCTGGCCACGCTGCTGCCCCGCAATATATCGGTGCAGATTTTCCGCGCATTGCTCGAGAACGCCGCTTCCGAGCAGGGCGCGCGCATGAGCGCGATGGACAACGCCACGCGCAACGCCGGCGACATGATCAAGAAGCAGACGACGCTCTACAATCGTTCGCGCCAGGCGATCATCACCAAGGAACTCATCGAGATCATCTCGGGCGCCGAGGCGCTCTGACATAGAACAACAGTCGAGAGGACGAGACAATGGCTACCCCCACGACCTCGGGTCACATCACGCAGGTGATCGGCGCTGTCGTCGACGTGAAGTTCGACGATCACCTGCCGGAAATCCTGAACGCGCTGGAGACCACCAATCAGGGCGCGCGCCTCGTCCTCGAAGTGGCGCAGCATCTCGGCGAGAATTCCGTGCGCACCATCGCCATGGACTCGACCGAGGGTCTCGTGCGCGGCCAGAAGGTGACCGATACGGGCGCGCCGATCTCGGTTCCGGTCGGCGACGAAATGCTCGGCCGCATCATCAATGTCATCGGTGAGCCGGTCGACGAGGCCGGTCCGATCAAGACGACCGCCCGCCGCGCCATCCATCAGCCGGCTCCGTCCTACGCCGAGCAGGCGACCGAGGCGCAGATCCTCGAGACGGGCATCAAGGTCGTCGATCTGCTCGCGCCTTACGCCAAGGGCGGCAAGATCGGCCTGTTCGGCGGCGCGGGCGTCGGCAAGACCGTCATCATCATGGAGCTCATCAACAATATCGCCAAGGCGCACGGCGGCTATTCCGTCTTCGCCGGCGTCGGCGAGCGCACGCGCGAGGGCAACGACCTCTATCACGAGATGATCGAGGGCGGCGTGAACAAGAAGCCGGTCGACGGCTCCGCCGCCGGCTCCAAGGCCGCTCTGGTCTATGGCCAGATGAACGAGCCCCCGGGAGCCCGCGCTCGCGTCGCGCTGACCGGCCTCACCGTCGCCGAGGACTTCCGCGACAAGGGCCAGGACGTGCTGTTCTTCGTCGACAATATCTTCCGCTTCACCCAGGCGGGCTCGGAAGTGTCGGCTCTGCTCGGCCGCATTCCTTCGGCGGTGGGCTATCAGCCGACGCTCGCCACCGATATGGGCGCGCTGCAGGAGCGCATCACCACGACGACCAAGGGCTCGATCACCTCGGTGCAGGCCATTTACGTGCCGGCCGACGATCTGACCGACCCGGCGCCGGCCGCCTCCTTCGCCCATCTGGACGCGACGACGGTGCTCAACCGCTCCATCGCCGAGAAGGGCATCTATCCGGCGGTCGATCCGCTCGACTCGACCTCCCGTATGCTCTCCCCGGCGATCGTCGGCGAGGAGCATTACGAGGTCGCCCGCAAGGTGCAGTCGACGCTGCAGCGCTACAAGTCGCTGCAAGACATCATCGCCATTCTCGGCATGGACGAGCTCTCGGAAGAGGACAAGCTGACCGTGGCGCGCGCCCGCAAGATCGAGCGCTTCCTGTCGCAGCCCTTCCACGTCGCCGAAGTGTTCACCGGCGCGCCGGGCAAGCTCGTCGCGCTCGCCGACACCATCAAGGGCTTCAAGGGCCTCGTCGAGGGCCAATACGACCATCTCCCCGAGGCCGCCTTCTATATGGTCGGCACGATCGAGGAAGCGGTCGAGAAGGCCGCCAAGCTCGCCAAGGAAGCGGCTTGATCCTCAATAACTGAAGTGGACATGCGTTGGCGCGCCAACGCATGTCCACTCAGAGTCCTTTGGTTTTGCAGGATTTTAATCGGAAAGCCGGTTCCCGCTTTTCCGAAATCCCGCATAGACGACGGAGCCCTTCATGGCCACGTTCCACTTCGAACTCGTCTCTCCCGAGAAGCTCTTGTTCTCGGGAGAGGTGGACGCCGTCGTCGCGCCGGGCGCCGAAGGCTTGTTCACGGTTCTCAAAGACCATGCGCCGGTGATGACCGTGCTGAAGCCCGGCGTCGTCGAGATCGACGAGGCCGGCAAGAAAGAGAAGCTGTTCGTGCGCGGCGGCTTCGCCGACGTCGGCCTCGGCGGCTTCACCATTCTGGCCGAATACGCCATTCCGGTCGCCGAGCTCGACGCCGCCAAGATCGGCGCCGACATCAAGGACGCGAGCGAGGATGTGGCCGACGCCAAGACGGATGAGGCGCGCCGCCTCGCCGCCGAGAAGCTCAGTCAGTTGCAGGAGCTGAAGGCCGCTCTGGGGCTGTGAAGCCATGGGCCTGGAGAGCGATCTCCGGGGCTCGTCAGCCGATGTGAAAAGCGAGCCTGAAGGCTTGCGGCCCGCGCATTCCGGGTGCAAGCCTTCAGGCTCGTTTCTTTTTTCAAGCCTCGAGTCTCGGACGTGTCATATGATCGAGACGGATGCGTCTGCGTCGCCCTATTTCAGGAATTGTGCGCCGTCGAGCTCGTGCCGCAGCTCGAAGCTGCGGAATTGCATGAAGATCGGGGTGATCCATGCCTTCAGCGCCGCGCGGATGACGATCGACATTTCCGGCGGCGGCGAGACGATCACGCGGCTCAGCGACAGATTCGGCTGCTCCAGGATTTTCGCCACGGCGCCATCCAGTGGGCCGACGACGAATCTGCGCGTCGACGGATAATAGCCGAGCGTCTCATGCGCATAGGGTCCCAAGGGCGCGGCGCCCTCGTTCTGCACTACCACCATAGGAAGATCCCGCCATGCCGCCGAGAGAGCGCGCGCGCTGGCGAGCGAGGAATCGGACTGGTCCGCGTGAAAGAGAAGGATCGGCTCGACGCCGCGCAGATGCGCCTCCTCTACGAAGCCGATGTCCTTCACTGTCGTGAAGAAACGGTCATAGGACCGTTGCCAGACGTCGACGATCTTGGGGATCCCGTCATCGACCAGCAGGCGATCGAACAGGGAAATCTGGCCCCTTATGTCGGCCGTGTCGATGACGCGGGTGCGATCCGGAAACAATTCGTGATAGCGCGGTGCGTGAGGATCGGTGTCGAATCCTTCGACCTCGGCCCGGCGCGAGAGATAGAAGTCCGTCAGCAGCCGGGCGGTCGTCGAAACGCCCGAACGCGGATGCGGGGAACAGGCGACGAACACGAGAGTGCGTCGACTCATTTCTCATTCTCTCGGCGCCGACCGAGGCTCACGCGCGGACCGTTCACCCGACTTCGGCGCTATGCGCCGTCCCTCCCGGCGATCCGATCCAGCAGACGGATGCGATCGAATTGCTCGGCGATCCTGTTCTGCCAGGTGCGGACATAGCCACGAAGGACGAAGGAATGGTCCGCCGGCTCTCCTTCCGCCGTCCGATTGGCGACGAAGGTCGAGAAAGGCGCGCCGGCGATCTCCACTTGTTCATAGGACAATTCATTGAGCTTGGGGATGGTGATCTCGCCCGCCGTCTCCACTTTCTCGAAATATTTGCGGTGCGTCACAGGGTCCCATTCGAAAAAGGTGGTGTCGTTGACATGGTTCTTCACGAGGAAATAGTCCGCGTCCTCGACATAGGGCGCGACTTCTGCGATCTCGTCGAGCGAAGCGATGGACGATCCGAGCACATGGAACAGAATGAAGCCGACCTCTCCCT
Source organism: Methylosinus sp. Ce-a6 (assembly GCF_009811655.1). GTDB lineage: Bacteria > Pseudomonadota > Alphaproteobacteria > Rhizobiales > Beijerinckiaceae > Methylosinus. The sequence goes on along the minus strand of NZ_BGJX01000002.1, from coordinate 39,939 downwards.
CCGCCACCGCATCGAGAAAGCCCGTATCCTGCAACGCCTGCAAGGCCGGCTCCAGCCCGCCGGCGCGAACGTCGACGATGCTGACCTTGACCTGAGCCGTCGCCAGAGTATCGATGATCTTCATCTGGTCCGAGGTCGAGGTGAGGTCGACGACGCTCGTCTGCTCGGGATGAAAGCGATAGAGCGTGCCGCGCGGCGTCTCCGTGTCGAAGGCCCGGCTCAAGACATTATTGGCGGCGAGATAGTCGAGCAGCACGCGCGCGATCGTGGTTTTGCCCACCCCGCCTTTGTCGGCGCCGACCAGAATGAGCGTCGGCCGGCTTCTCTGAGGAGCGAGCGCGGGCGCCTTTTCCCGCTCCCGCGCGATCGGCGGCCGCTCTTCACGCGTCGAACTCGGCTTGGAGTCTGTCGAACTCTGCTTGGAGTCTTTGGTCGGTCGTTGAGCCATGGCTTAGCACCTATATCGCTCGTGCCCGAGCTTGGGCCGCAGGAACAGAAATTCCTTACCATTTATGCGTTGCGCGCGCCTCGCCTTTTCTCGACGGCGTCGCCGCGATCGAAACCTCGCCGGCCGATATCACGCAGGCTGTTTGTAGTTTATCGCGAAGACGCGACGCCGTATAGTGAATTGACTTTCTCGCGACCTCGAATATTTAGGTCGCGCAATTTCGAAGGATCGCGGTTTTCTGGACGGTCGTCGCTGCGAGCGGCGGTCAGCGAGGCCGCATTGCCCCGCGCGAGACGCTCGCGCAGGGCCGACAGCCGAATGAAAGGCGCCACGGCGGCGAAGGCGCCTGCTCGGAGAAAAGGATGAGCGTGATCCGTGTCGAGGACGCAGAAGGCGTCACCCACGAACTCGAGCCTGTGGAAGGCTGGCGGTTGATGGAGATTTTGCGCGACTATGGAATGGGCATGGAAGGCACCTGCGGCGGCGCGGTCGCCTGCGCGGCCTGCCATATCGTGCTCGATCCGGAATGGGCCGACAAGGTCGCGCCGCCGCGCGAGGAGGAGATCGACAAGCTCGACGAACTGCCTTTTCTGCACGAGACTTCGCGGCTCTCCTGCCAGATCATCTGGTCGGACGAGCTCGACGGGCTGAAGCTCACTCTGGTGAAGGAGCCGACATGACCCGGCCCACCGATTTGAAAATCCAGCCGAAAATCCTTCTGGCTTCCGACCTCGCCGAAGGCGACGTCGTGTTTCTGGGGTCCGAGGGCTGGGAGCGCGATTCTTCGCGCGCGAAAATTGCTTATGACGACGCCGAGGCGGCGGCGCTCGACGCCAAGGGCAAGGCGGATGTCGCCGCCAATCGCGTTGTCGACGCCTATCTCGTCGAGGTGGAGGTGAGCGAGGCGGGGGAGCCGACGCCGCTGCATTTTCGCGAGAGGTTCCGCGCCGTCGGCCCGAGCGTCAGGCGCGACCTCGGGAAACAGGCGTGGCTGCAACGATCTGGGGATGGCCGATGACTGCGCATGATCCAGCCCTGCCGCCGCGTCCCAACGCCGCGCCGACGATCTACGCCTATGACGATTATGATCGCGCCTTTGTGCGCGAGCGCGTCGCCGAGTTCCGCGGCCAAGTGGAGCGCCGCCTCGCCGGCGCGCTGACCGAGGACGAATTTCGCCCATTCCGCCTGATGAACGGGCTCTATCTGCAATTGCACGCCTATATGCTGCGCGTCGCCATTCCCTATGGCTCGCTGACTTCGCGGCAAATGCGCCAGCTCGCCTATATCGCCGACAAATGGGACCAGGGCTACGGCCATTTCACCACGCGGCAGAATCTGCAATTCAATTGGCCGAAGCTCGTCGATGTCCCCGATATGCTCGAGGCGTTGGCCGATGTCGACATGCATGCGATCCAGACCTCGGGCAATTGCATCCGCAATGTCACGGCCGATCATTTTTCCGGCGTCGCGGCGGATGAGATCGAAGATCCGCGCCCGACGGCGGAATTCCTGCGCCAATGGTCGAGCGCCCATGCGGAATTCAGCTTTCTGCCGCGCAAGTTCAAGATCGCGGTGAGCGGCGCCGAGCATGACCGCGCGGCGATCAAGATCCACGACATCGGTCTGCGCATCGTGAAGAGCGCGGCCGGCGCGATCGGCTATGAGGTGATCATCGGCGGCGGGCTCGGCCGCACGCCCTTCGTCGGCAAGCTGTTGCGCGAGTTTCTGCCGCGCGCCGATCTGCTCGCCTATCTCGAGGCGATCCTGCGCGTCTACAACCGCTTCGGCCGCCGCGACAACAAATATAAAGCCCGCATCAAGATTTTGGTGCATGAGACCGGGCTGGACGAGATCCGCTCTCAGGTGGAGGCGGAATTCGCCGCAATGGACCGCGCGCCTTTCGCCTATGACGCGCAGGAATTCGCGCGCGTCGTCGCCGCTTTCTCGCCGCCGCCCTATGAGGCTCCGCCCGCGCGTTCCGAGGCGTTCGAAAAGGCGAAGACGGAGAATGCCGAATTCGCCGCTTTCGCCGCGGTGAATGTCGCGCCTCACAAGATTTCCGGCTACGCCATCGTCACGGTCTCGCTGAAGCCGATCGGCGGCATTCCGGGCGACGCCGCCTCCGGGCAGATGCGCGCGCTGGCCGACGCCGCGGATAAATATGGCTTTGGCGAATTGCGCGTCAGCCATGAGCAGAACATCATTCTCCCGCATGTGAAGCAGGATGATCTCTTCGCTCTGTGGCGCGATCTCGAGGCGGTGGGCCTCGCGACCGCCAACGCCGGGCTCATCAGCGACATCATCTCCTGCCCGGGGCTGGACTATTGCGCGCTGGCGACGGCGCGCTCCATTCCGATCGCTCAGGCGATCTCGCAGCGCTTCGCCGATCTCGAGCAGCAGAGGCTCATCGGCAAGCTCGGCATCAAGATTTCCGGCTGCATCAACGCCTGCGGACATCATCACGTCGGCGCGATCGGCATTCTCGGCCTCGAGAAGAAGGGCGTCGAATCCTATCAGATCACGCTCGGCGGCGATCCGACGCTCGAAGCCTCGATCGGCGAATTGCTCGGACCCGGCGTTTCGGCGGAAGAGGTTCCCGATGTGATCGAGAGCCTCGTGCAATTCTATCTCGCCGAGCGGCGCGACGGCGAGGCTTTCATCGACACATGGCGACGCTTGGGCCATAAGCGCTTCAAGGAATCGGCGCGCCGGGAGGGCGAGGATGGCTCTGGTATCTGACGGCGCTTTCATCGCCGACGAGTGGCGCCGCCTCGCCGATGAGGAATCTCTGCCCGGCTTTGGCAAGGTCATCGTCTCGCTCGCCCGCGCGGCCGCCGCGCTCGACGATCCGCGGCTCGCTGCGGTCGGCGTCTATATCGCCAACACCGCCGATCCGAAGACGCTCGCGCCTCATCTGTCGCGGCTCGCGCTCGTCGACATCGCTTTTCCGGCTTTCACCGACGGGCGCGGCTTCTCGCTCGCCCGCCTGTTGCGCCGTGAAGGGTTCTCGGGGGAATTGCGCGCGAGCGGCAGGCTGACGCCGGATCAATATCTACATGCGATCGGCTGCGGTTTCGACGCGATCGAAATTCCCGACGATCTCGCCGCCCATCATGGCGAAGCCAATTGGGCGAAGGCGCTGCATGCGCGCAGCCTTTCCTATCAGCGCGGCATTCCCGGCGGCGCGTCTATTCTCGAGCAGCGGCGGCACGCCCATCACGCCAAGCCTTCGCTCGTCGACATTCTCGCGCCGCGTCTCGCCGCGCTCGATCTCGATCATAGGCTGAGGCTCGCGCGCGAGCTCATTCCCGGCCGCATCGTCTTCACGACGAGCTTCGGCATAGAGGATCAGCTCGTCACCCATTCGATCTTCACGCAAGGGCTCGATATCGATGTGGCGACGATCGACACCGGCCGCCTCTTCGAGGAGACGATCGAGCTCTGGGAAAAGACCGAGGCGCGCTATGCGCGGCGCATTCATGCGGTCTTTCCGCAGGCGGCGCCGCTCGCGGATTTCGTCGCCGAGCATGGGATCAACGGCTTCTATCGCTCCGTCGAGAATCGCAAGGCCTGCTGCCACATTCGAAAGGTGGAGCCGCTGTCGCGCCTGCTCGCCGGCGTCTCCGCCTGGGTGACGGGGCTGCGCGCCGATCAGTCGCAGGCGCGCGAGGCCGTCGGCCTCGTCGAATTCGATGCTGGCCGCAAGCTCGTCAAGCTCAATCCGCTCGCCGATTACACGCGCGAGGCGATCGTCGCGGCGACCGAGGAGCTCAGCGTGCCGGTGAATGATCTGCACGCCAAAGGCTTTCTCTCCATCGGTTGCGCGCCTTGCACGCGCGCGGTGCAGCCCGGCGAGAGCGAGCGCGCCGGCCGCTGGTGGTGGGAAGAGGACGAGAAGAAAGAGTGCGGCCTGCATGTCGGTCCGGACGGGCGCCTGACGCGCGGTCCGGCGCCGGAGGGCTCGCGATGAATGCGCTCGCGGCCAAGCCGCTCGGCCATCTCGATCGGCTGGAGGCGGAGAGCATTCACATCCTGCGCGAGGTCGTCGCCGAATGCGAACGGCCGGTGATGCTCTATTCGATCGGCAAGGATTCGGCGGTGATGCTGCACATCGCCATGAAAGCCTTCTATCCGTCGAAGCCGCCCTTTCCGCTGCTGCATGTCGACACGACATGGAAGTTCCGCGAGATGATCGCCTTTCGCGACCGCCGCGCCGCCGAGACGGGCATGGAGCTCATCGTCTACACAAATCCGGAAGGGGTCGCGATGAATATCGACCCCACCGTGCATGGATCGCAGCTCCATACGCAGATCATGAAGACCGACGCGCTGAAACAGGCGCTCGACAAATGGAAATTCGACGCGGCCTTCGGCGGCGCGCGCCGCGACGAGGAAAAATCCCGCGCCAAGGAGCGCGTGCTCTCCTTCCGCAACGCCCAGCATCGCTGGGACCCCAAGGCGCAGCGTCCGGAATTCTGGCGGCTCTACAACGCCCGCAAGGGGCCGGGCGAGAGCCTGCGCGTGTTTCCGCTGTCCAATTGGACCGAGGCGGATGTGTGGGACTATATCGCGCGCGAGGGCATAGACGTCGTGCCGCTCTATTTCGCCAAGGAGCGGCCCGTCGTCAATCGCGACGGAATGCTCATCATGGTCGACGACGATCGGCTGAAGCTGCGTCCCGGCGAGACCATAGAGAACAGAATGGTGCGCTTCCGCACGCTCGGCTGCTATCCGCTGACCGGCGCCATAGACAGCGCCGCGGCGACGCTGGAAGAAATCATCGCCGAGATGCGCGCGAGCCGCTCTTCCGAGCGCCAAGGCCGCCTCATCGACCATGACGGCTCCTCCTCCATGGAGCAGAAGAAGCAGGAGGGTTATTTTTGATGCACGGCGGCCTCGCCACGCCTGCGCCGCTGCGCGCGCCCGCCGGGCCGGCGCCCGCCGACAAGCCCTTGCTGCGCTTCATCACCTGCGGCTCGGTGGACGACGGCAAGTCGACGCTCATCGGCCGCCTGCTCTATGATGCCGATCTCGCGCCCGACGATCTTCTCGCCGCGCTCGAGCGCGACTCGAAAAAGCACGGCACGCAGGGCGACGATCTCGATTTCGCGCTGCTCGTCGACGGTCTCGCGGCGGAGCGCGAGCAGGGCATCACCATCGATGTGGCCTATCGCTATTTCGCGACGGAGAAGCGCAAATTCATCGTCGCCGACACGCCCGGCCATGTGCAATATACGCGCAATATGGCGACGGGCGCCTCGACCGCCGAGCTCGCCGTGCTGCTCGTCGACGCGCGCAAAGGCCTGCTCGACCAGACGCGCCGCCACAGCGTCATCGTCTCCATGCTCGGCGTGCGCCATGTCGTCGTCGCCGTCAACAAGATGGATCTCGTCTCCTATTCGCAGGAGACATTCGCGGCGATCGAGCGCGATTTCCGCGCCTTCGCCGAGCATTTGCGCTTTCTCACCATCGCCGTCATTCCGCTCGTCGCCAAGGACGGCGACAATCTCGTGCACGCCAGCAAAATGATGGACTGGTATTCCGGTCCGCCGCTGCTCGCCTATCTCGAGAATGTCGCGGCGGACGACAATGCGCGCGTGTTGCCTTTCCGTTTCCCCGTGCAATGGGTGAACCGCCCGAGCCACGACTTCCGCGGCTTTTCCGGCTTCATCGCCGGCGGCAATGTGAAGCCGGGCGACATTGTGCGCATATTGCCTTCGGGACGCGATACGACGATCGCGCGCATCGTCACCTATGACGGCGATCTCGCCCATGCGGTGGCGGGCCAGTCGGTCACGCTGACGCTCACGGAGGAGATCGATATTTCGCGGGGCGACATGCTGGCCTCGCCCGTGTCGCCGGCCAAGATCGGCGATCGTCTGTCGGCCAAGCTCCTGTGGCTCGTGCGCGAGCCGCTCGCCGTCGAGAAGAGCTATCTGCTGAAGCTCGGCACGCGCACGACTCCGGCTTTCGTGAAGCAGGTCTCGTCTCACATCAAGATCGAGACGGGGCTCGCCGAGCCGCTCGATGATCCGAGCGTGACGCTCGCCTTCAATGAGATCGGCGAGGCGGAGCTGTGGCTCGATTCGGCCATCGCTTGCGATCTCTACGAGGACAATCGCGAGACCGGCGGCTTCATCCTCATCGATCGCGTGACCAATGAGACGGTCGCCGTCGGCATGGTGCAGCGATCGGCCTGGACGGAGCGCAGCGCGCGCAATGGCGTCGAGGCGAGCTACGCCTCCATGGAGGGCGTTCCGCCGCCGGAGCTCTTGCGTCAGACGCCGCTGCGCAGCCTCATCAAATCCCTGTCCTGGCGCGTGCCGGGAAGCCTCGTCACCTTCGGCGTCGCTTATCTCTTCACGCAGGATTCGAAAATCGCGGCGGCGATCACCGGCGCGGAGATCGTCTCCAAGATCGCGCTCTATTACGTCCACGAGCAATTGTGGGCGCGCTTCGGCATTGGGCTCGAGAAGAGCGAGCAGCCGCGCGACGACACGGGGCTGTGAGCCGATAAGTCGAGAGTCTCGCCGCGCGCTCCTTCTCCCACTCGTGGGAGAAGGTGGCCCGCGCGTCAGCGAGGGTCGGATGAGGGCTCCATCCGCCGCCGTGATATTTGTAATGCGAGGCGCTGCGAACCGCGGCGGCCCTCATCCGACCCGGCTTCGCCGGGCCACCTTCTCCCGCAGGCGGGAGAAGGAAGGGCAGTGAATCAATGCGCCTCGTCCCAATTATGGGCGGCGCGGGCTTCCACTTGCAGCGGCACGGAGAGCATGACCGCCGGATGCGGCGCCTCTTCCATCACGCGCTTGACGAGGCGGATCGTCGCCTCGGTCTCCTCCTTCGGCGCCTCGAACACCAATTCGTCATGCACTTGCAGCAACATGCGCGCGCGGAGCTTTTCCTGCGTCAGCGCTTCGTCCATGCGCGCCATGGCGCGGCGGATGATGTCGGCCGCCGCTCCTTGAATGGGCGCATTGATCGCCGCGCGCTCGAAAAAGGCGCGCTCCGAGGCGTTGGAGGAGCCGATGCGCGGGAAATGGCATTTGCGTCCGAAGATCGTCGTGACGACGCCGTTTTCCCGCACGGCCTTGCGCGTCATGTCCATATAATCGCGAATGCCGGGGAAACGCTCGAAATAGCGCTTGATATAGGCCGCCGCCTCCTCGCGCGGAATGGAGAGCTGATTGGCGAGGCCGAAGGCGGAAATGCCATAGATGATGCCGAAGTTGATCGCCTTGGCGCGACGGCGCACTTCCGAGGGCATTCCCTGCACCGGCACGCCGAACATTTCGCTCGCCGTCATCGCATGAATGTCGATTCCATCGGCGAAGGCCTGCCGCAATTGCGGAATATCGGCGATATGCGCGAGCAGGCGCAATTCGATCTGCGAATAATCCGCCGAGATCAGCGCATTCCCGCGCTCGGCGACGAAGGCCGTGCGAATCTTGCGTCCGGCCTCGTTGCGCACCGGAATGTTCTGCAGATTGGGGTCCGAGGAGGAGAGCCGCCCGGTCGTCGTCGCGGCGAGCGCGTATGAGGTGTGGACGCGATGCGTCGTCGGATTGACGAAGGAAGGCAGCGCGTCGGTATAAGTGGATTTGAGCTTGGAGAGCTGCCGCCAGTCGAGAATGCGCGCGGCGAATGTATTGCCGCTTTCGGCCAATTCGTCGAGCACGCTCGCCGAGGTCGACCAGGCGCCGGTCGCGGTCTTCTTCGCGCCGGGCAAGCCCATCTTGCCGAAGAGAATATCGCCCAATTGCTTGGGCGAGCCGAGATTGAAGCTCTGGCCGGCGAGCTCGTAGATCTCGGCCTCCAGCCGCGCCATGTCCTGCGCGAATTCTCCCGAGAGGCGCGAGAGAATATTGCGATCGATGGCGACGCCGCGCCGCTCCATCTTCGCGAGCACGCAGACCATGGGGCGCTCCAGCGTCTCATAGACGCTCGTCATATGCTCGGCGGCGAGGCGCGGCTTCAGCACGCGCCACAGGCGCAGCGCGACATCGGCGTCCTCCGCCGCATATTCCGTCGCTCTGTCGAGCGGCACGCGCGCGAAGCCGATGAATGTGCGGCCCGAGCCGGCGACGGCGGAGAAGGGAATGCATTCGTGGCCGAGATGCTTCTTGGAGAGCTCGTCGAGGCCGTGATTGTTGCGGCCGGCGTCGAGCACGTAAGAGACGAGCATCGTGTCCTCGATCGGCGCGACATCTATGCCGCAGCAGGCCAGAACGAGGAGATCGTATTTCATATTATGCGCGATCTTCAGCACGCTCGTCGCTTCGAGCAGCGGCTTCAAGCGCGCGAGCGCTTCCGCAAAGGGAATTTGCGCGGGCGGCGGCTCGGCGCCGAGCAGATCGGCGCCGGCGGGCGAGACATGCTGCAACGGAATATAGCAGGCGCGGCCCGGCGCCGTGGCGAGCGAGACGCCGACGAGATCGCAGGACATGGGATCGAGCGAGGTCGTCTCCGTGTCCATGGCGACGACGCCGGCGGCGAAGGCTTGCCCGATCCAGGCGTCCAGGCGCTCCAGAGTCGTCACCGTCTCATAGAGCGAGCGGTCGATCTTCGTCGCGACGCCTTGCTCGCGTCGCGCCTCGGCGAGCGCGGCCGGCGTGAAGGCGCCTCGCTCGCCTCGTGTCGGCAGAGCGGCGGCGGGCGCGGGCGGCGCGGGCAGGGCCGGCGCCTCGGCGACCTCGCCATTGCGCGCGCGCCAGCCCGCCGGGCCGACGAAAGCCGGGTCCGGCTCGATCTCGTTCGCTTCGACGCCATAAGTCTCCGCCGCGCGTCGCGTGAGCTGCGTGAACTCCATCGCCTGGAGAAAGGCGACGAGCGACTTGCCGTCCGGCTGATGCAGGCCGAGATCGTCCAGCGGAATCTCGAGCGGCGCGTCGTCGACGAGCTTCACGAGCTTTTGCGAGGTGCGGATCAGCGCGACGCTCGCAGGATCGGTCAGCGCCTCGCGGCGTTTGGGCTGCTTGATCTCGCCGGCGCGCGCGAGCAGCGTGTCGAGATCGCCATATTCATTGATGAGCTGCGCGGCGGTCTTGACGCCTATGCCCTTGGCGCCGGGCACATTGTCGGTGGAATCGCCGGCGAGCGCCTGCACATCCACCACCTTTTCCGGCGGCACGCCGAAATAGTCGACGACTTCTTCATAGCCGATGCGCCGCTCCTCGCGTGCGCCCTTCGCCCCCGCCGTTCCAGAGGCGGGATCGTACATCGACACTTTGTCGTCGATGAGCTGCATCAGATCCTTGTCGGCGGAGACGATCAGCACATCGGCGCCGCGCGCGCGCGCTTGGCGGGCATAAGTGGCGATGAGATCGTCCGCCTCATAGACGTCCTGCTCGATCGGCAGAAGGCCGAAGGCGCGCACGGCGGCCCGCATCAAGGGAAATTGCGGAACGAGATCGGCGGGCGGGTCCTGACGATGGGCCTTGTAGTCGGGATAGATTTCCTTGCGGAAGGAGTTCTCCGATTTGTCGAAGATGATGGCGAGATGCGTGGGCATGACATCCGCCGCGCCCTCGCGGATGAATTGAAACAGCTTGGCGCAGAAGAGCCGCACGGCGCCGGTCGGCAGGCGGTCGGCGCGGTAATTATATTTCGCGTCCTGGCGGATGGACTGGAAATAGGCGCGAAAGACGAAGGACGAGCCGTCGACGAGAAAGACGTGGCTGCCGGGACCGACGGGCTTGTGTGTGAGAGTCATCGCGGGAGGAGCTGGTGGCGCCGAGCCCTCTCGGCGAGAGGGCGGCAAGGGCGTGGCAAGATAGCCCCGATCCCGCGCCATGGATACCCCCGGCGGCCCGCCGGAGAGGCGCGAGCGTTTAGAGCAGCGTCTCGGTCCAGCGGATACGGCCGTGCACGCGCAGCCTGTCGGCGTCGGCGCGCTCCAATCGCTCGGGCTCGTAGCAGGCGCGATTGTCGGAGATGAGCGAGATCGCGCCATCGACATTGCGGCGCACGCGCCGGATCAGCGGTGCGCCGTCGAGCGAGACGAGATAGATCGCGTCGCCGATAATGTCCCGCTGCGAGCGGTCGATCAACACGATCGCTCCGTCCTCTATCGTCGGGCGCATGGAGTCGCCGCGCGCGCGCATGAATTCGAGCGCCTCCGCCTCGGTTCCCAGACGCCGCAGCAGCGCGCGCGGGAGGGCGAGCTTCTCGCCTCCCGCCAGTTCGCCGCCGCCTTCCTCGCCGATCCGGCACAGGGGGATTTGCGCCATATCCGGGCCGAGAGGCATCGCCGGAGGCGGCGCGCCGGCCTCGAATATGGGAGGGCCGCGGTCGAGAATCAGCCAGTCGAGCGAGACCCCCGCCGCTTCGGCGATCCGGCCGAGCTTCTCGGCCGACGCCTCGCTTTCCCCATTGAGATAGCGGCTATAGGTGGAGGAGGTGACGCCGGCGTCCCGCAGGATTTTGGAGGGACCGCCCGCCAGATCGACCGCTTGGCCCAATCTGTGCGCGAGGCCGGCCCTGTCGAATACGGGATATATTTTCGTTTCCGGCACACATGATCTCATATATGCTTGACAGAGGCGAGCGAATGCGGGATTTTCGGCGCAGAGCTTGTTTCCATTTACGGTTAACACGCCGGATGTGGCGTGTCACCGTGCGGCTTGTTGCGCCCATGATTTATAGTTGGAAAGACTTTGTTAGAGCCTCGGCGCGTTTCGCGGAATTGCCCGGACGATGCAATCGCCGCCGCGCCGCAGGATCGGGCCTCCCGCCCATAGGCAATGACAATCGGGCGATGCAGAGGCCCGGCGCGGCTCCGCGCGGAGGCGCGCCAAATGGCGAGCGGCAATTCGCGCTCGCTTTGTCTTTGGCGAAGACGCTTCTGGCGACGCGCGCTCAATTCGTTCGCGCTTTATGCGACGCCTCCCTCGCCCAGTCGGGACGCGAGCGGCCGGATGCGCTCTTTCTCCATATGGTGGAGCAGAATGTGGACGATGCGCTCTACGCCATGGGGCGCGACGGTCCGGCCATTCTCGAGGAGATCGTGCGTCGCGCGATCGACGATATCGTCAGCGAAGCTTCGGTCGCGCGGAACGGCGCTCCTCATCTCGCAGATTAGTGTGATTTTTTCCGCCCGCGATTTTTTCCGCCCGATTGAAGGATGGGCTCCTCAGCCGAGCCGCTTCGCCGCCGCCGTCAGCTTCTCTATGCGCGCGCGCGTTTCCTCGAGGCGCTCGCGATTTTCCTCCACAACCTCTTCCGGCGCGCGCGCGACGAAATCGGCGTTGCCGAGCTTGGCCTCGATCTTCTTCGCCTCGCTCTCGAGCTTGGCGGTCTCCTTGGCGAGACGCGCCTTCTCCGCAGCGAAGTCGATGACGCCCTCGAGCGGGATGGCCGCCAGAACGCCGCGCACGATGAGCTGCGCGCTGCTCTTGGGCCCGGCGTCGACGAAGCTGATCTGCGAGAGGCGCGCGAGCTTGCGCGTCGTCTCGTCCCAGCGTTTCACCCGCGCCTGCACGTCGGCGTCGGCGCCGACGAGAGCGAGCGGCACTTCCGCGCCGGCGGGCAGATTCATCTCCGAGCGCACGGAGCGCACTTCCGAGACGAGATCGACGATCCAGCCGATTTCCGCTTCCGCGGCCGCGTCCTCGAGTCCGGCGAGATCGGGCCATTGCGCCAGCGCCAGCGGCGTCTCGCGCGCCGGGCCCTCGAAGCCCTTTATGCCCCACAGCTCCTCGGTGATGAAGGGCATGAAGGGATGCAGCAGCGCATAGACTTGATCGAGCAGAAAGGCCGCCGTCGCGCGCGTCTCGTCCTTGGCGGCGCCGTCCTCGCCTTGCAGCAGGGGCTTCGCCAACTCCAAATACCAGTCGCAGAACACGTTCCAGACGAAGCGATAGGCCGCGCCCGCCGCGTCGTTGAAGCGATAGGCCTCGATCGCCGCGGCGACTTCGGCGGCGGCGCGCGCGGCCTCGCTGACGATCCAGCGATTGAGCGTGATCTGGTTGTTCTTCGGATCGAAGCCTTCGACGCGCGCGCAGCCGTTGATCTCGGCGAAGCGCGAGGCGTTCCACAGCTTGGTCGCGAAATTGCGATAGCCTTCGACGCGCTGCGTCGAGAGCTTTATGTCGCGTCCCTGCGCCGCCATGGCGGCGAGCGTGAAGCGCAGCGCATCGGCGCCATATTCGTTGATGAGATGCAGCGGGTCGATGACATTGCCCTTCGACTTCGACATTTTCGCGCCCTTCTCGTCGCGGACGAGGGCGTGAATGTAGACGTCGTGGAAGGGAACCTCTTTTTTGAAATAGAGGCCCATCATCATCATGCGGGCGACCCAGAAGAAGATGATGTCGAAGCCCGTCACCAGCACATTAGTGGGATAGAAGCGCGAAAGCTCCTTCGTCTCGTCCGGCCAGCCGAGCGTCGAGAAAGGCCAGAGCGCGGAAGAGAACCAGGTGTCGAGCACATCCTCGTCGCGCGTCAGCGCAACGTCGCTTCCGTGTTTTTGCCGCGCGGCGGCGAGGGCCGCTTCTTCGCTGTCCTCGACAAAGACATTGCCGTCTTCGTCATACCACGCCGGAATGCGATGGCCCCACCAGAGCTGGCGCGACACACACCAGGGCTGGATGTTCTCCAGCCACTCGTAATAGGTCTTCTCCCAATTCTTCGGCACGAAATTGGTGCGGCCGGAGCGCACGGCCTCGAGCGCCGGTCCGGCGAGCGTCTTGGCGTCGACATACCATTGGTCGGTCAAGCGCGGCTCCAGCACGGCGCCGGAGCGGTCGCCATGCGGGACCATGTGCTTATGGTCCGACACTTCGGCGAGCAGCTCGCGCTCCTCCATCATCGCCACGACGCGCGCGCGTGCGGCGTTGCGGTCGAGGCCATGCAGCGCTGCGACGGTCATGTCGAGCTCGGGAGAGGGCGCGACATGCTCGAAGAAATCGTGATTGTCCTTCAGCGTCACGCAGGCTTCGGCGTCGAGCACATTGATGAGACGCAGCCCGTGCCGGCGGCCGACCTCGAAATCGTTGAAGTCATGCGCCGGGGTGATCTTCACCGCGCCGGTGCCCTTCTCGGGGTCGGAATATTCGTCGGCGACGATGGGGATGAGGCGCCCGACCAGCGGCAGGCGCACATTCTTGCCGATGAGCTTCTCGTAGCGCTCGTCCTTTGGATGCACGGCCACCGCCGTGTCGCCGAGCATGGTCTCGGGGCGCGTCGTCGCCACTGTGATGTATTCGCCGGTCGGATGGCCGTCGTGATAGACGATCGGATATTTGAAGTGCCAGAGATGACCCTTCACCTCGATCTGCTGCACCTCGAGATCGGAGATGGCGGTCAAGAGCTTCGGATCCCAATTGACGAGGCGCTTGTCCTTGTAGATGAGCCCGTCGCGATAGAGCTGCACGAAGACTTTCACCACCGCGCGGGAAAGTCCTTCGTCCAGCGTGAATCGCTCGCGCGACCAGTCGCAGGAGGCGCCGAGGCGCTTCAGCTGCTCGACGATGACGCCGCCCGACTCGGCCTTCCAGGCCCAGACTTCCTCCAGGAATTTGGCGCGGCCCAATTCGCGGCGATGCTGCTGGCGCTCCATGAGCTTGCGCTCGACGACCATTTGCGTCGCTATGCCGGCGTGGTCAGTGCCCGGCTGCCACAGAACGTCGTCGCCGCGCATTCGATGATAGCGCGCCAGAATGTCCTGCAGCGTATTGTTGAGCGCATGGCCCATATGCAGCGAGCCGGTGACATTGGGCGGCGGAATGACGATGGAAAAAGGTTTCGCGCCGGCGCGCTCCGGCCGGCCGGCGCGAAAGGCGCCCGCCTCCTCCCAGAGCTCGCGCATCCGCGCTTCGATGGTCGAGGGGTCGAAGGTCTTTTCCATGGGCATGGGGGAGAGCCGAATATCCGTATCGAAGGGCCCCTCCCCGACCCTCCCCCGCTTCGCGGGAGAGGGAGCAGATTCGGCCCTTCATCAAAGTTTCGCGTAACGTCGCCGATCCCCTCTCCTGCGTGAGCGGGGGGAGGGTAAGGGAGGGGGCGCTCTAGGCCAGCGCCTTCAGCGCGCTGCGGCCGGCGTAGATCGCCGCCGGGCCGAGCTCTTCCTCGATGCGGATGAGCTGATTGTATTTCGCCACTCTGTCCGAGCGCGCCAGCGAGCCGGTCTTGATCTGGCCGCTGTTGGTCGCCACCGCAATGTCGGCGATCGTCGAATCCTCCGTCTCGCCGGAGCGATGCGAGATCACCGTCGTATAGGCGGCGCGATGCGCCATCTCCACGGCGGCGAGAGTCTCGGTCAGCGTGCCGATCTGATTGACCTTGACCAGCAGCGAATTGGCGACGTCCTCGTCTATGCCGCGCGCCAGCCGATCGACATTGGTGACGAAGACGTCGTCGCCGACGAGCTGGATCTTGTCGCCGAGCGTGTCGGTCAGGAGGCGCCAGCCCTCCCAATCGTCCTCGGCCATGCCGTCTTCTATGGTGACGATCGGATAGGCCTCGACGAGCTTCGCCAGATAGGCGACCTGCTCCTCGACCGTGCGCGTCGTCTTCTCGCCCTCATAGACATATTTGCCGTTCTTGAAGAACTCGGTCGAGGCGACGTCGGCGCCGAGATAAATGTCCTCGCCCGGCACGAAGCCCGCCGTCACGATCGCCTCGACGATGACGTCGAGCGCCGCCTCCGCGGAGGGGAGATTGGGGGCGAAGCCGCCCTCGTCGCCCACGGAGGTGGAAAGGCCGGCCTTCTTCAGCGCGGCTTTCAGCGTGTGGAAAACTTCCGCGCCCCAGCGGATCGCCTCGCGCACCGTCGGCGCGCCGACCGGCAGGATCATGAATTCCTGAAAGTCGATCGGATTGTCGGCGTGGACGCCGCCATTGATGATGTTCATCATCGGCACCGGCAGCACGCGCGCCTGCACGCCGCCAATATAGCGGTAGAGCGGTAGGGAGGAGGCGTCGGCGGCGGCCTTGGCGACGGCGAGCGAGACGCCCAGAATGGCGTTGGCGCCGAGCCGCGATTTGTTCGGCGTGTCATCGAGCTCGATCAGCGCCTCGTCGACCGCGACCTGATCCTCGGCCTCGAATCCGGTGAGCTCGGCCGCGATGTCCTCATTGACGCTCTGCACCGCGTCCAGCACGCCCTTGCCGAGGTAGCGGGTCTTGTCGCCGTCGCGCTTCTCCACCGCCTCATGGGCGCCGGTCGAGGCGCCGGAGGGCACTGCGGCGCGGCCGAAGGAGCCGTCCTCCAGCGTGACCTCGACCTCGACCGTGGGATTGCCGCGCGAATCGAGTATCTCGCGGGCGTGGATATCGATGATTTCGGTCATGTCGGCCTCTTTAGAGCGTCTGGCTGCGCGGTTGCGCGCTTTGTAGACCGAACCGCGCCCAGGCGAAAGCCTCCAAAGGCGGCGGAAGGCCGCTTAGCTGTGGCGTTTTCCGGCTGGAGCCGCGGTTCCCTATTTCGGCGGATCGCCGGCGAAACGCTCGAGATCGAAGGCTTCGACGTCGCGCAGAAGCTCGACGAAAGCGGTCGCCCAATAATCGGCGGCGGCCTCGCCCTTGGCGGCGCTCGCCGCCGCGGCGTCGCCGATCGCGCCCTCCTTGGAGAGGTCCTGCGTCATCCAGCCGAAGCCGATCGGCCGGTCGGCGCGCAGCCAGGTGAAATCGCGCTCGAAATCGAGGCTCGCGGAGCGGAAATGCCGCGCCCGCGCCATATCCACGAAATCCGGCGCGAGCGAGAGCATCAGCGAGGTCTCGATCTCCCCGCCATGAATGCCGAGGCGGATCTCCTCCTCGCCGAACAGCCCATCCGGATAGCCGAAGCGGTGCCAGGAGCAGGAGACGGCGAGCAGCTCATGGCGGGCGCGCAGCTCCAACGCGGCCTGCGAGAGGAGCGCCGAGTTGCCCCCGTGCGAATTGAGGAGTACGAGCTTGCGGCAGCCGGCGCGGGCGACGCCTGCGCCCAATTCGCCGAGGAGGCGCAGCGCCGTCTCATGCGAGAGGGAGAGCGTGCCGGGAAAATCGCCATGCTCGATGGAGACGCCGATCGCCTGCAATGGCAGGAACAGCGCGTCGAGATCCTCCCGCAGGCGGTCCACGACGCGCTCGATCATGCCGCGCATGATCGCCGAGTCGACGCCGACCGGCAGATGCGGCCCATGCTGCTCCACCGCGGCGATGGGCAGCACGGCGATGACGCGCCCCATGTCGAGGTCGCGGAAGTCGTTGGTTGTGAGGTCGATCCAATAGCGGGACGGGAGCATGGGGAGAAGGGTAGACCTTTCGAATGCAGTTCGCCATAGCGACGCCGTGGGGCGCGTAATCCTTCTCCCGCTTGCGGGAGAAGGTGGCCTCGCGAAGCGAGGTCGGATGAGGGCTCGTCGGCCTCGCGTCTTCTTCCTGCTCTTTGTGTCTTCGTGGTTCATTTCACCGCAAGGACACGAAGGGCCCTCATCCGACCCGGCTTCGCCGGGCCACCTTCTCCCACAAGTGGGAGAAGGGAGAGCCCCACGTCTGTTGAAAAATTAAGATGAGGCAGTCGATGACGAAACGCTTCACAGCAAAGATCGCGGCCTTGGTTTTCATCTTCGCCGCCCTCCCGGCCTTGGCGCTGGACAAGGTCTCCTTCGCCACCAATTGGCGGGCGCAGGCCGAGCATGGCGGCTTCTATCAGGCGCTCGTCGACGGCACTTACGCCAAATATGGCCTCGACGTCACCATTCTGCAGGGCGGCCCGCAATCCAACGCGCGGCTGCTGCTCGCCGCCGGCCGCGTCGATTTCTGCATGGGCGCCAATCTCATCCAGACCTTCTCCGCCGTGCAACAGAAGGCGCCCATCGTCGCCGTCGCGGCCATTTTCCAGAAGGACCCGATCGTCTTCATGTCGCATCCGGGCGAGGGCTTCGACCGTTTCGAGGATCTGCCCAAGGCGACCGCCTTCGTCGGCAATGACAATCTCGTCTCTGTCTATCAATGGCTGAAGCAGGCCTATGGCTTCAAGGAAGAGAAGATCAAGCCCTATACTTTCAACTCGGCGCCCTTCCTCGCCGACAAGAAGTCGATCCAGCAGGGCTATCTGACCTCCGAGCCTTTCGAGATCGCCCGTCAGGGCGGCTTCGAGCCCAATGTCTTCCTGCTCGCCGATTATGGCTATGACAGCTATTCGACGACGATCGAGACGCGCAAGGAGACGATCGCGGCCAAGGCCGATCTCGTGCAGCGTTTCGTCGACGCCTCCATCATCGGCTGGTATCATTATCTCTATGGCGATAATTCCGCCGCCAACGCCGCGATCCGCAAGGACAATCCAGAAATGTCCGAGGGCCAGCTCGCTTATTCGGTCGAGAAGCTGAAAGAGCGCGGCATCGTCGATTCCGGCGATTCCCTCACCCTCGGCATTGGCGCGATGACCGACGCGCGCGCGCGCAGCTTCTTCGAGAAAATGGCCAAGGCCGGCGTCTTCCCGGCCGATCTCGACATCGCCCAAGGCTATACGACTCGCTTCGTGAATAAGAAGGTCGGGCTGGAACTGCGGCCCTCGCGGGCGGCGGGGGCGCCGTGACGGCGGTTGTCGAGACCGAGGCGCGGCCGCTGGTCTCGCTGCGCGGCGTCGGCAAGAGCTTCGCCAATGGCGTCGCCGCGCTCGAGCATTTCGATCTCGATCTTCGCGACGCGGAGTTTCTCACCCTGCTCGGGCCTTCGGGCTGCGGCAAATCGACGGCGCTGCGGCTCATCGCCGGCCTTGCGGCGCCGAGCGCCGGCGCCATCGACTGGCGCGACCCATCGGCGGCGCATAATATCGGCTTCGTGTTCCAGGAGGCGACGCTGCTGCCCTGGGCCGACGTCTTCTCCAATGTCTATCTGCCGCTGCGCCTCGCCGGCAAAACGCGCGACAACGCCGCGCCGCTGGTGCGCGAGACGCTCGCTCTCGTCGGTCTCGCGGAGTTCGAGACGGCGCTGCCGCGCCAGCTCTCCGGCGGCATGAAGATGCGCGTCGCCATCGCCCGCGCCCTGGTCACGCGGCCCAAGCTCTTGTTGATGGACGAGCCCTTCGCCGCGCTCGACGAGGTGACGCGCTTTCGGCTCGGCGACGATCTCCTCGCCATGAAACAAAGGCTCGAAACGACGATCGTCTTCGTCACCCATTCCATTTACGAGAGCGTCTATCTCTCGACGCGCATTCTGGCGCTCGCGGCGCGGGGCGGGGCGATCGTCGACGAGATCGACATCGATTCGACAATCGCGCGCGACGAGGAGTTCCGCACGAGCCCGCAATTCGCGCAATTCGCCCGGCGCGCCTCGGCCGCTCTGCGCGGCGCCTATGGGGAGGAATTGCGATGAGCGGCGCTCGGCCGAAGGAAGCGCCGCGTCTTCGCGACGCGCTGCTGCCGTTTGCCGTTCTCGCGGGCGCGCTCGCCGCCTGGGAGGCGGTCGTGCGCATCTCGTCCATTCCGCCCTATGTGCTGCCGGCGCCGAGCCTCATCGGCGAAACCCTGGTGAAGGATCGCGAAATTCTCTTTTCGTCGCTGCTCGTCACTCTGACGACGGCGCTCGAGGCGTTGGCGCTGGCGACGATCGGCGGCGTCGCTCTGGCGCTGCTCATCTCGCGCTCGCGCTGGATGGAGCGGGCGCTCATGCCCTTCGCCATCGTGCTTCAGGTGACGCCCATCATCGCCATAGCGCCGCTGCTGCTGGTCTATCTCGCGCCGGCCGAGGCGGTGCTGGTCTGCGCCTTTCTCGTCGCCTTTTTCCCCATTCTCGCCAATACGTCGCTCGGCCTCGCCTCGGTCGATCGCGCGCTCGTCGAGCTCTTCGATCTCTATCGCGCCTCGCCTTGGCAAAAGCTCGTCTATCTGCGCGCTCCGGCCGCGCTGCCGCAATTTTTCGCGGGGCTTCGCATCGGCGGCGGCCTCGCGCTCATCGGCGCCATAGCGGCCGAGCTCGCGGCGGGCGCCGCGGGGCAGGGGGCCGGCCTCGCCTTCCGCATTTCCGAGGCCGGCTACAGGCTCGATATTCCGCGCATGTTCGCGGCGTTGGCGCTGGTCTCGCTCGGCGGCGTCGTCATCTATGCGGCGCTGACGGCCCTGTCGCGCCTCGCGCTCTCCCGCTGGCACGAGAGCGCGCGCGGGCTGGACGATTAGCGAATCCTTCTTCCGCTCGCGGGAGAAGGATTCACGCCTCACCGCCCCACGCCCACTTGCGCGCAGCGCGCATCGGCGGTCTTGAAATAGACGGGGTCGCAGGGCGCGAAGTCTTCCGGGCACAGTTTCGCGCAATATTGCACGGGAGCGACGACATAGGCCTCCGCCGGCTGCGGCTGGCGGGCGCGGCTCTCGGCCGCCTGCGCCGCGCCGAGGGCCGCCGCTAGGGCAAAAGCGAAGACGATTCCACGGCGCATCGAACGTCCCTTCGACCGGGAAAGAGCGAATCAACGATCTCCGCGCGCTTCGCCCACCGCGTCCACTCCGTATATATCATTGCGGAAGTGGACGGTTCCATTCGCGGAAGCCCATCCGGTCATATACACCCAGACGACCGGCACGGGCTTTTGCAGCGTCACGTCCTGGCGCTCGCCGCCGGCGATCTTGGCCATGATCGCGGGCTTGTCCCATTGCCCGTTCGGCGCGCCGGGAGCGCCCTCGAGCAGCCAGGCGGCGAGGTCATAGACGCCTTCGACGCGCACGCAGCCATGCGAGAGAAAGCGATAGTCGCTCGCAAAGAGCCGCTTGCTCGGCGTGTCGTGCATATAGACGGCGTGCTTGTTCGGCATGGCGATGCGGATCGAGCCGAGCGAGTTCTGCGCGCCGGAATCCTGGCGCAGCGTGTAATTGGCCGCCCGTTCATTCGCCCAATTGATCGATTTCGGCTCGATCTCGGTCCCGCGATTGTCGAAGACGCGAATGCGCGCCTTGGCGAGATAGGACGGGTCCTTCTGCATCTTGGGCATGATCTCGTTCTTGATGATCGAGACCGGGACCGTCCAGGTGGGGTTGAGATTGACCGCGCCGATCTTCGCCTCGACCTCGGGCGAGGGATGCTCGACATCGCCGACGATCGCCGTATAGCGCCGCGCGACGCGGCCGTTCTCCACCGCATCGACGGCCGCCGAAGGGATGTTGACGACGACATAGCGCGGCCCGAAGGGGAAGTCGTTGCCGGCGAGCCGCTGCGCCGAGGAGGCGAGCTGGCGGAAGCGCACCGAGGCCGGCACGTCCAATTCGCGCAGCGTCGCGCCGGCGACGACGCCCGTCTGCTTCAGCCCCATGCGGAATTGGAAATGCTTGACCGCGGCGGTGAGCGCCGCGTCCCAGGCTTCGCCGCCGGCGGCCTCGGCGGGCAGATCGCCCTCCGCCGTGAGGCGCTTGCGCAGCGCCGCCACCACCTTGCCGCGCGCGCCGGGCGCGAGGGTCGTTCCGATTTTCGGCCAGCCGCCGGCGTCGGCGATCGCCGCATAGCGCTCGGAGGCGAGCGAGGTGGCGAAAAAGGTCTCGGGCTGCAGCGCCGGCGTGGGGTCATCGGAGAGCGCCATCTCGCGCGGCGGCGCGGGCTTCGGCTTGGGCTTGGGTTTCGGCGCAGCCGCCCGAGCCGCGGCCGGAACCGCGCCCGGCTCGGCCGGCCCGGTCGCCGCCGGGGCGGCCGCAGGCGCAGGAGCCGGTTGCGGAGCCGGGGTCGCCGGAGCCGTGGCGGCGGGCGCAGGCGGCGGCAGGGCCGGCTCGCCGGCGTTCTGGGCCCGCGCGGGAAGCAGCAAAATTGCGAGAAGACGAGCCGCCGCGATCGTCGCCGCGGCGAAACGTAAATGTCGAATCGTCAAGTCGAGTGGCATGGTGTTCCGCGCCAAGGTCGCGTCCGAACCGCCGACGCATTGCTTTGTCGGAGCTTTTCCGCCTTGCGAAGCGCGCGGTCAACCCGCTTGGCGGCGATGCGGCTCGTCGTCTGCGCCGCAATGGCCGATTGCGACCGTTTCGACGCCATCGCCTCCCCGGAGGGGGGCGAGCATCGCCTTCCTGCGCGGCCCTTGCCTTTTCCGCCCGTCCCGCCCATACCGCGCCGCAGCGAGCTTTCACTTCTCAGGAAACCGGGCGCATGGGCTTCAAATGCGGAATCGTCGGCCTGCCGAATGTCGGCAAGTCGACCCTCTTCAACGCGCTGACGCAGACGGCGGCCGCTCAGGCGGCCAATTATCCGTTCTGCACGATCGAGCCCAATGTCGGCGAGGTCGCCGTGCCCGATCCGCGCCTCGACAAGCTCTGCGAGATCGCAGGCTCCAAGCAGATCATTCCGACGCGATTGACCTTCGTCGACATCGCCGGACTTGTGCGCGGCGCCTCCAAGGGCGAGGGGCTCGGCAATCAGTTTTTGGCCAATATCCGCGAATGCGACGCCATCGCCCATGTCGTGCGCTGTTTCGAGGATGGCGACATCACCCATGTCGAGGGCGGCGTCGATCCCATTCGCGACATAGAGACGATCGAGACCGAGCTGATGCTCTCCGACCTCGAGAGTCTGGAAAAGCGCGTGATCCCGCTCGAGAAAAAGGCCAAGGGCGGCGATAAGGACGCCAAGGAATTGCTCGATCTGATGAGCCGCTGCCTCGTCCTCTTGCGGGAGGGCAAGCCGGCCCGCCTCGTCGAGCTCCAGCCGGAAGAGCGCGGCGCGCTCGCCGGGCTCGGCCTGCTCTCCTCCAAGCCCGTTCTCTATGTCTGCAATGTCGAGGAAGGGGCGGCGGCCGAGGGCAACGGCTTCTCCGAAAAAGTTGCGGCGCGGGCGCGGGAGGAGGGGGCGGCGAGCGTCGTCGTCTCGGCCAAGATCGAGAGCGAGATCGCCGTTCTGCCGGCCGAGGAGCAGAAAGACTATCTGGAGGCCGTCGGGCTCGCGGAGCCGGGGCTCAACCGCGTCATCCGCGCCGGCTATGTGCTGCTGAAGCTCGTGACCTATTTCACTGTCGGCCCCAAGGAGGCGCGCGCCTGGACCATCGAGCAGGGCACGCGCGCTCCGCAGGCGGCGGGCGTCATCCATACGGATTTCGAGAAAGGCTTCATCCGCGCCGAGACGATCGCCTATGAGGATTACGTCGCCCTGCGCGGCGAGGCCGGCGCGCGCGACGCCGGCCGGCTGAGGCTCGAAGGCAAGGACTATGTCGTCGCCGACGGCGACGTGCTGCATTTCCGCTTCAACACCTGAGACCGGCGCACGCCCTCGGACCAGACTTATTTCGCCGGCGGCGTGCAGACGACCGAGCTCTCGTTCAGCACGAAGCAGATCGACATCTGCCCCGAGCGCAGATCGACGCGGAACACGCCGCCCTCGCCCGTATGGCGCGAGGCGACGAGGGCGTATTCGCTGAACGGCCCGGCCTTGGCGCCCTCGCCCGGCGGGTAGCAGAGCGTGACGCCGATGGCGGCGCCTTCCTTCAGCCCATATTGGCAGGCCCCCACCTCGCCGCTGGCGCGGTCGAGGCGAAAGACGCGATTGAGATCGGTCTGCGGCGCGGCGAGGAATTCGTAATTGCCGGCGAGCGCCGCGCCCGGGCTTGCGAGAGCGGCTCCGAGAGAGAGGAGACGAATGGCTGCGCGCAAGGTTACACTCCTTCGACGAATCACAGGGCGCAGTCTACAAGGGCGACGCGGCGATCGCGAGCCTGCGGCCTAAGAGGGGGCGGGCGGGATGGTCGGGGGCAGGCGGATGGTCGGCGCGCCGATGCTGGTCTTCGATCTCGACGGCACGCTCGCCGACACCGCCGGCGACCTCATCGCGACGCTCGGCGCGCTGCTGGAGCAGGACGGCCGCTCGCCGCTGCCGGTTTCGGCGGTGCGCTCCCTCGCCGGGGCGGGCGCGCGGGCAATGATCGAGCGCGGCTTCGCGGCGACCGGCGCGCCGCTCCCGCCGGAGCGGGTCGAGGAGCTGTTTCACGTTTTTCTCGACCATTATCGCGGGCGAATCGCCGAGGAGACGCGGCTCTTTCCCGGGGCGGAGGCGGCGCTGGCGCGTTTTTCCGAGGCGGGTTTTGCGCTCGCCGTCTGCACCAACAAATCCGAGGAGCTCGCCATTCTGTTGCTCGAGCGGCTCGGCGTCGCGCAGCGATTCGCCGCCATCTGCGGCCGCGACACTTTCCCGGTCCACAAGCCCGACGGCCGCGCGCTGACGCTGACGATCGAGAGAGCCGGCGGCGCAGCGGGATGCGCGGTGATGGTCGGCGATTCGAAGACCGATATCGAGACCGCCAGAAACGCCGGCGTGCCGGTGGTGGCGGTGGATTTCGGCTACACGGAAACGGCGGTCGCCGCCCTCGGCCCGGATCGGGTGATTTCGCATTTCGACGAATTATGGGAGGCCGTGGCCTCGCTCGGAGCGCTCGAAGCTTCGCCATGCACTTGACGGGATGCGGGGTCGTCTCGTACAGGATGGATCGGCCTTCGCGGCCCCCGGGCGGCTAGCTCAGCGGGAGAGCACTCCCTTCACACGGGAGGGGTCACAGGTTCAATCCCTGTGCCGCCCACCATTTCTCGGTTTTTCGACCTATCGACGTCTTTGCGCTCGCCGGCTTCGCGGTCGGCGAAGCGCGAATGTCTTGCGCCGCCGCGATCACTGTGGCACAAGGCCGCCCGACGCTGCAGTAGCTCAGTGGTAGAGCACTCCCTTGGTAAGGGAGAGGTCGAGAGTTCAATCCTCTCTTGCAGCACCATCAAATCAAGCACTTATGACGACAACGCGGCGAGGCCGGCAAATCCGGTCACACCACAGGGTCACCGCGGGTCGGAAGCTCACGTGCGGTCCGTGACCGCAGAAAAATTTCCGCGAAAGCGCCATTTGGCGAACTGACAAAACTGACGAAACCCCTTCAGCCGTCCCGCACCATCGCGGCGACGACTTCAGCCGCGAGCCCTTCGGCGAGGTCCGGCGGGAGGATAGCGGCCGGAAGCCATCGGCCATCCGGCGCTCTGAAGCATGGCGCCTCACACGCCAGCCCGCCGCCCGGCCGCTTCACCGCCTTGACGCCCTGCAAGAGGATGACGACGCCCGCGACCTCGATCTCGACGACGGCCATCGCGACCAGCTTGTCAGAGCTGGCAACACGATCGATGAATTGGACGGTGACGACGGCCTCGGTCGTATCTGCGCTCAAACCCATAGGAAGCCCTCGGGGCGTTCCTCTGTCTCATAGACGCTCGGCCCGGCGTCATCATTGGACGCGACCGAGACGGCGATAGCGCAGGCGACGGCGCCGTCGATTCGCTCCCGAGCCTTGCCCTTGGTGAAGAGGCGATTGCCGGCCCGATCGGTCTCGACGACGACGTTGTCAAAGCACCAGCGCAGCACAGGATGGCCGCCGTGCTGGAATTGCCGGCCGACGATCGCGCGTTCCAGCTCTTTGATGGCCGGCGCCATGGTGACCCACCCTTGGCGAACCTCGACCGCGGGGAAACCGTCCTCGAGGAGGTTGTTCAGCGTTGAGCGGGCAAGGTGCGGGTCGAGGCCGATCTCTCGCACGTCGAACCGGCCGCACAAGTCCCGGATGCAATCCTCGACGGCGCGGAAATCGACGACGTTTCCATGTGTCGGCTCGATATGGCCTTCGTCCGCCCATCGGACATAGGGAACCGCGTCCCGATCCTGCCGGCCTCTGAGATTGTCGCCCGGACAGAAAAAATGCGGCAGGAGCGCATAGCCGTCGCCCACGCGCCAGAGCGCCACGACGACGGTCAAATCCGAATTGCTGGACAGGTCGACGCCCACATAGCAGGGCTCGCCGGCAAGCGCCTCGAGGTCGAGAGGCGCAGCGCCCTCGTCGTAAATCTGCATGTCGACGAAGGGGTCGACCGAGTGGTCGAGCCAAACATTCAAATGCAATTGCTTGAATGCTTCCCGATCGGCCGGGCGCGCTTCGGCCTCGAGGGCGAGCTGGCGCAGCCCTTCTATGTCGGGGAAACCTTGGGCGAGCCCCGGATTCGCTCGACGCCAAACCTCTTCGCTGCGCCAATCCGCGTCCGCCGCCGTCTCGAATAGAATGGGCAGCGTGCCGGGGTCGTCTATCTCGCCGCGGGCCACGCGCCGGGCGTAATCGACGACGTCGTGAGCGACGTTCTGTTGCCCTCGGCCGGCCGTCGTGATGACCACCAGCAGCGAGCCGGGCGTCTTCACAAGGCCGGTTCGCAGCACGTCCCAGAGATCGCGCTTTGGCCATGCGTGTAATTCGTCGACCAGAGCGAAGGTCGGGGTCGAGCCATGCTGCCGCGCCGCGTCACATGAAATAGCGCGAAGGCTGCAACCGCTCTTCGGGTGTTCGATCCTGTGGCGGTAATCGACGAAGTTGAGCGCCTTCGCTATGCGCTCGTCCTCTCGACAGATTGCGGATGCCTCTTCGAAGGCGATGCGCGCCTGTTCGCGATCGGACGCCGCGAAGAGCGCGAGGCCGCCCGGCACGCGCTCCGGGCCGATCGCATGTAGGAGGCCGAGTCCTGCCCCCAGAGTCGTTTTCCTCGAGCCTCGAGGCAATAGCGCTATCACATTGCGGACGATGCGCCGGCCGTCAGCATGGCACGGGCCATAGATGCGCCGGACGATGCGTTCCTGCCAGGGCGCGAGGTCAAATGCGCGCTGCGGGGGCGGGTCTTCGGATGGCGCAGCAGGCGCAGGAAGCGGACAGCGCGCTCGCCATGGCCGAGCGGATCGGCGATCGGCGAGCCGTCGAATATCCATTCAGGATAGGTGCTGCTCATAGGTCAAAATCCGAGAGGTCGTCGTCGACGGCTGCGAGGGCCGCCTTGTTCCGGCTGGCAGGCGTGAGGCCGAGCTCGGCCGCGAGGCGACGGGATTCCGTGAGCGCCTGAAACAAGGTTTGATGCGCCGGATGACGTTTCTTCTCCCCGCGCGTCGTCACCACCAGTTCGCCCTCGGCGGCGATCAGCTTTTGCGAGCTGCGGACAAGGCCGCAGGCGAGGCAATAGGATTCGAGCGTCGGGAGGTCCGCCTTCGTGATGGTCCTGCGCTCCCTCAGGCCCCCGGAACAACGCGCCGCCACTCCGCTTTCGCTTCGGCTGGCAACCATGCGGGCGCCGGCGGGAGACGAGAGAGGCCCCCGGCGATGGCCTCGAGTTTCGGTTTCGCGCCCCTCATATCAAGGCTCCTTTGTGTTTGCTCAATTCTGTTCTCTCGGGAGCGCGCCCCCCCGGCCGGTGACGGCCCCCTCGCTCGACCTCGGACCCCGCCCCCGGTCATCGCGCCGTCTCGCATCGGATCGGCCGTCCGAACGCGCCGTCATGCGTCGCAGTCTTGCGGTCATGGCAGCGTTTGCAGAGGGGTTGCCAGTTCGAACGCGACCAGAACAGCGCTTGGTCGCCCTTGTGCGCGACGACATGGTCGACGACGGTTGCAGGCGCGCGGCAGTGTGAGCAGGTCGGATGCGCATCGAGGAATTCGGCCCGAGCCTTGCGCCAATCGCCGCCATAGCCGCGTTCGCCTGCGTTCGGCCTCCGCGCCTCGGCGCGCTGTTTCGACTCCTCCGCGCATTCCGGGCAACGCGGGCCGGTGAAGAGGCGATGATGCCGAGGGCAATGGCGGGGCGCAGCGTAAGGCATTTTCGATCCCGTGAATGAAGTGCGGCTTTGCGCGATTGAGCGGTATCAAACCCATCACAAGGCCGGAGGCCCGCATCGCGCTTTTCGTTTTTCGACTAGCCGCTTCGCCGTCAGAAATTGCCCCCGAAGATTCGCGATGCGCGCCTTTACATCCGAGGTCGCGCATCGCTGCCATTGCTGGCAATTACGAAGTCGCCTGCGTCACCGGCGCGATATGCGGATGGCCGAGCACGGCCGAAGCGGACATGAGCGCGGCGCTGGCGTTGTTCGCGGGCGTGATCGTCAATCGCGTGTAGCGCTTGTTTCCGATGTAGCCGAGCTTTCGAACCTGATTGTCGGAATCATATTGAAAGCTTGCCGCAGTCTCCGGCGCCGTGCCGCTCGTCTGCGAGATCATGTCGGCGTCCGCTACGGCCGCAGCGCCGGTCATGTCGGAAGCGTCGGACTCCTCGAGGAGAGTGACGAAGGTCGCATCCGCGTCGGCGATCGAGCCCAGATTGATGATGTATGTGAGCGCGTCGTATCCGAGCCGATCGATGATTTGTCCGACCTGCGCCGTGTCATCCGCGACGGACACAGGCGAGATGACTCGCTTCAGTTGAATGTTGTTCGTCAGATCGCGCATGGCGATGTTCCTTTCAATACCAGCCGACAAGCGTCGCCGTCGTGCCGGTCAAGAGAATTCGGACGCCACGGAAGGGCAGGATTTGCCCCTGCGTGAGCGTGTATGTGATGTCCGTTCCGCCCTCGTCGCGGATCGCCACGTCGCCCGCTACCTTGCAAAAGATCGCGCGCGGCTTGATGGCGAGGTCGGTCGAGTCCGACGGCGTGACGGCGAAGTGTCGCGTCGCAATGTCGGACAGGCCGGGTTGAAATGATGCGAAGGTGTCGGCCATTCCGAAGCCCTCAGCTCGTCGCGATCTTCAGCTTGCGGATCGCCTCGGCGCGCACCACGGCGCCGCCGACGCGACGGCGAGCGTGAAAGCGCGTGAGGCCAGAGGTCGCGACGCTGTAGGGGTCGCGCAGCAAGCTCAGCGTCACGCGATCGTAAATCCGATAGCCGGCCGCGAAATCGCCGAACGCGATCGGATAGGCATTGCCGGCGACCGAGGGCATGTCGACGGCCTCGACCACGGGATGGCCGAGGATCATTTCCGGCTGGCCCGCGGTAAGCGACGGCTGCCAGAGATACTGTCCCGTAGAGTCCTTCAGCTTGCGCACGGCCGCGAGCGTCGAGCCGTTCATGATCCACGTGCCGCGCTGGCGATAGGCGGGCGCGAGAGCATAGAATAGGTCGATGAGTCCGTCCGTCTGAACGGCGCTCGCATGGCCGCCGGCCGTGTAGCCGACGTTCGTGTCGCTCATGAAGCCGAGCGGCTTCTTCACGCCATCGCCGGACACGAAGGCAAGGCCCTCGATCCGACCGAACTCTTCCGCGAGGTCGAAGGCGACTTCCGCGGCGATATCGACGGCCGCGTCTTCGAGCAATTTGTTGCTGACGTCGATATAGGCCGCGGCCTCTTCAATATCGATTTCGATCTGGCCGTAGGCCGAGCCCGTCGCCGATCGCGTTTCCGTCTCGCCGGTCCATACCGCGGTCGGCGCGCCGGTGCGGCGGGGAACAATCACACTGCCGCTCGACGTGGCGCCGACGCGCGCCGCCTGCCGAACCGGCGAGAACTGCACGAGGTTCTTGTCCACCTCGCGCGAGAATTCCGCCGGGGCGAGATAGCCGCCGGCCGTGTCGTCGCTGACGCGAAGCGATTTGAACTCGGTCGCGTCGAGCGCTTCGCGGCCACGACGGATGAAGGTTGCGAACGCCTTCGACTCCAGCTCGCCGCGATCGTCCTTCTTGATGACAGCGCCTGGACGATTGAGCTTCAATTCGAACGCATCCGCGCGCTTCTCCGCATCGGCGAGCTTCTTCTCGATGTCGTCGAGCTTGGCGCTCTTCGCCTCCAGCTCCTCGACCTTCGTCTTCAGCTCGGCGACGCCGTTGAGATCGTCTTCGTTTTCCATGCTTGCACCTTTGATGCTCGTCACCTTCGCCCTAATGTTCGCGGCGAGCGTGACGACAGAAATCTCGCCGAGGTAAGCGTTCTTGATCGTGCGGACGCCGCGCGCATCGCGTGTCGCGTCGATCGTGCGGAAGCCGATGGAAAGGCCCTTGATGGCGCCCGACTTGATGAGCGAGTGCGCCTCGGCGCCGCGTCGCACGTTCAAGTCGAGCCGGCCCTTGATATGCAGGCCGGCGGGCGTCTCATAGAGCGCATCGATAACGCCGATCGGCTCGGCCATATTGTGCTGCCAAAGCAACGCGGGCCATGTTCCGGCGGCCTTATGATCTGCAAGAGACGCAGCGAATGCGCCCAGCGCGATGACGTCGCCGGCCGAGTCGATGTTTCCATATGCAGCGGCGAGACCTTCGAATGCGCCGGCGTGAAGAGGCTCGGACGTGAACTTGAATTCGAGTGCGTGGTCCTTGAATTCCAGCGTCATTGCGTCGGCTCCTTCGCGGGCTGTGGAGCTGGCGCTGCGTCGAGCGGAAGCACCTGGACGCTGCGCATCGGCTTGTCGCCGCCCTGGACGGGAGGAAGCCCTTCACGCTCGCGCGCCTCGTTCAGGGTGAGAACGCCGCTCTCAATGCCCGTCTTGAGTGCAGAGAAATGCTTGTCGAGATCGGCGCGAACGAAGTTCTGTGTGCAGAATTCGATCTCATAGCCCGCGTCGCGCTCTTCGTCGGTCAGCAGCGTGCGCTCCAGCGCATCCTCAAATAGCTCGAGGATCGGCGAAATTGTTCGATCGAGGAATAGTTGCGCCAGCGCGGCGCTGTTGTTCAGCGTCGCATTCTCCAAGTCGTTCAGGAGCACGGCGGGAATATTGAGCAGCCTCGCGATTTCGAGGATTTGGAATTTCCGCAGCTCAAGGAATTGCGCATCGACAGACGAGATTTGCAGTGGCGTGAATTTGACGCCAGATTCCAAGATCGCAGTTCGCCCGGCGTTATGCGTTCCTTGATAGACCTGCGCGAAGCTCTCACGTAGGCGCGTCATCACGTCGGGGTGAATTTTCGTCGGCATTTCGAGCACGCCAGCGGGGCGAGCGCCGCGGCTGAAGAGCTTGACGGCATGTTCCTCGAGGATCAGCGAGAGGCCGATCACTTCGGCGCCGAGGTTGACCAAGCCGAGCCCGCGCGCGCCGTCGAGCGTCGGCGCGCGAAGATGAACGATGTCTCTGAAGCTGCAATCCTGCATCCCGCCCTGTTGCAGGGCAACGGAATAGGTCGGCTCGCCCGTCAGCAGGTCGACGATGATGTTGCAGCTTCGCGGATCAATGCGCGGCAACTCGCGCGGCTCGCCCCGCACACGGTTCACGAGCGCAAGGCCGTTTCCCCAAAGGAGCGCATCGGCAACAACAATTTGCCTCTTCCACTCGCTCTCGCCGAGCCAGGGAACCGGGCGCTCGAGCACGCGAGCGACAGGATGATCTGCCGGCTTGACCTTCTCGCGGCCGGTCACCGTCTCGCGGATCAGATGCGCGTCCAGCGTCGCAACGGAATCGGAAATCAGCCGGACGCCAGCGGCGACAGCCGGGACGCGCAATGCGGCGAGGGCGTCGACATGGACGCCGCTCCCGGACGCGGGCACGCCGAAGATATCGATGGCCGCCGGACTGGATAGCAGGACCGCGAAGGCTTTGCGCACGAATGATTTGAGCGAGTCGAGCATGGCGACCAGTTCGCCGCGCGCGTGAGACGAAGATCAACAGCTTCGGACAAAAGTAGTTTTTCGCGAATATGCGTGAATGTTCGCGGCTATTATTATACGTGATTAATGTAGCGTCCGCCCTCTCGGAAGATAGACGGTCGTCTCCTCTCCGGTTAGCGCAGAGCGGATAGTGAGCCGACCGTCACGCCAGCCATCGACGGGTTTCGTCCACCAGTCGCGCCGCTTGGCATTCTCGGCGGCCATGG
This sequence comes from Methylosinus sp. Ce-a6, assembly GCF_009811655.1. GTDB lineage: Bacteria > Pseudomonadota > Alphaproteobacteria > Rhizobiales > Beijerinckiaceae > Methylosinus. The sequence goes on along the minus strand of NZ_BGJX01000002.1, from coordinate 8,981 downwards.
CGTCCAGGCGGCTGGCGACGGCCGCCTCGGGTGCCTCGACCGCTACAACCGACGGGCGAGTGTCAGGCTCGGGAGCGGTCGCGGGCGCGGGGAAATTTTCTGAGAACGCGCCCTTTGGCTTACCCCCAAAACCTCCCGCACGTAGCTTGGTCGGCTCGGTAAATTTTTCGGAAACGCCGAGATCGGATACCCCCAAAACCCCCAAAACCCTATCTGGCGAGGTTTTGGGGGTTTTGGGGGTATCGCAAACGGGCGTTTTCGCATTTTTTTCGTCCGACTCGACGCGAGCAAGGGAGAGCCATCGCCCCATGATCAGCCCTCCACCTTGAGTTGCGAATTCCAGATGTAGGAGACGGTCGGCCGGCCGCCCGAGGGCGAGGCGACGGGAGGCGCTTCGCGGCAGTAGCCGGCGGATATGAGGAGATCGATCGCGGAATCGGCCGAGTCTCGGTCATAGAGGCCTGCCCATGATTTTTTCCAAACGTCCCGCGCCGTGAACGCCTCCGGCAACTGCGCCCGGCGCTCGACGATCAACTTCGCGCCGTTCTCCGCTGCGACGGCCCCGGCCGAATAGAGGCGGTTCGCGTGGCTGCGCAGATAGTCAGCGAAGTCGAGTGCGCGCCCCGTGGCCTCGGCGCCGATCGCATCGCGCCCGCCATCGACAAGATGAAAGATCAGCGCCAGCGATGCGACAGTCTTCGGCATTTTCAGAAGGTGACTCTCGAGTGCAGATGCGAGCTTGCCGGATCGCGCCTCCGTCTGAATCTCCGTCATCCATTGACGGAACATATCCTGCGCCTTGGGCGCAAAGCCGAAGATGGCCTTCTCGTCGAGCCCCTGTGCGAACTGGTGGAGATCGCGGAAGGCTTGATCGTATCGCTCCCGCGCCCGCGCGCTTGGAATACGATCTGTCCACGTCCACGAAGAGATATGGTCGGGCCAGGTGACGAGCTGCAGGCGCTGAACGAGTCCGTCGTCGCGCTCGCCTGTCATCGCCCCTTTGACCAGCGGAGCGATGCGCGCCGGCTGGACGCCGCCGATCATGGAGAGCGTGCAGTTTTCTATAAGGATCGTGCCACGACCGATACGGTCGTAAGTGAACTGCCCGTCTCCGTTGAAGGATTCCAGATAGAACGCGCGCTCGCTCTGAAACTCTTCCGACTCCATGCGCGCGAGGAAGCCCGGCAATTCGTCGCGGATCAGCAGGAGGCCGCGAGGATTCTCGTTCAGCAACTCGCCGAGCTTTTCGACCGTCGCGTCATTGACGATCAGGCGCGGGCATGGCGTCTCCTCTTCATCGCCCTTTGAATGCTCGGCCATCAGACGCTTGGCCTCTTCGCGGTTGCCAGCCTTGATCGCCTTCGCGGCCTTCTTGCGCGCCTCGCCCGCGTCGAGGTCGGACAGCGCCGCGTTGATATCTGCCTCGCGTTGCGCCGCTTCCCATTCCTTGCGCAGGTCATCCTGCAACGCAAAGACGGGCGCGAGCGCCGAGCGCATCGCGGGGGACTTCATCGCGCTCGGACGTCCGACGATCGCGCCCCAGAGGTTCGGGACCACTTCCCAGTCGTCATGCTGCTTCGGCCGAACGCGCGCGGCATTGCCGACGATCGAAGCGAGGCCGCAGAGCGCAGCGATGGCCGCGAAGTCGGGCGGCGATTGCTGGCGATCGGCGACATCAAGCACATAATCCCGGATCGCCTCAGGCAGGAGGTCAGGGTCGAGCGGCGCGACGCGCGGCAGCGAGGACTCGATCGGCTTCGGCGTGGGCCAGGAGGCGCTTGGCGGCGCGTCGGAGCGTCCATCGGCCCGCGCCGCCGGCTTCGACAATTTGAATGCCTCTGAGATGACGCCCTTCTGCTTTTCGGCATAGGCGCGCGCGCCCTCGGCCGCCCATGTGTCGCGTTGCGCTTGCGTCCAGTTTTCGTCAAACCCGACAGGTCCAGCCATTACGCAACCTCCCCGTCGAGAATTTCGCGGAAGGCTCCGCAGGCCGCGCGAGCGTGCGCTGCGAAGCGCTGGACGTGATAGCGGCCGGCGGCGAGGCTTCTCGCTTCGATCGCGTCGGCGGCAATCGCGGCCTCGCGCGCGGCGTCATCGAGGTTTTCGACGATGAATCGCAGAGAGCCGATCAACTCGGCGATCTCTATTTTTTGCTTGCATTACTTGGCATTCATAGCGACAAACGCATCGTGGTTTTTGGCGATTTGAGCGCCGCCGACTTCGCGAGAGTCGGCGGCGTTTTCGTCTGTCAGCATTTCAGTCCCCCGCGTCCGAGGTCGACGATTTCAGCCCGCCGAGCCGTGCAAGCGCCCATTCGTCGAGCGCTTCGCGCGGATAGAGCGGCGTCGCGCCGCACTTGTTGTAGCGAGCGCCGCCGCCGATGCTGCGGAGCTTGCTCATGGTCGCCGGTGCGCACTTCACGCCGTGCTGAAGCATCAAATACTCGCTCGCCTCGGCGGTGTTGAGGCGCGGCTTACGCAAGCGCGGCGGGAGACAAAGCTCTCCCGTTCCCGCCGAAGCGGGCTGAATTTCGTTCGCCATGATGTTGGTCTCCTACGAGGGATTAGCCGTCGTCACGACGGGCGATTAGGAGGTGTTCGGTTTGCCTTCGGCCGCGATACGCGCGATGCGCGCCAGATTGTGCTTGTCGTGAAGCTGCAACAAGCGATCATTTTCTTGGTGCATTTCCTCGACAGACGCCCAGGGGAGGCAATGTTCCGACATACGGTTGGCCAAGTCTCGCGCGTTCAATTTGATGAATTCTTCGGTCTCATCCGCGGAGAGACCAATCATCACCCTGGCGCCGCGATCGTCTGTCGACCATGCGCGCATAAAATCATCGTCGTCGCCCTGCGGCTTGCGAGAGGCGTCGCGCCATGCGCGCGCGTAAACATGTTTCGCTTCCAACTCGCCATAACGATTAAGCTGCGCTTCTGACGCTCGGTCGTCGGCAACGAGCGCCATCAAGTTCGTATATTCTTCACTCTCGGCCCTCGTGAGGCCGATCAGAACGCGATGGCCGTCTGCGTCGACCGAAAAGTCGCCGGTCCAATTTTCGGCTTCATCCTGCTTAATTAGCTCTTCCGCCAAGAGCCCCGATTTCACACGCTCCATGCGTTCGACGATTCGATCGATAAAGCGGTCGACTCGGAAAAACAGATGGAGGTCTGGAACTGACTTCTCATTGATCCCGCCGGGATCGTCGTCGGAAGATTCAGAAACAACAATTTGCATCAACTCGAAGCTATGAGGATGCAGATAAAAGAAAGCGGAAAGCGGCCCCGCAGCGAACGCAGCTAGCCCCGTCTGCCGAGCGATGATTCGACCTTGAACCATCTGCCATATGAAGTTGAACTTGTAAGAAAACACACCGAAGTTAGACAGTTCGTGACGAAAAAGGGGACAGCGTCACTTTTTTGAAACTCGCCGCCGGAGCGATCCGCCATCGGGCGATCTTCAGCCGCACCGCGCCCAGGTCGAGGGCAGCGCTTCCGCAGGCTCCTCATAATCGGGAGCCGACCAAGGCGCGATCTATTCTGCGATTCGGACAGCGGCGCGCGTGACGCGTCGGGCGAGCACGCCAACCCGATTCAGTGTCAGTTTCGCGGCCGAGAGCGGGCGCGCTCTGCAAGAGGAGCACGCCCGCCGATTTTGTCTTGGCGGCGGTGTCAGGCCGCCTTGCTCGAACCGACGATGATTTCGCCAGCCTCGGCGGCGTCGATAAGGGCGGCGATATCGCGCTCGAGAGCAGAGTGAATTCCTCGAAGCCCTCCCTCTGCTATTTGCGTGCTGGCGTTCGTATCGCCGACCGCGTAGATCGCGTCGACAAGCCCGGACATCCGGTAGAGCGATGTGGTCAAATCGTCCTGGTCGGCGAAAGCGGGTTTCGTTTCTGTCGGCATGTTTTCTCCTCCTTCAGGGTATTTGCCGGAACGGTGCTCCGGCGGCTGTTGATCCGCGAAGAGTTGGAGCGCCGATCAGTCTCCATCGTCATCCGGCTCGAGGTCCGCGTCGCCTTCGAGATCATCCGCAATTTTGATGAGCGCGTCGGCGATCTCGGCGAGACCGGGGAGCGAGGCGAATTCGTCCGGGAGATTGCCGAGCGCATCGAGCGCGCGGGCGATGCGGCGTCCGAGGTCCGCCGGCGGCTCCACGAAGAGGCGCGGGGCCGGCCGGCGGCTTGGAAATTCGATGATCCGGGTCATGACGACGGCGCGAAAACGGCGCAGGCGAGCGCGCGGCGTAGCTTGGCGGCAGCGGCGGCCATCGGATCGGCCACTGCATGACTCTTCGAGTCGGATCGGGGCGTCGACTTGACGAGTTGCGCGAGTGCAAACGCCTCGTCGTCATTCAATAGCAGGATGATTTTCTTGGTCTTTTGTGCGCGGCTCACTGTGTCGTCTCCTATCGATGGTGCTCAGCGCGGGGCGAAGCCGGCGTCGGCGAGCGCGCTGCGCAGCGAAATCACGGCGTCGATCATCGCGTCACGCTCTTTCCCGCCGTCGTAGGCGTCCGAGAGACGTTTCGCCTCGTCGTAGCCGAAGCGCTTGCACATCTGGCCGAGCACGCGAGCCTCCTCGTCGTTCAGCGAGACGGTGATCTTCCGGACCTTTGGGGTGCGGGCCATAGCGATGTCTCCTATCGATTGCGCGGGGCGCGGATCGCGACGACGACGCGGGCGGTCTCGACGACGAAAAGGGCGAGAAAGCAGAGTTCAGTGGTAATCTTCCAGGACATGGCGCAATTCCTCAGGCAAAGCGGGAGCGATCGCCGCAAATGTGAATTGCGGCCGTGAAACTCGCTCTCGGTATTGTCTTGATCGTTTGTTAGCGCTATAAAACCATCATGTCAATAGATAGCGCTAAGAAACCGAAAAAGGGTAGGCCGGCTGTCGACAGCGAAGCTGTCAACGTCCGTCTCGACCGGGCGGCGCTGCAATCCCTCGACGCGTGGCGGAAAGAACAGCCGGACCTCCCGACGCGCCCTGAGGCGATCCGACGGCTGCTCGAGAAAGCGTTCGGCGGTATAAAATAACGCAGAGACACGTCGATGGAACATGTTATTAAGAAGGTTAGTGCGATTGCGCGACAAAATCTCGACGTCTTTTTTATAGTGTTAACTATGTTGTTTTGCGCTATCGCCATTCGTAAATTTGATAATCAATATGTGGTGACATTGGCCGCGATTGTTTTAGGCGCTTGTCTGTTTTGTATTCGTGAGACGCGAAGAGTATATTATGGCGCAATCGAAATTGCATTTTCAGTTATTGTCATTTTTGATGCCGCATCGAAGGGGCGCAGCATTTTCGAAATCGAAGACGTATTTTCAATGCCGGACGTTTTTGATGCTTTTCAGCCGCGGATCGTGCTGATTCAGCTTGGTGCCGCGATCTACGTGCTGATTCGTGGCTTCGACAACGTCAAGCAAGGCTGGGAAAAGCGCAACATTACCACTTCAAAGTCGTAGGCCGCAGGCGTGATCTTCGTCGACGAGAACGGCGAGGGGCCGGGCCTGAGGCTTAGGAAGGCGCGAGCGCCTTGATCGTCACATTGAACGGCGCGAATTAAGCGGCGCGAATTGAATCGCACGAATTGCGTGTGACCGGATTGACGCAACTATGTGAGTTACGTATATGTGAACCACATAGTAACGGCCGGACTTCAGAATGCACACTGTCTGCGAAACGCATTCGTTTAAGCGCGCCGCCGAGGAAGCGGGAATGTCCCGAGCCGAAGTGGAGGAGTTTACCGATTTCATCGCCTGCAACCCGCAGGCTGGCAACGAAATGCAGGGAACCGGCGGTTGCCGCAAGGTGAGAGTCGGCGGACGTGGCAAGGGGAAGAGTGGCGGCTTTCGAGTCATCACCTTTTTCACCGGCCCCGATCTTCCGATTTTCTAGATAACAGTGTTCGGAAAAGGTGAAAAAGCAAACCTCACGAAGGCGGAACGGAATACTCTCTCCAAACTCGCTGCGGTTTTGGTGTCTGAATACAGTGTGAAAGTAACGAGCGTAGAAGTAGCAAGAAAGGGCCGGTCATGACCAAGAGAGCTTTCGACAAGATCGCCACGGGCTTGAATGAGGCCATTGCCATCGCTCGCGGAGAAACTGCGCCTGCTCGTCTGCATGTTCCGCCGGAACTCGATGTGAAGGCCATTCGCAAGAAGACTGGACTGTCTCAGGAGAACTTCGCCTATTCGTTCGGCTTCACGGTCGAGCAAATTCGGGCATGGGAACAAGGGCGCAGCCGTCCGCTCGGTGGCGTGCGCGCATATCTCATGTTGATTGATCTCGATCATAAGTCGGTCGAGCGCATCCTTGGCGGAGCGCGCAAAGAAAAAGCGGCTTAAAGAGTCCGTCACGGGGCTGAGCGCGCCGCCTTCACGCCGCCGTCGCCTCATACCGCGCGATCTTCGCCAGCTCGGCGCCGGCGGCGCTCTCGACCGTCGCCAACTCATAACGAACCTGTAGGTTCATCCAGAATTCCGCGGTCGTTCCGAAGAAGCGGGCCAGCCGCGCGGCCGTGTCGCCGGTGATGCCGATCTCTTCGGCGGCGATGCGCTCGATTCGCGTCCGGGGCACGCCGCAAGCCTTGGCGACGCGCCCGGCGGAAAGGCTTAGCGGCTCGAGGAATTCCTCCCGCAGCACTTCGCCGGGGTGCATCGGCGGGAGCGTCTCGACGATCTCTATCTTGCTCGCCATGTCTGCAACTCCCCTCAGTGATAGTCGACGAACTCGACCTGTTCGGCGCCTGCGTCGGTCCAGACGAAGCAAATGCGCCAGCGGTCGTTCACGCGGATCGAATGTTGCCCGGCCCGATCTCCCGATAGCGCCTCGAGCCGGTTGCCCGGCGGAATGCGGAGGTCGTCGAGCCGAGCCGCGGCGTTGAGCATTTCCAGCTTGCGCCGCGCCACCTTGAACACGTCCGCGGGATATCCCTTCGGAAGCCGCCCGCGGAAAAGAGCCTCAGTCGCCGGGTTCCGGAATGATCGGATCATAGCAGCCTTGTTACCGGCCTTTATGTATCGCTGAGCGATACGGAAAGCAAGACGCTTGTATCAGTCTCCGATACGTCTGGCGAGGTTTTGGGGGTTTTGAGGGTATCGCAAACGGGCGTTTTCACGAAAAATTCCGCCGCCCCGAGGGTTTTGTCAATTTCGTCAGTTCGCCGGAATGGCGTTTTCGTGAAATTTCACGCCTCGGCCTTCCTCCGGCGCCGCGGAAGCTCCACCACCTTCGCCGAGGCTCCGTTCATGTAACCGTCGATCGCCCGAGCCACCTTGTCGGCCGCGGCGATCAGGACCGCGTCGAGATGATGAACATAGCGCGAGGTCACACTCCCCGACGCATGGCCGAGCATGGCCGAGATAGTGGATTCCGCGAAGCCGAGATCGCCCGCGACGCTGGCGAGGGAATGTCGCATCACATGAGGCGTGACGCCCTCGAGGCCGGCGCGGGCGATCAGCCGTTCGAAAGCGCCGGACAGCCCGCCGAAGTGTCCCGAGCCGCGCGCCGCCGGAAGCACATAGACGTCGGCCTCTTCGTGTTCGAGGCCGGATAGCAGGTCGAGCGCTGGACGGCCGATCGGCCGTGTCGACGCCCCTTCCTTCGTATCCTCGAGCCGGAAGCAGCCGCCCGCGTCGTCGACCTCGGACCAACGTAGCTTGACGATCTCCCCCAAGCGGCAACCCGTGAGCGCCAACAGCCGGGCGCCGGCGACGCCCTGCCAGATTTCTCGCTCTTCTTCCGCCTGCCGCAGCGCGTCGCCGAGCTTGCGATATTCGTCGGGCGTGAGCTGGCGGGGCCGCTTCTTGTCCGCTTGGCGCTTCACGCCATGGGCGGGGTTGCTCTCGATAATGCCTTCGTGAACCACCCATGTCAGGATCGCGCCGAGGAAGCTGGCGGCCCGTGCCGCAGTGCCGCCGCCGCCGCGAACAATGACGCGGCTCCGCTTCTTCTCTGTCATGATGTCGACGGCCGTCTTCCCCGTCGTCACGTCGCGGATGAACTTCGCCACGTCGGCGCGAGTCAGCTCTTTGACGAGCTTTTTCCCGAGCAGGGGGGCGATGTGGCGATCGATCCGGGCGTGATCCTGGACGATCGTATAGGGCTTCTTCGGCTGGCGCTTCTTACCGAAGATCAGCCCTTTCTCGGCCGCGGCCATGTAGTCGGCGCAGAGTTCCTTGACGGTGAGCGAGTTCCGCCGGGTCTGGCGTTCGGTCAACGGATCGTCGCCTTTCACAACGCCGCCGAGCGTCGCCATGGCGAGCTTACGCGCTTCCTCGCACGTCACAACGCCGTGCCGGCCAAGCGTCATCCGCTTCCGACCGCCGTCCTTGTTCCTGTAGTCGACGAAATAGGCCCGCTTGCCGGTCGGATAGATATAGACGCCGAAGCCGGGAAGGTCGCCGCACCATACGGTGAACTTATGCGCTCGAGGCTCCGCAGCCCCGACGATAGTTTTCGTCAATCGGGCCATTCGACCGCTCCCTTGAAATCCAGGTCACCAATAGGTCACCACGAAAAGGGAAACAGTGGAATAGGCTGGAATAGGCGAGCAATGGGAACAGATCACGAAATCTGCAGTAAATCAGCCTGTTGCGATAGGACAGAATATTCTGGAATAGCGGAGAATATTCCCAAAATCTCCCTTGGTAAGGGAGAGGTCGAGAGTTCAATCCTCTCTTGCAGCACCAGCTTCTCTTGCAAACTCGACGAGCGCCCGGAAGTCGCCTTGCCGCGATCCGGTTCCAGGCGAGCGCCGTAGCGCCCCCTCCGCAAAGCTCGTCGCGAATGGCGGCGCTATTGCCGCCGACGCGCTCGAATTTTGCCTGGGTTTTCGGCGCGCGCGCCGCAGCCGCGCGGACGGTGCGAAATAACGAATATTTTTCAATATGATGCAAATTTGACGACGGTTTCGTGAAAAATTTTGGGAGGGGTTGTTGACAGTGAGCGTTGGGTGGACCTATAACGCACCCATCGA
>NZ_BGJX01000001.1 GCF_009811655.1 Methylosinus sp. Ce-a6 | reverse complement strand
CCCAGCCTGGTTCGAATCATCACCGGCCAGCTTGGCACAATGATGCCGTCGGGGGCCGTCCACCCATCAGGATGAGGGGATGGGAATTTCATCGATCGACGAGGCGCGCCGGAATGGCGATGATGACGAGTGTCGCGTTCATCGCCATGAACAGCTCCAGCGCATAGAGCGTTTCTAGCCGAAGTGGACGCCGGTTCGGCGTTGGAGACGCATCGCGGCGGCCCGAATGAAAAAGGCGCGGCGAACGGGGGGCTCCGTTCGCCGCGCCTCTTGGTCTGCGGGCCTTACTTCTTCTTGTCGTCGCCGCCGACTTCCTTGAAGTCCGCGTCGATGACGTCGTCCTTGGCGGGGCTCTCTCCGCCGGGCGCGGCGCCTTCGGCCTGCTGGGCCTTGTACATCGCCTCGCCGAGCTTCATCGAGGCCTGCATCAGCTCATTGCTCTTGGTCTTGATGGCCTCGGCGTCCTCGCCCTCGAGAGCGGTCTTCAGGGCGGCGATGGCCGTCTCGATCGCGCTCTTGTCGGCGGCGGAAACCTTGTCGCCGAATTCGGCCAGCGACTTCTCGGCCGAATGCACGGCCGCCTCGCCATGGTTCTTCGTGTCGACGAGCTCGCGGCGCGCCTTGTCCTCGGCGGCGTGCGCCTCGGCGTCCTTGACCATCTTGTCGATGTCGGCGTCCGACAGGCCGCCCGAGGCCTGAATGCGGATCTGCTGCTCCTTATTGGTGGCCTTGTCCTTCGCCGTCACATTGACGATGCCATTGGCGTCGATGTCGAAGGTCACCTCGATCTGCGGCATGCCGCGCGGCGCCGGCGGAATGCCGACGAGGTCGAACTGGCCGAGCAGCTTATTGTCCGCCGCCATCTCGCGCTCGCCCTGGAAGACGCGAATGGTGACAGCGGTCTGATTGTCCTCGGCCGTCGAGAACACCTGGCTCTTCTTGGTCGGGATGGTCGTATTGCGGTCGATGAGGCGCGTGAACACGCCGCCCAAGGTCTCGATGCCGAGCGACAGAGGCGTCACGTCGAGCAGCAGCACGTCCTTCACATCGCCTTGCAGAACGCCGGCCTGCACCGCCGCGCCGATGGCGACGACCTCGTCCGGGTTGACGCCCTTGTGCGGCTCCTTGCCGAAGAACTGCTTCACCACCTCCTGCACCTTCGGCATGCGGGTCATGCCGCCGACGAGCACCACCTCGCCGATCTCGGCCGCAGACAGGCCGGCGTCCTTGAGCGCCTTGCGGCAGGGCTCGATGGTGCGCTGGATGAGATCGTCGACCAGCGCCTCGAATTTGGCGCGGGTGAGCTTCAAGGTGAGATGCTTCGGACCCGAGGAATCGGCGGTGATGTAGGGCAGGTTGATTTCGGTCTGCGTCGCCGAGGAGAGCTCGATCTTCGCCTTTTCGGCGGCCTCCTTGAGGCGCTGCAGGGCGAGCTTGTCCTTGGTCAGGTCGATGCCCTGCTCCTTCTTGAACTCGCCGGCGAGATATTCGACGAGACGGCCGTCGAAATCCTCGCCGCCGAGGAAGGTGTCGCCATTGGTCGACTTCACCTCGAACACGCCGTCGCCGATCTCGAGGATCGACACGTCGAAGGTGCCGCCGCCGAGGTCATAGACCGCGATCGTGCCGGAGCCCTTCTTGTCGAGGCCATAGGCGAGCGCGGCCGCCGTCGGCTCGTTGATGATGCGCAGCACCTCGAGGCCGGCGATCTTGCCGGCGTCCTTGGTGGCCTGGCGCTGGGCGTCGTTGAAATAGGCGGGGACGGTGATGACCGCCTGAGTGACGGTCTGGCCGAGATAGGCCTCGGCCGTCTCCTTCATCTTCTGCAGGATGAAGGCGGAAATCTGCGAGGGCGAATATTGCTTGCCGTCGGACTGCACCCAGGCGTCGCCATTGGGGGCCTTGACGATCTTGTAAGGAACGAGGCCGATGTCCTTCTTGGTCATCGGGTCTTCGAAGGAGCGGCCGATCAGGCGCTTGATGGCGAAGAAGGTGCGCTCCGGATTGGTCACCGCCTGGCGCTTGGCTGGCTGGCCGACGAGACGCTCTCCGTCCTCGGTGAAAGCGACGATGGACGGCGTGGTGCGCGCGCCTTCCGCGTTCTCGATGACCTTGGGGCTCGACCCTTCCATGACGGCCACGCAGGAATTGGTCGTGCCGAGGTCGATGCCGATGATTTTAGCCATATCGCCGTTCCTTTCGTTCTTTCGAAATCGCCGGGTCCCGAAGCGGCCCGTATGTCGCCGATCGTTCGGCGGCTCGCATTTTCAGCCCGCCGCGCATCGGCTGTTCACCGTCCCTTCAGATTGTAATCGGCCTGCATCGGCGCAAGTGCGATCTGCATATAGAGTGCGCCGCGCATATAGAATGAAGGCTTCGGCGGCGGCAAGCTCCGTCGGGAGCGGGTCTTTTCATCGCGGCGGCGCCGCTTTAGGGCTCCGGCGCGCTTTCGCTTATTGTCCGGCGAGCGATTCGCGAAGCGAAGGGCGGTCGCGGCGTCGCCCGCCGATCTTTCCTCGCATTTGTCCTCCACGAAACGTCTTTCCGCAATCTCCTCCCGAACAGGCCGGCGCGTGCTGCTGACGTCGATCCAACCCATTCTCGAGCTCGTGGTCGTCCTGGGCGACGCCGGCTTCGTCCTGCCGGCGAGCTGCGGCCTCTCCGTGGCCCTCTGGACCGCCGGCGATCGCCGCGCCGCCGTCGCTTTTCTCGCGGCCGTCGCCGTGTGCGGCGCGCTCGCGGCGCTCGCCAAGATCGTCTCCATGGCCTCCGGCCCCCCGCTGCTCCACAGCCCCAGCGGCCACGCCGCGCTCGCGGCGGCCTTCTTCCTGCCGCTCTCCGCAATTTTCATGCGCGTTGACGAGCGGCGGGTCGGATTTGTCGCCGCGGCGCTCTGCGCGGCCGTGGCCTTGCTCGTGGCCGTCGCCCGCGTGGCGGCGGCCGCGCACACGACGCCGGAGGCTTTCGCGGGCTTTTTCATCGGTTTCGCTTGCTTCGGCCTGTTCCTCGGCCTCGCGCCGTCGCGTCTCGGGATCGGCGCGCCGGCTCTCGTCGTCTTCCTCGCGGCCGCGGTGGCGCTCCACGCTCATCTGGGATTGAGCATAGAAATGGAGGGGCGGCTCGAGAGAATCGCGACACGGCTGGTTCGGTTGCTGTCGCTCTGACCCGACTGTTTCCGCTTTGTTTTCGGACGAGGCCGGAGACGGCCCGCTGCACGGGCCTGCGGGTGACGGATGACGATATTTGATTTTCGTCACGAAGCATGCGATTCGATTTTGCCATAATGGCGTTTTTGGCGGAGAATCGCCGCGATGCAGAATAGTCGGTCGTTGTTGCGGTCCGCGTCGGCGTTATCCGTTCTCCTCACTCTGTCCGCCTGCGACAATTCCGCCCGCAAGGCCGAGCGGCCGGCACGGGTGGTGCTCGTCGCGCCGGTGCGTTACGCTCCGCGCGCGCAGACGCGTCAATTCGTCGCCGCCATACGGCCGCGCATAGAGACGGATCAGGCGTTTCGCGTGTCCGGCAAGGTGGTGCGCCGCTTCGTCGAGAACGGCCAGAGCGTCAAGGCCGGCGAGCTGCTCGCCACGCTGGACGAGACCGATCTCCGCTTGCAGAAGGAGCAGGCGGAGGCGGAGCTCTCCGCCGCGCGCATGGCGCTGGAGCAGGCCGCCGCCGATGAGCGGCGGGCGCAGACGCTGCGCAAGGACGGCTGGACCGCCCAGGCGACGCTCGACCGGCAGAAGGCGGCCGCCGAGGAGGCGCGCGGGCGCCATCAGCGGGCGACGCGCGCCGTCGAGCTCGCCAAGAACGCGCTGGATTACGCCTCGCTGCGCGCCGATTCCGACGGCGTGGCGACCGCGATCTTCATCGAGCCGGGGCAGGTGGTCGCGGCCGGGCAGGCGGCGGTGCGCATCGCCCGCGCCGGCGCGCTGGAGGCCGTCGTCTCCCTGCCCGAGGCTTTCGCCTCTTTCGCCGGGGCCGGAGAGGCGAGCCTCTCTCTCTGGTCGGACCCGTCCAAGATCTATCGCGCGAGCCTGCGCGAGCTCGGCGGCTCCGCCGACGCCACCAGCCGCACATTCGCGGCGCGCTATTCGATCCTCGGCGCGGATGAGAAGCTGGCGCTCGGCATGAGCGCGACCTTGACGCTCGCCGCCAAAGAGCAGGGCGTCGCCGCCGCCCTGCCGCTCGCCGCTCTCTTCGACCAGGGCTCGGGCCCGAGCGTATGGAAGGTGGAGGAGGGCGGCAGGCTGACGCTCGCGCCCGTTTCCGTGCTGCGCTACGAGGCCAAGACGGCGCTGATCTCCTCGGGCGTCGCCGAGGGAGACCGGATCGTCGTGCTCGGCGCCCATAAGCTCGATGCCGGCCAGATCGTGCGTCCTGTCGACGCCGAGGCCCTGTGAGGCGCGAGGAGATGAGCTTCAACCTCTCCCTCTGGGCGGTCAAACGTCAGACGCTCACTCTGGCGCTGATCCTGGCCGTCGCCATAGCCGGCGCCTATTCCTATTTCCGCCTCGGCCGCGCCGAGGATCCGTCCTTCACCATCAAGGTCGCCAATCTGACGGCGATCTGGCCGGGCGTCACCGCGCTCGAGATGCGCGATCAGGTCGCCGACCGCATAGAGAAGAAGCTGCAGGAGCTTCCCTTTCTCGAGAAGATCGAGACCTATGTGAAGCCGAGCTTCCTCGCCATGCAGGTGACCTTCAAGGACACGACGCCGCCCGCCCAGGTTCCCGGCCTCTTCTATCAGCTGCGCAAGAAGCTCCACGACATACAGCCGGAGCTGCCGCAGGGCGTCATCGGCCCCGATGTCAACGACGAGTTCGGCGACGTCGACGCGGTTCTCTTCGCCGTCCATGGCGAGGGGGCGGATTACCACCAGCTCGATCGCGTGGTCGAGATGTTCCGCCAGCGTCTTCTGGAGACGCCGGACATTGTGAAGGTCAATGTCTACGGCTCGCAGGATCGCAAGATTTTCGTCGAATTCAGCCAGGCCAAGCTCGCCAATCTCGGCGTCACGCCGCAAGCGCTGTTCGAATCGCTCGCCAAGCAGAACGCCGTGAACGCCGCCGGCGTCTTCGAGACGCCCGCCAATCGCGTGCCATTGCGCGTGACCGGCGCGCTGACGGGCGCCGACGCCATCGCCGCGACGCCGGTCGAGGCGAATAACCATGTGTTCCGCCTGGGCGACGTCGCCGATGTCCTGCCCGGCTATGAGGACCCGCCGAGCTTTCTCGCGCGCTACAAGGGCGCGCCGACGATCGTCGTCGGCGCGGTCATGGCCAAGGGCGGCAATGTTCTGACGCTCGGCAAGCATCTCGAGGCGACCATGGCCGAGGTCCGCTCCGAGACGCCGGTCGGCATAGAGATCGCGCAGATCGCCGATCAGCCGAACGTCGTCTCTCATGCGGTCGGCGAGTTCACGCGCTCCTTCGTCGAGGCGCTCGTCATCGTGCTTGTCGTGAGCTTCGTCTCGCTCGGCTTTCGCACAGGGATCATCGTCGCTTTGTCGGCGCCTCTGGTGCTCGCCATCGTCTTCATGTTCATGAATGCGTTCGGAGTCGATCTGCAGCGCATCTCGCTCGGCGCGCTCATCATCGCGCTCGGCCTCCTCGTCGACGACGCCATCATCGCGGTCGAGATGATGACGGTGAAGATGGAGCAGGGGGAAGATCGCATCGGCGCGGCGACCTTCGCCTGGAGCTCGACGGCCTTTCCCATGCTCACCGGCACTCTGGTGACGGTCGCGGGCTTCATGCCGGTCGGCTTCGCGGCCTCCTCGACCGGCGAATATACGGGCTCGCTCTTCTTCGTGCTCGCCGTGGCGCTCATCGCCTCCTGGTTCGTCGCCGTTCTCTTCACGCCCTATCTCGGCGTGAAGCTGCTGCCCGATTTCTCGAACCATTCGCATCACGATCCGGAGGCGATCTATTCGACGCGCTTCTATCTCGCCCTGCGTCGCCTCGTGACCTGGAGCGTCGACAATCGCGTCCTGGTCGTCGCCGCGACGATCGGCGTCTTCGCCGCGGCCGTCATCGGCTTCACTCATGTGCAGAAGCAGTTCTTCCCGATCTCCGAGCGGCCGGAGCTGTTCTTCCAGCTGCGCATGCCGGAGGGCTCGTCGATCTTCGCGACCGCGGCGGCCGTGGAGCAGGCGGAAATGCTGCTGAAAGGCGACGAGGACGCCGCCCATTACACCTCCTATATCGGACACGGGCCGCCGCGCTTCTGGCTCGGCCTCAGTCCGGCTCTGCCCAACGAGGCCTATGCGGAGATCGTCATCGTCGCCAAGGATCTCGAGGCGCGCGAGCGGCTGAAGCGCAAATTGGCGAAGGCGCTGGAGGAGGGCGCCGTCTCGCAGGCGCGCACGCGCGTGGATCGCTTCAATTTCGGGCCGCCGGTCGGCTTTCCCCTGCAGTTTCGGGTGATCGGGCGGGATCCGGCGGAAGTGCGCGCCATCGCCTATCGCGTGCGCGATCTGATGCGCGAGGACAAGGCCGTCGTCGAGCCGCATCTGCAATGGAACGAGCAGACGCCCTCCGTGCGGCTCGTCATCGACCAGGACCGCGCGCGGACCATGGGCCTCACGCCGCAGGAAGTGGCGACCCGCCTGCAGATGATGATCTCGGGCCTCACCATCACCAGCCTTCGCGAGGGCATCGACCGGGTCGACGTCGTCGCCCGCGCCATTCCCGCCGAGCGCGGCGACCTGGGGCGGCTCGAGGACATGGTGATCTCGAGCCGGGCGGGCGCGGCCGTGCCGGTCTCGCAGATCGCCAAGGTCGTCTATGAGCATGAGGAGCCGATCATCTGGCGGCGCAATCGCAACATGCTCGTCACCGTGCGCGCGGATGTGAAGGACGGCGTCCAGGCGCCGGATGTGACCAATCGCATCTGGCCCCGCCTCGCCGAGCTGCGCGAGGGTCTGCCGCCGGGCTATCGGATCGAGAAGGGCGGCGCGATCGAGGAGTCGGCCAAGGCCAACACCTCGATCGCCGCGGTGTTTCCGGTCATGATCCTCGTCATGCTCGTCATTGTGATGCTCCAGCTGCAGGATTTCACGCGGCTCGGCCTCGTGATGATGAGCGCGCCGCTCGGGCTCATCGGCGCCTCGCTCGCGCTCAATCTCGCCGGCGCGCCCTTCGGCTTCGTCGCTCTGCTCGGCCTCATCGCCCTGTCCGGCATGGACATGCGCAATTCGATCATCCTCGTCGATCAAGTGCGCCAGGATCTCGAGAAGGGCGCCAATTATCGCGAGGCCATCATCGGCGCCACGGTGCGCCGCGCGCGGCCGGTGGCGCTGACCGCGCTCGCCGCGATTCTCGGCATGATCCCACTCACGCGCTCGCTGTTCTGGGGGCCGATGGCGCTCACCATCATGGGCGGGCTCTTCGTCGCGACCTTCCTGACCGTGCTGTTCCTGCCGGCGCTCTATGCGCTGTGGTTCCGCCGCCGGCTCACGGAAGGGCTGGCCGAGACGCCGCCGCCGGCCTCCTCGGAATTCGGCTTGCGCGAGTTCGCCGAGAGGGCGGCGGAATGAGCGAGAGCGCCGCTGTCCCCGCGCGCGGCGCAGAGCAGCGCGCGCGCATCGTCGCGACGGCAGAACGTCTGTTCCGCCTGATGGGCTTTCAGAAGACCACTGTGGCCGACATTGCGAGAGAGCTCGGCATGTCGCCGGCCAATGTCTATCGCTTCTTCGGCGCCAAATCGGAAATCAACGCCGCCGTGGCGCGCCTATTGACCGGAGAGGTGGAAGCCGTTGTCGACGCCATCGCCGACGGGCCGGGCGCGGCCGCGGAACGGCTGCTGTGGGTGGTCGAGACCAATGAGGCGATGAATCGCGAGCGTTATGTCGACGATCGCAAGCTGCACGACATGGTCGAGGCGGCGATCGCCGAACATTGGCCGATCATAGGCGAGCACATCGCCCACATCGACGCCGCGCTCGAACGCGTGATCGCCTCCGGCATGGAGAATGGGGAATTTCGTCGCGGCGACGCGCATCTCGCCGCGCGGCTCGTGCACTCGGCTTGCATCCGCTATTGCCATCCGCGGATGCAGGTCGAATGCGCGGATCCCGGCGCGCCGAGCGCCGCGCAAATGGTGGAGTTCTGCCTGACGGCGCTGCGCGCGGGACGGTGAGGGACGGAACGTCGCGCTTTGAGTTATCTATATTCATGCGTATATAGCTGATGCGCAATCCAGCGAACTCTTCCTCTCTTCGGCGAAATGGTTTCGCCTCCTTCTCGAGCGGCGCGGCGATCGGCGCGCTCGGGGGGCTGATCGGTCTCGGCGGCGCGGAATTCCGCCTGCCGCTGCTCATCGGCCTGTTCGGCTTTCCAGCGCTCGAGGCGGTCATATTGAACAAAGCGACGAGCCTCGTCGTCGTCGCCGCCGCGCTGCCTTTTCGCGCCCATGTGGCGAGTTTCGCGGATATTGCCGAGCATTGGGGCGTGATCGCAAATCTGCTGGCCGGCAGCCTCGTCGGCGCATGGCTCGGGGCGGGGTTCGCCGCGCGCGTCGACTCGGGGACGCTTCATCGCATCATCGCGGTCGTGCTCGCGGGCGTCGGCGCATTGCTGGCGCTCGGTCATGACGGGAGCGGGGGCGGCGCCGCTCTGGACGGCGCCTCGCTGATCGCGGCGGGCGTCGCGGCTGGTCTCGCGATCGGCGTCGTCGCCTCCATGCTCGGCGTCGCCGGCGGTGAGTTGCTCATTCCGACATTGGTGCTGCTGTTCGGGACCGACATGAAGCTCGCCGGCAGCCTCTCTCTGGCGGTCAGCCTACCGACGATGCTGATCGGTTTCCTGCGGTACAGCAGGACGGCCAATTTCGCCGCGCTCGGTGAAAATCGCGGCTTTCTCGCCATTATGGCGGCCGGATCGCTGTTCGGCGCCTTTGTCGGGGGGCGACTGCTCGGGATCGTGGCCGAAGACATTCTACGCCCGTTCCTCGCGGCGATCCTGCTGGGCTCGGCCGTCAAGGTTTGGCGCAGCCGATGAAGAAGGCGCTAGAGCGTTTCCAGCCGAAGTGGACGCCGGTTCGGCGTCCGGAAACGCGTCAAGAACAAAAGACTTTTAAAACTTCGCGCCTCAGCCGCCGTTCTTCTTCTTCGTCTGATCGCTGGCGATGGGCGAGGAATCGGAGAGGCCCTTCTCGATCTTCTCGAGGATCTTCGGCAGATCCTCGGGATCGGGACTCATGTCGCGGGCGTGGTTCCACTGGAAGCGCGCCTCGAGCTTGCGATTGACGCGCCAATAGGCGTCGCCGAGATGGTCGTTGATGACGGGATCGGAGGGCTTCAGATCGACGGCCTTCTCGAGCTCGCGCACCGCCTCTTCATAGCGGCCGAGGCGGTAATAGGCCCAGCCGAGGCTGTCCACGACATAGCCGTCGCGGGCGCGCAGATCGACGGCGCGGCGCAGCATCTTGAACGCCTCGTCGAGATTGACGCCCTGATCCACCCAGGAATAGCCGAGGTAGTTCAACACCAGCGGCTGGTCCGGATAGAGCTCCAGCGCCTTCTTGAGATCGGCCTCGGCGGTCGGCCAGTTCTTGCGGCGCTCATTGGCGATGCCGCGATAATAATAGAGCAGCCACTGGCTCTTCTCGGTCTGCGGCTGCAAGTCGAGCACCTTGGTGTAGGTGGTGACCGAATCGGCGAAGAGCTTGCGCGAGCGCTGGATGTTGCCGAGCGCGGTCAGCGCCTCCTGATCCTTGGGATGCTCGGCGATGACGGCCTGCAGATGCTCGGTCGCCTCTTTGGTCTTGCCCAGCGTCTCCAGGAGCAGCGCGGCCTGCACATCGGCGTTGACGCGCAGCGGATTGTTTTTGGGCACGCTGTCGTAGAGATCGATGGCGATCTCCTCCTGCTTCATGCGCTCGTAGATGTCGGCGAGGGTGATCGTCGCCAGCGCATTGTCGGGCGCGAGGAAGAGGGAGAGCCGCAGATAGATGAGCGAAGCGAGCTCATCGCCCTGGCGGCCGCCGATCGCGCCGAGGCCGTAGAGCACTTCGGCCGCGCCCGAATCGGCGTCGCGCACAAAGGGGCCGAGCGACTTGCCCGTATCTATGTCGGCGATCGCCGCGGTGACGATCGGATGGCGCGGCGCGAGATCGTCGAAGGCGCGATAGACGCGGCGGGCCTCCTCGCGGCTGCCATGCTCGACGAGAAAGCGCGCATAAGCGTCGACGAGACGCAGCGTGTTGCGCTCGGAGCCATAGGCGGCCTTGAATCGCTTCGTCGCCTCGGCCTTGTCGCGGATCTTGTCGCCGGTCTTGGCCGAATCGGCGATGAGCGCCGCGTGATAGTCGCGGAAGACGGCGAAGGCGTCTTCCTTGAGCTTGTCGGCCGTCGCCAGCGCCCGCTTCGTGTCGCCAGCGCCCGCGAAGGCCCAGGCGGTGAGCAGGGTGGAGGTGACGTCATGCTTGCGGTCGAGCCCGCCCTTGGCCAGGACGGCGCGCGCCTTGGCGAATTTCTTGGCTTTTATGGCCTCCACCCCGAGCGCCAGATTGGCGAGGCCATTGGCGTGGTCGAAGGCGGCGACGCGGGCGGCGAGGCCGAAGGCCTCCGGCATGTTGCCATTGGCGAGCGCGGCGACGAAGGCGCGCTCGGTCAGCTCGCGGTTGCGCGGATCGCTGCGCAGCGCCTCGCGGAAAAATGTGGAGGCGGCGAGCGTGTCGCGCTCCGCGCCGGCGACGATGGCGGCGAGATAATTGCCGGACGCGCTCTCGCCGACCTCGAAGGGCGTGGCGATGGAGAGGCTCGTCTCGCGGGCGTGGGCCATGCCCTTGCCGACGAAATCATCGGCCGCGAAAGACAAAACACAAAAGGCCGCGGCGGCGTGGGCCGCGCGGGTCGAGAACGTGCGAACGCGGCGCCGTTTCGGCGCATCGGACGAGAAAATTCTGTTCACGTGCTGTTTCCCGCATTCGGCCGCAGCGGCGCGGCGCCGGCTCGCCTCGACAAGCGGCCGCCGAACGCCGCCATCATGCGGGAAGATGGCTGTTTTGAGCCGCTCCCGCAAGTGCGAATTATCCCAGCCGGGGCTGCCGCCGGGTCGTCTCGACAGCGTCGCGTCAGCCTCTGCGCACGGCGGCCACGATCTTCTGCGCGGCGTCGTCGAGATCGTCGGCGGGAATGACGTTCAGCCCCGAGCTCGAGATGATCTCCTTGCCGAGATCGACATTGGTGCCCTCGAGCCGCACCACCAGCGGAACGGCGAGGCCCACTTCCTTCACCGCGGCGATGACGCCCTCGGCGATGACGTCGCAGCGCATGATGCCGCCGAAGATGTTGACGAGAATGCCCTTCACCTTGGGGTCGGCGGTGATGATCTTGAAGGCGGCCGTCACCTTCTCCTTGGTGGCGCCGCCGCCGACGTCGAGGAAGTTGGCGGGGTTCTCGCCATAAAGCTTGATGATGTCCATCGTCGCCATGGCGAGGCCGGCGCCGTTCACCATGCAGCCGATGGTGCCGTCGAGCGCGATATAGGCGAGCTCATATTTGGAGGCCTCGATCTCCTTCTCGTCCTCCTCGGTCTTGTCGCGCAGCGCGACGACGTCGGGATGGCGATAGAGGGCGTTGTCGTCGAAGGAGACCTTGGCGTCGAGGCAGCGCAGGCGCCCGTCCTTGGTGACGATCAGCGGATTGATCTCGAGCAGCTCCATATCCTTGGCGACGAAGGCCGAGAAGAGCCGCTCGGTGAGCGAGACCGCCTCTTTGACGAGCGGGCCGGTCAGGCCCAGCGCATCGGCGACGCGGCGGCCGTGATGCGGCAGAATGCCGGTCGCCGGGTCGACGGCGAAAGTGACGATTTTCTCGGGCGTCGCATGGGCGACGGCCTCGATATCCGTGCCGCCTTCGGTGGAGACGACGAAGGAGATGCGCGAGGTGGCGCGGTCGATCAGCAGGGAGAGATAGAATTCCTTGTCGATATCGGCGCCGTCCTCGATATAGAGGCGGTTCACCTGCTTGCCGGCCTCGCCCGTCTGCACGGTGACGAGCGTCGCGCCGAGCATTTCTCTGGCGAAGCTCTCGACCTCGTCGAGCGAGCGGGCGAGGCGCACGCCGCCCTTGTCGCCGGCGGAGGCCTCCTTGAACTTGCCCTTGCCGCGGCCGCCGGCGTGGATCTGCGCCTTGACCACATAGACGGGGCCGGGCAGGCCGCTCGCCGCCTGGCGCGCCGCGCCCGCCTCCAGCACCGGGGCGCCCTCGGCGACCGGTGCGCCGAATTCACGCAGGATGGCTTTGGCCTGATATTCGTGGATGTTCATCTTTCGTCGATCCTGAATGCGACCTTGGTCGCGACAAGGCGCCCCTGCCCGGGGCGGAAACGGGGGCTTCGCGAGAGATCAGGCGAATGCCGGGTCGAGCGCTTTGCTGGCGGCGATCAGCGTCTTCACCGAGGCCACGGATTTGTCGAACATCTGCCGCTCGGCCGCGTCGAGAGAAATCTCGACGACACGCTCCACGCCATTGGCGCCGATCACCACCGGCACGCCGACATAGAGGCCGTTCACGCCATATTGGCCGGTGAGATAGGCGGCGCAGGGCAGCACGCGGCGCTTGTCCTTCAAATAGCTCTCCGCCATGGCGATGGCCGCGGAGGCGGGGGCGTAATAGGCGGAGCCCGTCTTGAGCAGGCCGACGATCTCGCCGCCGCCCTTGCGGGTGCGGTCGACGATGGCGTCGATCTTCGCCTGCGTCGTCCAGCCCATGGCGACGAGATCGGGCAGGGGAATTCCGGCGACGGTCGAGTAGCGCACCGAGGGCGCCATATCGTCGCCATGGCCGCCGAGCACGAAGGCGCTGACATCCTCCACCGAGACATTGAGCTCCTCGGCGAGAAAGAAGCGGAAGCGCGCCGAATCGAGCACGCCGGCCATGCCGACGACCTTATTGGTCGGCAGCCCGCTCGCCTTCTGCAGCGCCCAGACCATGACGTCGAGCGGATTGGTGATGCAGATGACGAAAGCGTCCGGCGCATAGGCCTTGACGCCCGCCCCGACCTTGGAGACCACGCCGAGATTGATGGTGAGCAGATCGTCGCGGCTCATGCCCGGCTGGCGCGGCACGCCGGCGGTGACAATGACGACATCGGCGCCGGCGATGGCGGAATAATCGTCCGCGCCATTGACGCGCGCGTCGAAGCCTTCGATCGGCGAGGATTGGGAGAGGTCGAGCGCCTTGCCCTGCGGGACGCCGCTCGCAATATCGAACAATACGACGTCGCCGAGCTCCTTCAGGCCGATGAGGTGAGCCAGCGTGCCGCCGATATGTCCGGCGCCGATCAGGGCGATTTTCTTGCGCGCCATCGTTTCTCCTATGGGCGGGCCTATAAATGAACTGCTAGCGCGCTTTTCGGCGTCTGAAAAGACGAGAGTCGCATCCGGCGAGGGCTTCGCACGAAAATTGAGCAAGGACGCCGGAGCGCGCTTCGCGGCCGATAAAATGGGCTCTTCTGGATCAGCTTCCGATCCGCTCGGATCGGAAGCCGGCGCAGCTTTTCATCTGGAGCGAATTCCGATCGCTCGAACGATTCCGTTCGAGCGGAAAGCGCTCTAAAGCTTTTGTTTTGACGCGTTTCCGACGCCGAACCGGGGTCCACTTCGGCTGGAAACGCTCTACAGCCTGTCCACGCCGCCGAGAGAGAGGATGATTTTCCACTCCGACTCGGAGACGGGCTGCACCGAAAGACGAGAATTATTGACGAGCACCATTTCCGCGAGTCGCGAATCGGCCTTGATCTCGGCGAGCGTCACCGGCCTTGCGAGCGGCGCGACGGCTTTTATGTCCACCATGCCGAACTTGCCGCTCTCGTCCGTATGGTCGGGATAATACGTCTTGATGACCTCGACGACGCCGACGACGGCCTTGTCCTCGTTGGAATGGTAGAAGAAGCCGCACTCGCCCTTTTGCATCGCCATCAGCTGCTTCTTGGCGAGGTGATTGCGCACGCCGTTCCAGAAGGTGCCCTTCGCGCCGGCTTCGACCTGCTGGTCCCAGGACCAGGTCTTGGGCTCGCTCTTGAACAGCCAATGCGCCATCAGAGCTCGGCCCCCACCACGCGCTTCCAGGGCTTGACCTCGACGCTCGCGAACAGCCCGGCCTCGGCGTAAGGGTCTTCCGCGAGCAGCGCCTTCGCCGCCGCCTCGTCTGCCGCCTCGACGATCAGCAGCGAGCCGACGGGCTTCTCGGCCGCATCGAGAAAGGGCCCGCCGAGCTTCACCTGCGCCGCATGGGCGGCGAGGAAGGAAAGATGCGCCTCGCGGGTGGCGAGACGCAGCGCGACGTGGTCGGGCTTGTCCTGGCAGATGGCGGCGAAGAGCGGCAAATGCGGCCTCGTGAAAAAGGGGAAAGCGACGGCGGGGCGGTGATTAGCAGATCGCGGGGGCGGGGTCGACAGATTCAGCGCGCTGGTCGGCCGAGGCTCCTCGGAATTGGATCGCGTTCTGCGCGATAGCGAGAAGTCCCGACCTATCGTCAGCTATTTGCCCTGAGTTCCCTCGCTTTCATCGGTGCGGCCCGCCTTTCACCGAAATGACGCAGCCTCATGAGGAGGGGCTTTTCGAGAAGGATGAAAAACAGCCATCCTCCGAAGATCGACGAGACCGCCGTCACCACAATAAGCACATCGATCGACGGGTGGAGCCGAAAGATTGCCTTGCATGCCCCAGAGATCATGAAGACCTGAAACAAATAAATCGAGTAGGAGGCGTCGCCGATTTGGGCTCCGAATTTTTCCATCCGAGACGGGCTGTCTACTCCGATGCTCCTCTTTGCGGCGAGAAAGACGCCGATCGCCGCCGGAAGACCAGCCCATAGCACATAGCTCTGTCGATCTGTCGCCGCGATCGCCAATGTGGCGACTGCGGCGCTGGCGATCGCCCCATTCGATAAGCGGCCGTGATGGAACATTTGCGCCGCCATGACGCCATAGACGAATTCGAGAATTTTCGGACTTGTGAAGAAGCCGCCTATCACCTGGAAGGTGTCGCCCAATGGTGCGAGATGGGCGACGACCAGAAAAGAAAAGGCGTAAATCAGCCTGTTCCAGGCATTTTCGGGTCGACACAAGAGCAGCGCGACGATGAGGTAGAAAAACATTTCGAATTCGAGCGACCATCCGACATAGACGATCGGCATGCGACCGCTCGAGAAAGTCACGAAAAAGAGCGATTCGATGAAATGCGAAGCGCTGAAATGGCCCTCATTCCTGAAAGAAGCGGGACTGACGACCGTGATGCCGATCATGAGGGCCGTAGAAAGCCAATAGATCGGCACGATACGCTTTATGCGTCGCGCCAGAAACGATTTTGGTGAAACGGACGATGCGTGAGTGGAATGGTATATAATAAATCCATAGATCACGAAAAACAGGTCGACACCGCAACTCCCATAGTTAAAGATCTGCAAAATTATCGATTCTTCATCGGGCACATAATGATGTGCCGTTCCAATGCTGTGATATATGACGACGATCGATGCCGCTATTCCTCTAAGTATCTGGATATATATCATCGTAACACGCTAGCTTCCTCGAATGAGCAATTTGATCTGTCGATATCCGTAACAAGTTCAAAGAACTATGCAAAGTTCGAGGCGCATTTGCAATAGCTGTTTCCCATCCGATTGGCCGGAACCGGCTTCGGTTGTTCGAGCCCTCAGAGGAATGTCGTTCTACAGAAGCCTTCGGCGCTATACCACTGCGCGCCCCGCCCTTTGGAGCGCGCAGGCGGCTGCGCCGCGCCTCTTCCCTGTTCACGATCCACCCACCCTTGCCCCCACCGCCGTTCTCGCCTATAAGCCGCGCCATCCCACAGGCGAAAGTCTTACGGCTCCTGCTTCAAGGCGCCGTTCCGGTGGCCGGTTATCCGGCCTCTTCTTAGCTTTCGCCGAGGCTAGAACCGGAGAAAAAACAATGGCGCTTCCCGATTTCACCATGCGCGGCCTGCTCGAGTCCGGCGCTCATTTCGGCCACCAGTCGCATCGCTGGAACCCGAAGATGGCTCCTTTCATCTTCGGCGCCCGCAACAATATCCACATCATCGACCTCGCCCAGACGGTGCCGCTGCTGCATCAGGCGCTGAAAATCGTCTCCGACACGGTCGCCAAGGGCGGCCGCGTTCTCTTTGTCGGCACCAAGCGCCAGGCGCAGGATCAGATCGCCGACGCCGCCAAGCGCAGCGCGCAATATTTCATTAATTCCCGTTGGCTCGGCGGCACGCTCACCAATTGGAAGACGATCTCCGGCTCCATTCAGCGCCTGCGCAAGCTCGACGAGCAGCTCGGCGCCGGCGCCGCCGGCGTCACCAAAAAGGAGCGTTTGCTCCTCACCCGTGAGCGCGACAAGCTGGAGAAGGCGCTGGGCGGCATCAAGGACATGGGCGGCACGCCCGATCTCATCTTCGTCATCGACACCAATAAGGAGCAGTTGGCGATCAAGGAGGCCAACCGCCTGAAGATCCCGGTGGTGGCGATCCTCGACACCAATTGCGATCCGGACGGCATCACCTATCCGATCCCCGGCAATGACGACGCCGGCCGCGCCATCGCGCTCTATTGCGATCTCGTCGCGCGCGCCGCCATCGACGGCATCTCGCGCAGCCAGGGCTTCTCGGGCGTCGATATCGGCGCGCTCGAGCAGCCGACGGCGGAGCCGGCGCTCGGCCGCGTCCACGCCGATCTCCGCACGTCCGAGGAAGTCGCCGCCGAGGCGGCCGCCGAGGTCGAGATCGCGCTCGAGCCCTTCGAGCTTCTCGCCGCTCCGCGCGGCGCGCCGGACGATCTCGCCAAGCTGCATGGCGTCGGCCCGCAGCTCGTCAAGAAGCTCAATGACGGCGGCATTTTCCATTATTGGCAGATCGCCGCCATGGCGCCGGCGGATGTCGAGAAGCTCGATCAGGAGCTCAAGCTCAACGGCCGCATCGCCCGCGACGGCTGGATCGACCAGGCGCGCGCGCTGGCCTCGGCCTGATTTCGCTCGAGCAGGATTTCGGAAAAGTGGGAACCGGTTTTCCGATGAAAAATCCTGCCAAGGCAAAGAATCATAAGCAGACCTGCGTCGGCGAGCGAGGCATGTCCGCTTAGCGTCACATTCCCGCCAGATTATCGCGCCGGCTCCCGGAGGGGCCGGCGTCAGCACTAGCTAGAGGTCGATAAGCTCATGGCCCAGATCACCGCCGCTCTCGTCAAGGAACTGCGCGAGAGCACGGGCGCCGGCATGATGGATTGCAAGGCCGCGCTCAATGAGACCAATGGCGACATAGAGGCGGCCGTCGACTGGCTGCGTAAGAAGGGGCTCTCCAAGGCCGCCAAGAAGTCCGGGCGCGTCGCCGCCGAGGGTCTCGTCGCCGCCATCGTCGGCGAGGGCGTCGGCGTCGTCGTCGAGGTCAATTCCGAGACCGACTTCGTCGCCCGCAACGACGATTTCCAGAAGCTCGTCGGCAATATCGCCAATGTCGCGCTCGACACCGGCGCGCAGAACGCCGAGGAGCTCGCCGCCAAGGCCTATCCCGGCGGCGGCACGGTCGCCGAGGCGATCACCAGTGGCATCGCCACCATCGGCGAGAATCTGACGCTGCGCCGCGCGGCCAATCTCACGGTCGAGGGCGCGGTCAATCGCTATGTCCACACGCAGATCGCCGACGGTCTCGGCAAGATCGCGGTGATCGTGGCGCTCGAGTCCAAGGGCGATAAGGAGACGCTCTCGACGCTCGCGCGCCAGATCGCCATGCATGTCGCCTCCGCCAATCCGCTGGCCCTCGACGCTTCCGGTCTCGATCCCGCGACGGTCGAGCGCGAGAAGGCGCTGCTCGCCGAGAAGAACGCCGGCAAGCCGGCCAATGTGCTGGAGAAGATCATCGATTCGGGGCTGAAGACCTATTACAAAGAGGTCGTGCTGCTCGATCAGATCTCCAACCATCCCGATCACGGCGGCAAGACCATCGCCCAGACGCTCAAGGAGCATGAGGGCAAAGCCGGTGCGCCGATCGCGATCAAGGGCTTCGTCCGTTATGCGCTCGGCGAAGGCATAGAGAAAGAGACGAGCGATTTCGCCGCGGAAGTGGCGGCGGCGGCCAAGGGCTGATCGCATTCTCGCTCTCGCCCCGGCCGCTGCGGCGGCCGGGAGCGGCGGCTCCGATGAAATCCCGCAAATAAAAAAGGCGAAGCGGACCATAGAGGTCGGCTTCGCCTTTTTTGTATTTCGGACCTGCGATCCCGCTCGCATGGCCCCGGAAGCGGGGCCATGCGGCGCGTTGCGACTAGAACAGGTTGAAGTGATAGTTGATGCCGGCGCGAACCGTGTGGAATTTGGCGCGCTGCGGGCCGATGGCGAAGCCATCGCGCTCGAGGTCGGTGTAGAGATATTCGACCTTGGCCGACCAATTGGGGAGGAAGGCCCATTCTACGCCGCCGCCGGCGGTCCAGCCAGTGCGGGTGTCGCTGCCGAACGGCGTGTTCAGCTCGCCATAGGCGAAGCCGCCCGTGCCATAGACCAGGAGCTGCGAGTCGAGCAGCGCCAGGCCGACGCGGCCGCGCACGGTGCCGAACCAGGGCAGGCTCACATTCGGGTTGAGGAAGCCGCTGGAGCGCAGGCTCGTGCCCTGGAAGTCGGTCTCGAGACCGACGACGAAGAGCGGAGAGATCTGATAGTTGTAGCCGATCTGGCCGCCGCCCACGACGCCGCTGACGTCGCCCGCCGCGCCGAAGCTGTTGTCGGCCTTGAAGCCGCCGCCGATATTGAGGCCGACATAGGCGCCCGTCCAGGAGAAGACCGGCGGAGGCGGCGCGAAAACCGGCGCATCCTTGCGATACGGAAGATCCGCCGCGTGAGCGGCGCCGGCCGAGAGAGCGGCGGCGACCGCGAGAGCCGAAAGGCTGTTCTTGATATGCATGGAACCTCCGAGGGGCTTGAAGAAACGTTGTTATCGCCGCCTCGACTTGAGCGACGCTATAGGCCGAAAATCACCGAATCGGCCTAGTTTGTCAACCGCAGTTGACGCTGTCGGAAGCGCGTCGCGGGCCGTGTCGGACAAAGCTCCGGTCGAGCCCCGTGCGGTTCCTCCCTGCGGGTGACGAGCGTCAGCTTGACCTCGAATGGTTCAAATTTCCCTAATTGGTAAATTCCCTCAAAAATTTGGCGTCGCGCTCGTTATCCCCATGAAAGTCGATTGACGGCGCCGAAAGGCCGAAGGATTGTATTTCACAAATCGGGAGAGGGATTCTCGGTGCGGCCGGAAAATTCGGAAAAGCGCTCGGGGGAGGCGACGCGGCGGCGCATCCTCGCCGCGGCGGTCGCGCGATTCGCTCGCGCCTCCTATGAGGAGGTGAAGCTGCGCGACATAGCGGCGGATGTCGGAGTCGATGTCGCGCTGGTGCATCGATCCTTCGGCTCGAAGGAGCAGCTCTTCGCCGCCGTCGTCGTCGAGGCCTGTCCCTCGGCTCTATTGGCCGAGGAGCGGAGCCGGCTCAGCGCCTTGTTCGCGAGCTTCGTCTTCGAATCGCAACAGCACGACGGCCTGCATATCTTCATTCGCTCGCTGACCAGTCCGCTCGCGCGGGATCTGATTCGCGCCTGCTGCTATCGGGACTTCATCGGGCCGCTGGCCGCCAAGCTCGACGGGCCGGCCGCGCAGCAGCGGGCGGCGCTGTTCGTCTCCTGCCTCATCGGTTTCTCCATATTGCGCGAGGTGCTGCGGGTCGAGCCGCTCCTCGCCGAGCAGGACAGCGGGCCGCTGATTCGACGTCTCCTCGCCTCCTGTCTCGAGGACGAGCGCAGCGCCACGGCCCGGCGTCCGGACGACGCCGGGCCGTTTTCGTCGAAGGATCAGAATTCTTCCCAATCGTCCTGATCCGTCTGCGGCTCGCGCGGCGGCGGCGCCTGCGGCGGCGGTCTTCAGCGTCAGCCGTCGGTATAGCGGCGGGGCGCGCTCCACAACTCTTCCGCATAGCCGCGCCGAATCCAGCTGCGGAAGCGGTAGCGGCGCGTGAAGCCATAGTCCGGCAGCAGCGCGCCGACGATCGACTGCCGGCCCGACGCGTCGATCTCGCGATTGGCCTCCTGGTTGACGCTGAGCAGCAGCGGAGCCCAGCCGCCGATCCGCGCGAAATAGCTGCGGCAGACGGCGTCGCCCATCTCAGGGAAGGAATCGCAGTTGACGATGATATCCGCGTCTATGACCCACGAATCGTCCATCTGCGGCGCGAGGACGAGGTCGACGCCCTCGCCGCGCGACGGCTCCGAGGGGCGGCGAAACGCCACGGGGACGTCAGGCAGGGCGCAACGCAGCTGGAAGAACTGCATGGCGGCGACGGTCGGCAGGTCGACGATCGTGTAATGGCCGGCGCCGGCGAGCATCGCATAGCGCGCCGCCTTGCCGAAGCCGCCGCCGATCTCGCAGATCTTCGGCCGCGCGACGCCGCTCGCCTCGATCGCGCGCAGGGCCAGATAGAGGGCCTGAATGTCGCGGCCGTGCAGCACGCCCGCGCCGGTCGAGAGGCCATAGAGCCCGTCGAACACTGCGGGCGGCGTGAGAGGGAAGCCGAGCGCGGCCTCGATATCGGCGACGAGCCGTTGCGAGGAGACGATGAGCGTTTCGCCGACGTAATCCTGCTCGGCGCATTCGACCCCCGCGAGCCCCATATATTGCGCGAGCGAGGCGAGCATGTCGTGGAAGGGCGCGACGGCGGCCCGGCGTCCCTCCGGCGACGCCGCGAGAAAATCCCGATAGGCCTGCTCGCCTTGTTCGAGTCCCGTGGCGGCCGAGGATTTCTGCACGTCGACGAGGCATTGCGCCAGCGCGCGCGGATCCTCGCCGTCGAGCAGAGCGAGCAGCGGCCGGTGGCGCTTGGAGACGATGTCGGTCCACATGGCGCCGCCGCCGCCCAATCGCCGCGCGCCCGCGCGGCCGGCCTGCGCGCGCCAGGCGCTCTGCAACTCGGCGGCGATCTCGACGTCGCGCTCGTCGACCGGGCGAAAGGAGAGCGCCGGTTCGAGTCGCGGCAGCCCGCGCCGCGTGGAATTGATCAGTCCGCTCGCGAAGCTCTCGCGGCCGGAGCTCGCGAGCAGCCAGAAATTCTCTGCGCGCACGCGGGCGGCCAATGTCTCTTCGGACCAGTCGCCCTCGGGCAGATCGAAATGAAAGCCGTAGCGCCCGTCGCCGAATCCGGCGCCCGCGAGATCCGCGCGCGGCTCGTCGGCGCGGGCCACGCCGATGACTTTTCCGGCGGAGCAGATCTCGACGTCGAAACGATCGCGCGGCCGCAGGCGGTCACAGACCCAGCCGTAGACCCGCCCGCCGCTCACGCCGTCGAGATAGCCGGAGAACTCCCTCTGCCGCTTGCGCATGAAGAACATGGGCCGTGCTCCTATAGCGCGCGCATGTTCCGCGTGGCGTCACTTGCGCGCAAATACCGAGAGAGCGGCGGAAGAGCCGTTGTCCGCCTCGCGGATTTCAGAAAATCCGGCCTTGTGCAATGCTTCGATCAGATCGTCGCGGCGCGGCAGCGGCGCGACGTTGCGATCCTCGTCGCGAACCGCTTCGCCGTCCTGCGGCGCGACTTGCGTGTGAATGAAGATCGCGTCGGCGCGTCGCGCGATGAGCGCGACGAAATCGAGCGGTTCGGCGAAACGCGCGTCGCAGGCGACGACGAAATCATAAGCCTTGTCGTCGTCGCGCAGAAATCGCTCGATGTCGCCGAGCCAGAAGCGCGAGCGCGTCAGGCGCATGACCTCTTTGGCGACGAGGCAGCGGATGAATCCGGCGCGGCTCGGCTCGATCGCGTCCACGCGCGCGCCGGCGGAATCGAGAAGGAAAGTATGGCCCGCCTCGCCCGGCGCGAGCTCGAGCACGGAGCGGCCCTCGAGCGAGCCGAAGCAATCGATCGCCCATCGAATGCGCGGGTCGTCATAGGCTTTCCGCTCTCCCGCCGAAACGCCGCATCGGGGCGGAAAGGCGCTGTTCCATCCGCCGATCGCGTCGACGGCGTTCTGCAGCCGAGGAGCGCTCGATACATAGGAATCGAAAACCTCCGCCGAGGGCCGCCATGCGCGTCGTTTCGGCAGCTTGTTTCGCAGCTTCCTCAGCATCGATCCCTTCGTTCCTCCCGATGATCGGCGCCGCGACGCCCCCGCGACGCGGCGCGATGGACTACGCCGTCGCGGCGCATTTGGCAATCGCGTCGCAGGCTCAAACGCGGAAATGCCGTCCCGGCGGAAGGCTGCGCAGCAATTGCAGGCGCGGCGCGGCGTTGTCGCGACTGTACCAGGGGTTGAATGCCGGATCCACATAGTCGAGCAGCGCGTATTTCTTGCGCAGCGCATCCTGCTCGCGGCGGAAGCGCGCGATATTGGCGTCGGTCTCGTCGCTTCCGCGGCTCGCCGATTCGTGATGGTAGAGCGTCGCGAATGGCGTCCACACGACGCGAAAGCCCGCGCGGCCCGCGCGCAAGCAATAATCCGTATCATTGTAGGCGATGGCGAAATTCTCCTCGTCGAGCCCGCCGACGGCCTCGAGGCAAGCGCGCGTGACGAGCATGCAGGCGCCCGTCACCGCGGCGAAGGATTGACGCACGGTGAGCCGGCCCATGGGGCCCTGATAATCGCCGGGCATTCCGCAGAACCAGTGTCCCGCCACCGAGCCGAGGCCGACGATGACGCCCGCATGCTGCAAAGCTCCATTGGGATAGAGCAGGCGCGCGCCGACGACGCCGGTCGACGGATAAGCGAGGCAGGAGACCATCTCTTTCAGCCAGCCCGCCTCGATGACTTGAATGTCGTTGTTGAGCAGCAGGACGCAATGCCCACGCGCCGCGCGCAGGCCGCGATTGATCTGCCGCGCGAAATTGAACGGCTCTTCCACTATGTCGACGGAAAAGAACGGACAAGCCGCCTTCGTTCGCTCATAGAGATCGAGAACGCGCTCGTCCTGCGTGCCATTGTCGACGACGATGATCTCCATCCTCGGATAGTCGGTCCGGCGCAAGAGATCGTCGAACAGGCGCGTGACGAGCGAAAACGAATCGCGGCTCGGCACGACGATGGAGACGAGCGGCCAGTCGCCATTGTTCGGCGCGAGAAGCACGCGATGCAGATCGGCGTTCAGCGCCGGCTCGACGACCGCGGGAGCGCCGTCGATGGAATAATTCTCCGCGAGCGCCCGGCGCGCGCTGGCGGTGGCGCGGTCGAGGAAGCTTACCGAATAGCTCTTGCCGTCGCGCCGCCAGAGATAGGCGGGGTAGGGGAGATGAACGACCTCCTCGGTCGCGAGGCCGCGCGTGTAGCGCAGCAGCAGATCATAGTCCTGCGAGCCTTCGAAGCCCTGGCGCAGGCCGCCGAGTCGCTGCAGCCGCTCGCGCCGATAGAGCGAGAGATGATTGACGTAATTGACGCCGGAGAGCAGCGCCGGATCGAAGGCCGGCTTCAGCGAATAGTGCTTGGGCTGCAGCTGCGCGTCGGCGACGATCTCGTCGGTGAAGACGAATTGCGCATGAGGCGCGCGCTCGATCGTCTCCAGCAGCGCGTCGACCGCGAAAGGCGCGAGCGCGTCGTCGTGATCGATGAAGCCGACCCAGTCGCCGCGCGCGGCGGCGAGCCCGCGATTGGTGGCGACGGCGATGCCGCCATTCCGCTCCGCGCGCAGAATCGTCACATTGGGCGTCTCGCCATGGCGCTGGAGCCAGTCGATCGTCTCGCGCGACGTCGAGCCGTCGTCGGAGAGGATCAGCTCATAGGCGCCGGCCCTCTGAATGCGGAAGGAGTCGAGCAATTGGTCGAGATAGAGCGCCGGCGCGTCGTAGACCGGCGCGACGAATGAGAGGGCCGGCCTGTCGCTCGTCCAGGCGGGCGCGTCGGCGAAACGATCATTCGCCATGGCGATCACCTGCTCGAAATGCGGCGTCGCGCCGCGCACTCTGGCGACGCGCGCGCCGACGCCGGAGAGCTCCGCCGCCCCGGGCCGCGCGACGACCTCGCAGAGCGGCGCCGCGCGCTCGCCCCTCGCCGCCGCGCGCAGACGCTTGCCGACGAAGGCGCGCACCGATTTCTCGTCATAGGCGACAAAGGCGCGAAAGCGGAACTGCGACGGATAGGAGGAGGGATCGAAGCGGACCTTGTGCACGCGGCCGAAACTTCGGAGCGAGACCACATAGACGCCGTCGCGCGTGTGCTTGAGCTCGATCTCCTCGTCCGGCTCGAAGCCCTTGCCGAAATCGATATAGATGCGCGGATCGAGCGTCTGGTCGGCGTCGGCGATCTCGAGGATGATATAGGCCGCGCGGAAAAACCGCGGCGCGAAGACGAAGAGCGGGTCCGGATCGGTGGCCCGCCAGCTCTCCCAACCGAGCCGCCGCAGGCCGGACCGACGCACAGAAGGAATTCTCAGCAACAAGACCATGCTTTCCGGAAAGTGGAGGCGGACGTCGGCTCCGAGACCTGACGATATAGTCGAGCCGCGCCGCCTCGGCCAAGCGATTTCGCGGCGCGCGGCATCGTCGGCCACGTGATTTGCGGTTGCGGAAAAGTGGCGAAAATGCGCCGAAGCGCCCGCGTGGACGAGGGCGGCCGGCTGGGCTATAAGAGCCGCGGTTCACGTCTTTGGCGGCTCCGGACGAGGCCCTTTCGAGAGAAGATGATCCAATTCCTAGACGTCTTCAAATTCTATAAGACCGAGCGGCACTCCAAGATCATTTTGGACCATGTGTCGACGGTCTTCGACTCGAGCTATTCGTACGGACTCCTCGGCGTCAACGGCGCCGGCAAATCGACGACGCTCAAGATCATCGCCGGCACCGAATTGCCGAATTCCGGCAAGGTGCGCCGCACCGTGCGCGTCTCATGGCCGCTCGGCTTCGGCGGCGGATTCCATCCGATGATGACGGGTCGCGAGAATGTGCATTTCATCGCGCGGGTCTATGGCGCCGATCCGCGCAAATCGGCCATGTTCGTCGAGGATTTCGCCGAGCTCGGCGATTATTTCGACGCGCCCGTGAAGACCTATTCCTCCGGCATGGGCGCCCGGCTCGCCTTCGGCATGTCGATGTCGATCGATTTCGACGTCTATCTCATCGACGAGATCACCGGCGTCGGCGACATGCGCTTTCAGAAGCGATGCCAGGAGGCCTTCGATCAGCGGCGCAAGAATTCGAGCGTGATTTTCGTCTCGCATTCGATGCAGGCGGTCAGCGATTATTGCGATCGCGGCGGCGTGCTCGTCGACGGACGCCTCTTCATGTTCGACACCGTCGGCAAGGCGATCGAAATGTATAATCGCATGAATAGATAGGGCGAGGATGGACGAACCGAAGTCTCCCGATCTTCGCACGGCCAATGCGCTGGAGCGCGCCGAGGCGGTTTCCCGCTTTCTGGCGGAGGCGGCGCGGCGCGCGCGATTTTCGGCCCGGGCGCGCGGCGCCTATCAAAAGTCGAGCTTCGCGTCGCGGCGCGGCGCCAAGGCGATGCGCATCGCTTTTCTCGTTCTCTTCGTGGCCATGGTGGCGATCCCCAATCTCGTGGGCGCGGTCTATTACGGGCTGATCGCCTCCGACCAATATGTGTCGGAGGCGAAGTTCACCGTGAGCAGCGCGGCGATACCCAAGCTCGACGGGCTCGGCTCGGTGACCGGCCTGCCGCAGATGATGATCTTTCAGGACACGATGGTCATCGTCGAATACATCGAGAGCCGCGCGATCGTCGAGCAGCTCGAGCGCCAGGTCGATCTGCGCGAGCGCTACGGCTCCGATCGGATCGACTGGTGGGCGCGTTTCAAGAAGTCGAAATCGATCGAGAAATTCACGGATTATTGGAAGAAGATGGCCACGGCGACGGTCGGCTTTCCTTCGGGAATCGTCACGCTGGCCGTGCGCGCCTTCTCGCCGGCCGACGCCAAGACGATCGCCGACAAGGTCATCGCCAATTGTGAGCAGCTGGTCAATGATCTCAACGAGCGCATGCGGCAGGACACGGTCAGAGCCTCCGAGCAGGATCTCGCGCGCGCCGCCGAACGGCTGAAGGTCGCGCGGCTGAATTTGGAGCGCGCGCGCAATGCGGAAGGCTTGATCGACGTCCGCCAGACGAGCAAGTCGCAGAGCGACGTGCTCACGGCGGTGGAAGTCGAGCTTTTGAAATATCAGCAGGAATATCTCACTCAATCGCGCTATGTCGACGAGAGCGCGCCGCAGATGCGCGTTCTGAAGCGGCGCATCGAATCGCTCGAGAAGCAGGTCGCCGAGCGCAGGGCGGAGATCACCACGCGCGAGGCGCAGGGGCTCGACGCGCTCGCCAAGAAAACGCTCTCCGGCAAGATGACGACCTTCGCCAATCTCGACCTCGAGCATAAGATCGCGGAGACGAGCTATGAGATCGCCACCGCCTCGCTCGATGGGGCGCGTTTGATGAGCGAGCGCAAGCTGCTCTATCTTCACCAGATCGAGTCGCCGGCGCTGCCGGAGGAGGCCCGTTATCCGCGGCGTTGGCTCTATCTGGGCTTGTTGCTCGCGGCGACGCTCGCCCTCTATGGGATCACCGTCGGCCTGATCGCCTTCGTGCGCAACCACATGGCCTGAGCCGATTTCCCGACGCGGTCCTGCGAAGGCGTGGCGCCCTTGCGATGCAGATGCGCGAGGCGCCGGCGCTCAGCGCTCGCGCATCAGCTGCGCGAGATAGGCGCCATACTGGCTCTTGGCGAATTTCTGCGCGGCGGCGCGCAGCGTCTCGGCGTCGATCCAGCCCTGGCGGAAGGCGATCTCCTCGAGGCAGGCGATGCGCTGCCCCTGACGGAGCTCTATCGCGCGGACATATTCGGCCGCCTCGAGCAGCGAAGCGGGCGTGCCGGTGTCGAGCCAGGCGAAGCCGCGTCCCAAGCGCTCGACGTTCAATTCGCCGCGCTGGAGATAGGTGTTGTTGAGATCGGTGATCTCCAATTCGCCGCGCGCGGAGGGTCTGAGCTCCGCCGCGAAATGCGGCGCGCGCTCGTCGTAGAAGTAGAGCCCCGTGACCGCCCAATTGGATTTCGGCGCTTTCGGCTTTTCCTCGAGCGACAGCGCGCGGCCGTCGGCGTCGAAATCGACGACGCCGTAACGTTCCGGATCGGCGACGTGATAGGCGAAGACGGTGGCGCCGCGGCCGACTTCTCTCGCCTTGGCCAGCGAGTCGGTGAGGCCGTGGCCGTAGAAAATATTGTCGCCGAGCACCAGAACGGAGCCTCTCCCTTCGACGAAGCCCGCGCCGATGATATAGGCCTGCGCCAGCCCGTCCGGGCGCGGCTGAACGGCGTAGGAGAGGGAAAGACCCCATTGCGCGCCGGAGCCGAGCAGGCGCCGAAAGGCCGCTTCGTCCTCCGGCGTCGTGATGACGAGAATTTCGCGCACGCCCGCGAGCATCAGCGCGCTCAGCGGATAATAGATCATCGGCTTGTCATAGACCGGCAGCAATTGCTTGGAGACGGCGAGCGTCGCGGGGTGAAGGCGCGTGCCGCTGCCGCCGGCGAGAATGATTCCACGCATGATCTTTTTCCTCAATGAGCGGAGCCGGCCAGCAGCCGGTCGACGCAATTGCCGAGCGATGAGCGCCACTCGGGCAGGGCGACGCGATAGATCTGCGAAAGTTTGGCGTTGTCGAGGCGCGAATTGGCCGGGCGCCGCGCCGGCGTCGGGTAGTCGGCCGTCGCGATGCGGCGAACGCGCACCGCTCGCCGGCCGCGCTCCGTGGCGCGCGCGAAGATCGCCTCGGCGACATCGGCCCAGCACGCTTCGCCCGCGCCCGTCATGTGAAACATGCCGCGCAGCTCCGGCGCGCGGTCGCGGACGAGGCGCGCGGCGAGGAGAAGCGTCGCGTCGGCGATATCGAGCGCGCTCGTCGGATTGCCGAGCTGATCGGCGACGACGCCGACCTCCTCGCGCGTCTCGCCGAGCCGCAGCATGGTGCGCACGAAATTCGCGCCGAAGGGGCTGTAGACCCAGGCCGTGCGCAAGATCGCGGCGTTCGGGCAGAGCGCGGCGACGCGCCTCTCGCCCTCGAGCTTGGAGCGGCCATAGGCGCCGAGCGGCGCCGTGGGATCGTCCTCGCGATAAGGGCGCGCGGCGGAGCCGTCGAACACATAATCGGTCGAAAAATGCAGCAGGGGAACGCCGAGCTCGGCAGCCGCTTCGGCGACATGGCCGGCGCCCTCGCCATTGACGCGCATGGCGAGCTCTTCCTCCTGCTCGGCCTTGTCGACGGCGGTATAGGCGGCCGCGTTGACGATCGCGTCGCAGCGCGCGTCGAGCAGCGCCGCGCGCACGCTCGCGCGGTTCGTTAGATCGAGCAGCGGCCGGCCGAGCGCGACGATCTCCGCTTTTTCCGCCGCGCGCTCGCGCAAGGAGGAGACGATCTGGCCTCGAGTCCCGGTGACGGCGATGCGCATCATCGTTCTCAATCGAATGTGTCGGCGAGATCGCGCAGGCGCGGCCAGCGGCGATCCTTGTCCGAAAGAATGGCGCGGTCGGGCGCGACCGGCCAGGCGATGTCGAGGTCGGGATCGTCGAAGGCGAGACCGCGATCATGCGGCGCCGAATAGAAATTCGTCACCTTATAGATGACCTCCGTATCGGGCTCGAGCGTGCAGAAGCCAT
Source organism: Methylosinus sp. Ce-a6 (assembly GCF_009811655.1). Classification (GTDB taxonomy): domain Bacteria; phylum Pseudomonadota; class Alphaproteobacteria; order Rhizobiales; family Beijerinckiaceae; genus Methylosinus. Next base: position 231,906 of record NZ_BGJX01000001.1, on the reverse strand, counting down.
GCGCGAATCCGATCGGAACGAGCAATTGCCGCCAATTCTCGGCGGAGAGCTCCACGGCGACATGGCGTCCGAAGCTCGGCGAAGAGCGGCGAATGTCGACCACGACGTCCAGAATGCGGCCACGCGTGACGCGCACCAGCTTGTCCTGCGCGAAGGGCGCCATCTGGAAGTGCAGGCCACGGAGGACGCCCGTATCGCGCGAGAGCGAATGATTGTCCTGCACGAAGCCGAGCGGCGGCAGGCCGCGCTCCTCCCAGCGCCTTTGATTATAGGTCTCGGAGAAAAAGCCGCGCGCGTCGCCGAACCGATCCGGCGTGACGATCTTGACGCCATCGAGCGCCGTGTCTTCGACCTTCATGCTGTCCTCTTGCGGAAGGCGAGCGCGTCAGGCGACGCAGCCGAGACGCTCGCCGCGATATTTTCCGGAGCGGATCGCTCTCCACCACTCCTCATTATCGAGATACCAGCGCACGGTCTTGCGCAGCCCGCTCGCAAAGCTCTCCTTGGCGCGCCAACCGAGCTCGCGCTCGATCTTGGAGCAATCGATCGCATAGCGCAGATCATGGCCCGGCCGATCCTGCACGAAGGCGATCAGCTCGCGGTAGGAGCGCGCGCGGGGCCTGATCTCGTCGAGGATATCGCAGATCGCCTGCACGACCTCTATGTTGCGCATCTCCGAGCGGCCGCCGACATTATAGGATTGCCCGACGACGCCGGCGCGCGCGACGAGAAGCAGCGCCTCGGCGTGATCCTCGACATAGAGCCAGTCGCGCACATTCTCGCCGCGACCATAGACCGGCAGCGGCTTTTCCTCGAGCGCATTGAGAATGGTGAGCGGAATGAGCTTTTCCGGGAAGTGATAGGGGCCGTAATTATTGGAGCAATTGGTGACGATGGTCGGCAGGCCATAGGTCTCGCGCCAGGCGCGGGCGAGATGGTCGGAGCCGGCCTTGGAGGCGGAATAGGGCGAGTTCGGCGCATAGGGCGTGTCCTCGCGGAACAGCCCCTCGGCCCCGAGCGCGCCAAAGACCTCGTCGGTCGAGACATGCAGGAAGCGAAAGCCGGCGGCCTTGTCCGCGTCGAGGCGGCGCCAATGGTCGAGCGCGGCGGCGAGCAGGGTGAATGTGCCGACGACATTGGTCTCGATGAAGGCGGCGGGGCCGTCGATGGAGCGATCGACATGGCTCTCGGCGGCGAGATGCATCACCACATCGGGCCGGAACTCCTCGAAAGCGGCGTCGACGGCGGCGCGGTCGCAGATGTCGGCGCGGCGAAAGGAGTAGCGCCGATCGCCGGCGATGGGCGCAAGCGAATCGAGATTGCCGGCGTAAGTGAGCTTGTCGAAGACGAGCAGCTCGTGCGGCGTCGTCTCGATGATGCGCCGCGAGAGCGCCGAGCCGATGAATCCGGCGCCGCCGGTCACGAGCAGCCGCTTCTTATCGCTCGATCCGTCTCGGGCCGCAGTCTCCGAGAAATAAGACGCATCCACGAAAAGCACCTCGTTCCGGTCGAAGGTCTTGCGCCGTCCTCGACGCCCGAAAATTGTCGATCCGAGCGGCTATTGGAAGATCGCGCGCGCTCTGTCAATTGCGGCTCATTCCGACCTCTTTGGTCTGCCTTTTCCATCTATATGTTCTTAAAAACATATTCTCGCGCCGTCGCTCCGCGGCCTGGAGCGTCTCTCCGCGAAGAGGGGCCAGCCGCGGGAAGTTTGGACCAATTCCAGACTCCTTGCGCGGGACGGCGGTTTCGCGCTATCCCGCCGCCCGTGGCGCCGTGACAAACCGGCGACCCTTCCGAGAGTAATCGATGTTTCAGCGTCCCGGCAAGGCGGCCTTCGCCTTCATCCTGGTCACCGTCGCGCTCGACATGCTGGCGCTCGGCGTGATGATCCCGGTGCTTCCCAAGCTCATCGTGGAATTCGAAGGCGGCGATTTGAAGAGCGCGTCCATCGCGACGGGCGTGTTCGGTTTCGCCTGGGCCTTCATGCAATTCCTGTTTCAGCCCGTGCTCGGGGCGCTGTCGGATCGTTTCGGCCGCCGGCCAGTCGTGCTGCTCTCCAATCTGGGCATGGGGCTCGACTATGTGTTCATGGCGCTCGCGCCGTCCCTGTCCTTCCTTTTCGTCGGGCGGCTGATATCGGGCGTGACGGCGGCGAGCGTGTCGACGGCGACCGCCTATATCGCGGACATCACGGAACCGGAGAAGCGCGCCGGGCGCTTCGGCATGATCGGCGCGGCCTTCGGAGTGGGCTTCATCCTCGGCCCGGCGCTCGGCGGCGTGCTCGGCAGTCACGACCTGCGTTATCCCTTCTGGGCGGCGGCGGCGCTGAGCCTCGTCAATGCGGCCTATGGCTATTTCATCCTGCCGGAGTCGCTCGCGCCGGAGAAGCGCACGGCCTCGATCCTGTGGCGCAGCGCCAATGTGCTGGGCTCGCTGGACTTCTTGCGGCGGGAGCGAGCGCTCGGACTGCTGGCGGTCGCGATCTTCCTCTCCTATCTCGCGCATGAGTCGCTGCCGAGCCTCTTCGTGCTCTACACCGAATATCGCTACCATTGGGACGCGGAGACGACAGGCTGGGCGCTCGCCATCGTCGGCGTGTCGCAGACGGTCGTATCCGGCGGATTGGTGCGGCCGGCGGTCAAGCGCTTCGGCGAACGCGCGACGATGGTCGTCGCTCTGGCCGCCGGCGCGCTCGGCTTCGCCGCCTACGCCTTCGCGCCGACGGGCGGGATGTTCATGGCGGCGCCGCCGCTCATCGCGCTCTGGGCGATGGCCAATCCGGCCTTTCAGGGTCTTGCGACGCGTTTCGCCTCGGCCTCGGAGCAGGGGCGGCTGCAAGGGGCGCTGGCGAGCCTGCGCGCCGTCTCGGGAATGGTCGGCCCGCTGTTCTTCACGCAGATTCTCTCCCTCTCGATCGGCGCCGGCGGCTTTCCGGGAGCGGGCTATTTCGTCGCGGCGCTGCTGCTCGCCGCGAGCCTCGTCGTGGCCCGCAGCGCCGTGAGCGGCGCCGTGGCGCTGCCCACCTCCGTCTGACGTCGCAATCCGCCGCGCGGCCGATTATATTGGTCGTCGTCGGTCTTTGCCGGCCAATCCGGACATGCGCATGAGCCTCGTCGCTGCGGCGGTCTATCTCGCCATTTTCTCCTCCGCCATTCTCGGCGTCTATCTGCAGCGTAGGCAGGAGCGGGCGGCGCTCGCCGATCGCGGTCGTCCGCCGGCGCAATTCGCGGCGACGATCACGGCGGAGGATCATTGCCGCGCCGCGGACTACACGGCCGCGCGCATGCGCCTCTCCGTCGCCGAGACCCTGCTCGACGCGACGCTCGCCATCGCCTGGCTCGCCCTCCTGCTCGGCCCTCTCCACGGGCTGCTCGCGCAAGTCTTCGCGCCCGGCCTCTCGCTCAGCGTGGCGGTCGTCGTCGCCGTGGCGGTCGTCGACCATCTGCTGCGCCTGCCCTTCTCGCTCGCCGAGACCTTCGGCCTCGAGGCGCGCTTCGGCTTCAACCGTTCGACCCCCGCCATGTTCCTGCTCGACGAGGCGAAGGGCGCGGCGCTCTGGCTGCTCTTCTTCGTTCCGCTGCTCTACGGCCTGTTCTTCGCGGCGCGCTTCTCGCCCGACTATTGGTGGATCGCGGGCTTCGTCGTCTCGGTGGCTCTGCTGCTGGCCATGACGGTGATCTACCCCTCCTTCATCGCCCCTATCTTCAACAAATTCGCACCGCTCGAGGACGAGGCGCTGCAGGCGCGCATGGAGCAATTGCTCTCCCGTTGCGGCTTCGAGTCGGGCGGGCTCTTCGTCATGGACGCCTCGACCCGCTCGACCCATGGCAACGCTTATTTTTCCGGCTTCGGCAAGGCGAAGCGAATCGTCTTCTTCGACACTCTGCTGCGCAAGCATACGGGAGACGAGATCCTCGCCATCCTCGCCCATGAGCTCGGGCATTATAAATTCGGCCATGTGCGGCAGCGTGTTCTGCAGGCGTCGGCCATTCTCTTCCTGGGCTTCGCGGCGCTGCACCTCGCCTTCACGCGAGGGCTCGCCGGCGCCTTCGGCCTGCCGAACGATCCGGGCGTCATATTGGTCATCGCGCTGACCGCGGCCGCGCCCATCGTCCATCTTTTGTCGCCGCTCACCAATTTCCTGTCGCGCCGCGCCGAATTCGAGGCCGACGGCTTCGCCCGCTCGATCTATGGCAAGGAGCCGATGGTCAGCGCGCTGACCAAGCTCTCGCGCGACAATCTCTCGACGCTGACGCCGGACCGGCTCTATGCGCTCTTCTATTATTCGCATCCGCCGGCTCCGATCCGCATCGCGGCGCTCGAGGAGGCTGGACACGTGTGATATCGTTTCCGTGTGATCGCTTCGCTCGAAGAAGCGATGACCGCCCGTCCGTCATTGCGAGCGAAGCGAAGCAATCCAGTGCCGTGGGGCGGCTGAAGGATTGCTTCGTCGCTCCGCTCCTCGCAATGACGACCATGCGGAATGCGAAGCATTCACACGGAAACCGTATGAGTGGGCAGTAGGCAGTAGTGAGTAGTGAGTGGGGAATCTGCCCTATTCACTACTCACCACTCACCACTCACCACTCGCTATACTGCCGCAACGATGGTCACGCCGCATCCGCCTTGCCACGGAAATAATGGAAATCGCCGCGCGTGATCAGCGTGTCGCCGGGCGTGATCTCATGCGGAGCGAGATCGGCCGCGGACCGCAGCCGCTCATAGATGGGGCCGAAATCCCGATAGCAGGCCTCGAGCAGGCGCTCGAAACCGTCGATGACGAAATAGCACTGCTGGAAATCGTCGATGACGTAATTGGTGCGCATCACACGCTCGAGATCGAAGGCGATGCGATTGGGAGACATGTCCTCGATCGAAAAGACCGTCTCGGCCGGCGAGGAGAGTATCCCGGCGCCGAAAATACGCAGCCCCGAGGGCGCGGCGACGAGCCCGAACTCCACCGTATACCAATAGAGCCGCGCGAGATTGGCGAGCTGGCCGCGCGCCAGCGCCCGCCGCCCGCCCTCGCCATAGGCCTGCATGAACCGCGCATAGACGGGGTTGGCGAGCAGCGGGACATGGCCGAACACATCATGGAAGACATCCGGCTCCTCGAGATAGTCGAGCTCCTCCTCCGGGCGGATGAAGGCGCCGGCGGGAAAGCGCCGGTTGGCGAGATGCTCGAAGAAGACATCGTCCGGCACGAGGCCGGCGACGGCGACGACGCGCCAGCCGGTCAGCGCGTAAAGGCGCGCGCCGAGCTCCTCGAAATCGGGAACGCCGCCGGGCGACAGCGCCAGCGCGTCCATGGCGGCGAGAAATTCGTCGCAGGCGCGGCCGGGCAGGAGCCGCGCCTGGCGCGCATAGAGCCGGTTCCAGCGGTCGTGCTCGGCCGCGCTATAGGAGGGCCAATTCTGGTCGATCGTCCAATCCGCCCGGCGCGGCGCGTCGGCGTAACGGTTCTTGTCTTTCTCCATGCCGCCCTCCTCGAGAAGCCGGGCCTCTCGGAATTAGATAGGCGGTAGGCGCCCCCATGCAAAGCCGCTCAGGCCGGCGCGAAATGCGCGGTGAAATGGCGCAGGAACGGCGCCTGTTTCACGATGCGAAACGGCGGGATCGCGGCGGCCTCGCGAAAGACGCTCTCGATCGTCTCGATCACATAGTCGAAATGGCTCTGCGTATAGACGCGGCGCGGAAAGGCGAGGCGCACCAATTCGCGCGGCGCCGGCGTCTCCGTCCCATCCTCATTGCTGCGGCCGAACATCAGGCTGCCGAGCTCCACGCCACGCACGCCGCCCTCGAGATAGAGCGCAGCGGTAAGGCCTATGCCAGGAAAATCCGTCGGGCGAAGATGCGGGCAGACGCCCGCGGCGTCGATGAAGACGGCGTGGCCGCCCGCCGGCCGCACGATGGGGACGCCGCGCGCGACGAGGCGAGACGCGAGATATTCGACGGTCGCATGGCGATAGCGCTGGTAATCCTCCTCCAGCGCCTCCTCGAGCCCGACGGCGATCGCTTCGAGATCGCGTCCGGCGAGGCCGCCATAGGTCGGAAAGCCCTCGGTGAGGATCAGGAGATTGCGGAAATCCTCCGCCCAGCCGTCGTCATTGCAGGCGAAGAATCCGCCGATATTGGCGAGCCCGTCCTTTTTGGCGCTCATCGTCGCGCCGTCGCAGAGCGAGAACATCTCGCGCGCTATGTCGATGAGAGCGCGGTCGGCGTAGCCTTCCTCCCACAGCTTGATGAAATAGGCGTTCTCCGCGAAGCGGCAGGCGTCGAGCGCCAGCGGAATCCCATGCCGCTCGAGCAGAGCCTTGGCCGCGCGGATATTGCCCAGCGAGACGGGCTGGCCGCCGCCGGCGTTGTTCGTCGCCGTTATCATGCAGAAGGGAATTTTCTTGCCCTCTCGCTCGAGCACGCGCTCCAGCGCCTCGAGATCGATATCGCCTTTGAAGCGCGTTTCCGCGTGAATGTCGGCGGCTTTTGCGCTCGGCAGATCGAGCGCCGTCGCGCCGACATATTCGATGTTGGCGCGCGTCGTGTCGAAATGGCTGTTGTTGGGGACGATGTCGCCTCTCTTCAGCCTCGTGGCGGCGAGAATGCGCTCCGCCGCGCGGCCCTGATGCGTGGGAAAAATATGCTTGAAACCGGTGATGTCGCGAATGGTCTTCTCGAAGCGGCGCCAGGATCTGCTTCCGGCGTAGCTCTCGTCGCCGAGCATGAGCGCGGCCCATTGCCGGTCCGACATGGCGCCCGTGCCGCTGTCGGTCAGAAGGTCGATGGTGATATTTTCGGCGTCGAGCAGAAACACATTGTAATGCGCCGCCTTCAGCCGTTCCTCGCGCGTCTGCCGCGTGGTGATCGGCAGAGCTTCGGTCATTTTTATGCGGAAGGGCTCGATGATGGTGCGCATATTCGTCTCCTTCGCGATACGAAATAGGGCGCGGCGCCGGCGCCGCTTTACGTGACGTCGTCGCCTGTGGCAAAAGCGTCGGCGCGAATAGAGGAGACCTCATGGCGGCCGATGTCACTTTTCCCGCCGCCGCCGCGGCGGGCGTGCTCTCGTTTCTGAGCCCCTGCGTGCTGCCCTTGGTGCCGCCCTATCTCACCTTCATCGCGGGCGCGAGCCTCGAGGAGCTGACCGTCGTCGGCAAGTCGCGCGCGCGTCGCGACGTGCTCATCGCCTCTCTGCTCTTCGTCGCCGGCTTCTCGACGGTCTTCGTCGCGCTCGGCGCGACGGCGAGCGTGTTCGGCAAGGTTCTGCGCGCCAATCTGGAGATATTGTCGATCGCCGCCGGTATCGCCATCATTCTGATGGGCCTGCATTTCCTCGGCGTGTTCAAGATCGGCCTGCTCTATCGCGAGAAGCGCTTCGACGTCGGCCGTCCGGTCGGACGGCTCGGCGCCTATGTGATGGGCCTCGCTTTCGCTTTCGGCTGGACGCCCTGCATCGGGCCCATCCTCGCCGCCATTCTCGCCGTTGCCAGCTCGCAGGAGACGGTCGCCAAGGGCGCGGCTCTGCTCGCGATCTATTCGGCCGGCCTCGGCCTCCCCTTCCTCGCCGCCGCCGCCGCCATGGGGCCTTTCATGGGCTTCATGCAGCGTTTCAAAATGCATTTCGGCAAGGTGGAGAAAATCGTCGGCGCTCTGCTCGTGCTCACGGGCCTCGCTTTTCTCACCGGCGGGATGCAGAATTTCTCCTTCTGGCTGCTGCAGACCTTCCCCGGTCTCGCGAATTTCGGCTGACCGCACATGGCGCAGCACATAGACGAAAATCTCTTCACCGGGCCGATCGGCGCCGAATATCGCATGTTGGAGCTCATCTGCCCCAATGCGGCGTTGCTCGCCCGCAGGGTGGCGGATCGCGTCGCGCATTGGCGCGAGGGCGAAAAGCTCGAGGGGCTCGAGATCGGCTGCGGCACAGGCGTGAGCACGCTCCCGCTTCTCGCCGGGCGCGACGAATTGCATCTCACCGCCATCGACAGCGCCGCGAAAATGCTGGATCAGGCGCGCTCGCATCTCTCCGATCGGGTCGCGGCCGGCCGCGTCCAATTCGTCGAGGCCGACGCTCTCGGCTTTCTTCGCGGCCTCGCCGATGCGAGCCTCGATTTCGTCTCCTCGAATTATGCGGTCCATAATTTTCTCGACGACTATCGTCGCGAGACGTTGGCGGAGATATTCCGCGTGCTGAAGCCGGGCGGTCTCTTCGTCAATGGCGACCGCTATGCGATGGACGACCGCGCCGCTCATCTCGCCGCGACGCAAGCTGAGGTGAGAAGCTGGTTCCAGAAGCTCGGGGCGATCGGCCGCTACGATCTGCTCGAGGATTGGGTCGCCCATCTCTTCAGCGACGAATCGCCGGAGCATATAATGTATCTGGCCCCGGCGCTGGAGCGGATGGAAGCGATCGGCTTTTCCGACATTCGCGTCGAATATCGCGACGGCGTCGATACGCTGCTGACCGCGATCAAGCCTTAAAAGCGGCTCCACAAAAGAAAAACGCCGGACGTACCTCCGGCCCGGCGTTAGAGTTCTCGGCGGCTCGAGCCGTCGATCGCTCTTTGTCATAGCTAGCCTCCGGGCGTGACCGGACAATGACAAGAGCGCGGCGTCTGCGTGAAACGCGCCTGATTTTCGCAAAAGCGGTCGACGCGCCGTTAACGGTCGCACGGGCCTGTCGAACATCCGAAATCGAGCGAGACCAGCGAGAGCCGCTTGACGGCCTCTCATGTGTTCCGTATATGTTCTGTTGTTCGTCAAACGTTCCCTGCGTAAGTAAACAAGTCCCCTCGAGTTGTACGCGTCGCATCGAGGCTCGCGGCCGAAGGCGCCCCAGTGTCGCGCGTGGGCGTCCCGGCCGCGAGCCGAAGCGCGGCGACGCGCCTGCCAAGAAATGCCGGCTGGAAAAGGCCGGCAAGGAGATTGTCGCCATGGCGAGCTCGGCGAAACGTCTGGTGGAGAAGGCGGAGAAAAGCGATTGGCGCCGGGCGGCGCAGTCGAGCCGCGAGGCCATAGGCGCGGTCGTGAGTTTCTCCTCGGAGGAGCGCCCGATCGTCGATCCGGCGCGGCGGCGCGGGCGCGGCGCGCTCTCCAATGAGAGCGGCCGTTTCGAGCGCGAGCGGCGCGTCGAGACGGATGACGGCTGGAATTGCCTCGAGGAGCTCGGCGAGTTCCGCACCAATGTCCATATGGAGCGCGCCAAGACGATTGTGACGCGCAATGATTCGCCGGACATTTCCTTCGACCGGTCGATCAATCCCTATCGCGGCTGCGAGCACGGCTGCGTCTATTGCTACGCGCGGCCGAGCCACGCCTATATGGGCCTCTCGCCGGGGCTCGACTTCGAGACGGAGATTTTCGTCAAGGAGGGCGCGGCGCAATTGCTCGAGCGCGAATTGTCGGCGCGCAATTATTCGCCGAAGACGATCGCCATCGGCGCCAATACGGACCCCTATCAGCCGCTGGAGAAGCGCTACCGCGTCACGCGGAGCCTGCTCGAGGTCGCGAGCCGCGCCGATCATCCGATCGGCATCGTCACCAAATCCTCGCTCGTCGTGCGCGACATCGACATTCTCGCGCCCATGGCGCGCAAGGGACTCGTCAAGGTCGCGATCTCGATGACGACGCTCGATCCCGCGCTGGCGCGGGCGATGGAGCCGCGCGCCGCCTCGCCCGAGCGGCGCCTCGCCACGATCGAGCGGCTGGCGGAGGCCAAAATTCCCGTCGCGGTTCTGGTCGCGCCGATCATTCCGGCGATCAACGACGCCGAGATCGAGACCATATTGACGCGCGCCCACGCCGCCGGCGCGCGGGAGGCCGGCTATGTGATGCTGCGCCTGCCGCTCGAATTGCGGGAATTGTTCAGCGAATGGCTGGTCACGCATTTTCCGGCCAAGGCGCGGCATGTGCTGTCGCTCGTGCGCTCGGCGCGCGACGGCAAGCTCTATGATCCCTCCTTCGACAAGCGCATGACCGGAGACGGCCCCTACGCCTGGATGACCGGGCGCCGTTTCGAGCTCGCTTCGACGCGGCTCGGCTTTTCCCGCACGCGGCTGCGCGCGGATCTCTTTCGGCCGCCCCGCTGCGGCGCCGAGCAGCTCAGCCTGTTTTAGAGCGTTTTTTAGAGCGCTATCCGATCCGACTGGATCGGATAGCGCTCTAACATTCTTTCATTGGAGCGAATTCTGATCGATCGAACGATTCCGTTCGATCGGAAAGCGCTCTAGCGCCGATTGCCGGCGCTCGCTGTTCATGCTTTCTTGCGCAGCGAGACCCGCAGCACAGCCAGCCCGAAATGCCTCCCCATTTTCTCACCGAGACGCGCATTCTGGGCGAGGGTCGTCGGCCCGTCGCCGGCGTCGACGAGGTCGGGCGCGGCCCCCTCGCCGGGCCGGTCGCCGCGGCGGCGGTCATTCTCGATCCGAAGCGCCTGCCGGACGGGGTGGACGATTCGAAAGCCATGTCGGCCAAGGCGCGGGAGGAGGCCTTCGAGCGCATCGCCGCGCGCGCATTGGCGATCGGCGTCGCTTTCGCCAGCGTCGAGGAGATCGACGCGCTGAATATCCGCCGCGCGAGCCTGCTCGCCATGGCGCGGGCCGTCGCCGCGCTTCATATCGCGCCGGGCTTCGTTCTCGTCGACGGCCGCGATCTGCCGGAGCTCGCCTGCCCGGGCGAGGCGATCGTCAAGGGCGACGCGATTTGTCTCTCCATCGCCGCAGCGTCGATCGTCGCCAAAATCCTGCGCGACCGCCAGATGCGTCGCCTCGCCGCGTTCTACCCCCATTACGGATTTGCGACCAATGCGGGCTATGGCACGCCGGAACATCTCGCGGCCTTGCGGGCGCATGGGCCGACGCCGTTCCACCGCATGAGCTTCTCGCCGCTGCGAGAGGCGCGCGCAAACGCCCCCTGACGTTTTGTAAATATCTGGTGAACTTGCGATTTCTTAACGAAGCCGTGCGGAAAAGAGACAGCCGCGCACGGGCTTCCTAAACCCGGCTTTTACCGCGATCGGGCAATCTTCGCAGCGTTGGTTGCGTAGGCGGTGTTCCGTTCATGAGTAGCGCGCGCGTCGGGGCGGCCCGCCCCAAGTCCCAGATAAAGGTCTCGCGTACTGGGGCGTCGAATTTCGGGCCGCCTCGCGCGCCTAGCCGCGCGATTTCCCGCAACGCGGTCGTCGTCGGCGACAGCGTCGAGGTCATGCTGAGCCTGCCGGAGGAGAGCGTCGATCTCGTCTTCGCCGACCCGCCCTATAATCTCCAGCTCGCCAATAAGCTCACGCGGCCCGATCAGAGCCTCGTCGACGCGGTCGACGAGGATTGGGACAAATTCGCCGATTTTTCCGCCTATGACGCCTTCACGCGCGATTGGCTGGCGGCGGCGCGGCGGGCGATGAAGCCCTGCGCCACCATTTTCGTCATCGGCTCCTATCACAATATCTTCCGCGTCGGCGCGATCATGCAGGACCTCGGATTCTGGATCCTGAACGACATCGTGTGGCGCAAGAACAATCCGATGCCGAATTTCCGCGGCCGTCGCTTCACCAACGCCCATGAGACGCTGATCTGGGCGGCGCGCGACGCTTCGGCGCGCAATTACACTTTCCATTACGAGGCGCTGAAAGCCGGCAATGAGGATTGCCAGATGCGCTCGGACTGGCTGCTGCCGATCTGCTCGGGCGGCGAGCGCCTGAAAGACGCCAGCGGCCGCAAGACGCATCCGACGCAAAAGCCCGAGGCTCTGCTCTCGCGCATTCTGCTCGCCGCCAGCAATCCGGGCGATCTCGTGCTCGATCCTTTCTTCGGCTCCGGCACGACGGGAGCGGCGGCGCGGCTGCTCGGCCGCGACTATTTCGGCGTAGAGCGCGACCCGGTCTACGCCGCCGCGGCGCGCGCGCGCATTGCGGCGGTCTCGCCTCTGCCGGCCGAGGCGGTCGCGCCGGCGCCGACCAAGCGCGGCGAGATGCGCATCCCCTTCGCGTCCATCGTCGAGGCGGGGCTCGTCGCGCCGGGCGCGACGCTCACCGACGCCGGGCGCCGCCACAAGGCCGTCATCCGCGCCGACGGCGCGCTGACCATCGGCCCGGTGGTCGGATCGATTCACAAGATCGGCGCGCTGGTCCAGGGCCTGCCCGCCTGCAATGGCTGGACCTTCTGGCATTTCGAATCGGGCTCAGGCCTCGCGCCGATCGACGATTTGCGCGCCGTCGCCCGCGCCCGCCTGCGTGAGGCCGCGGAATAAAGCGCTTCCAGCCGAAGTGGACGCCGGTCCGGCGTTGGCGATCAGCGCGTCGGCGCCATCGACTTTTCTCGCGCGGCCAAAGCGGAGACGAAAGCGGCATAGCTCCAGGCGAGATTGCGCGCCGAGGCCGGCGCGCCCGTCGCCCTGTCGAGCTGCTCGGACATTTCCCCGGATTCGGGCGTGTGGCGGGCGATCGCGCGCAGAATGGAATCGCCGCGCCGTCTCAGGCGCAGCGCGAGCTCGTCGCCCTGCGCGGCGCCGAGAGACTCGCGGAAGCGCCGATTCTCTTCTTCGGCGACGAGCGCGCCGCCGCAGGCCACATGCGCGCAGAGGCGATAATAGACCTCGGCGGCCGCCAGCGCCGCGAAGAGAAAGACGCCGCCTCCGTAATAACCATCGCCGCGAAAGCGTCCGAGCAGCGGCGCGTCCTGCGGCGCGAGATCGGCATTGAGCGGAAACAGCTCGCCGAACAGACGCTCCAGCCGTTCGAGGGTCGATTGAACCCGCGGATCGAGGACGCTGTGCCGTCCCTGCGGCAAGCCCGCCTCGACGACGGCGAGGATGACGGCCGAATCGAGATCGAGATCGCCCGGCGTCTGCGCGGCTCTGATCGCCGAGAGATAATAGCCGTTTTCCGCGCTCCAATGATGCTCGAGCCCTGCCTGCGCCCGGACGGCCGCCGCCTCGCAGGCTGCTGCGGTTTGCCCCAATCCGGCCTCCCGCGCCCATTCGGCCCCGCGCGTCAGCGCCGCCAGGCCGACGAGGCGCATGTTGTAGTGATGGCCGAAGCGATATTCCCAGAGATCGAAGCAGGGCTCGTCCACTTTGGCGGCGAGGTAGACGAGATCGCGTTCGAGCAGAGCCTGCGCCGCCTGCGGCGCGTCCTGCGCGAACAGCGGCAGACGCCGCAGCAGCGCCAGAGCCCGCAAGGCCGGGCCGTCATATTGCGGCCTGGCCCATTTCAGCAGGTCGAGGCTGCCGTCCGGATTGACCCGCGCCTCTGCGAGGGCGTGATCGCCCACGATCTCCGCGAGCTCGGTCTCGCTGCGCAGATAGCGCGCGAGCTCGGGCTGCGATGTCGTCCCCGCGCCGCGCCTCGCGAGCAGGGCGGGGCCGTCGAGCCGACCGACCTCGAGACTGAACTGCACAAAGTCCCGCAAATGGCGCAGATGGGCGCGATCGGCCCATCCGTGCTCGATGGCGAGCGCGAGCGCGTCGACGACGACCGCGGAATCGCGCAGCCAATGGAAAAAGTAATCGGGCTTGGCGGCAGGGTCGGTCTCGGGAGAGGCGACGACCGAGCCCGGCCGAGGGGTGATCTTCTGGAAGAATTCGGGGCGCTCTCGCGTGAGCCCCGTCGCGGAGATCGACCGGAGCATGAGCGTGAGAGACGCTTCGAGCTGCCGCCGCGTCCATTCCTCCAAGGCGGGCGTTTCTTCCTCGTTCATCATGCTCGTTCATCTTGCGGGCCGGATTTCGCCGCATCGTCGCACGAATGGCTTACTTATTCGGGGCGCGGCCGACAAGCGCGGCCGCCCGGCCGAGGGAGAAGACGCATGGGCCCGCGCAATATTTTCGTCGATCTGCCGGAGAAGGCGCAGGAGGAGCAGTTTCTCCCTCTGCTCACCACGCCCGGCCTTCTCGTCGAGCGAATCGTCTCCTTCGGCCAGGCGAGCCCTCCCGGCTTCTGGCACGATCAGGAGGAGGCGGAATGGGTGATCCTTCTCGCCGGCTCCGCGGGCCTGCGCTTCGCCGATCGCGAAGAGATTTTCGTTCTCGCGCCCGGCGACTATCTCGAGATCGCCGCGCATCGGCTCCACCGGGTGGAATGGACCGATGCGGCGTTGCCGACCGTATGGCTCGCGGTCCATTTCCGCGGCGACGGCGCCTGACGCGGCGCCCGCCTGTCGGAAACCGCCCATGTTATATACATAACAATATAGGATAGCCGGCGTCGCCGGCGCGATGAATTATATCATCTGACTGATTCTACTAGAAAATATATTGCATGAGCGCTGGCGCGCGGCTTGCTTCCCCCTGCTTCAAGATCAGGAGTGAGCGATGCGCCCTCGACACGAATTTTTGACGCCGCGGCGGAAGCGCCCCTTGGCCGTCATATTGGGAACGAATGAGATCGCTTCGGCGGTCGCCGTGCATATGAACCGGATCGGCTGGGCCTGCGTGCTCAGCCATGATCCATTTCCGCCCGTCATTCGCCGCCGGATGGCGTTTCACGACTGTCTCTATGGCGAGCGCATCACACTCGAGGAGGTCGCCGCCGAACGCGCCGACACGACGATGGAGCTCGTCGAAATCCTCGACTACACGACCAAGGTCGCGGTGACGCCGATGCAGTTCCACGATCTCGTGGCGGTGCGCACGGCCCATGCGCTCGTCGACGCGCGCCTGCAGAAATATCGCGCGACGCCCGATCTCAGGCATCTCGCCAAGGTCGCGGTCGGGCTCGGGCCCAATTTCGCCGTCGGCCGCAATTGCGATATCGCCATCGAGACCAAGCCCTCGCAGGCCGGCCTCATCGTTCGGGAAGGCGCGACCGAGCCGGCCGACCATGTTCCGAACCGCCTCGGCGATGTCGGCGAGGAGCGATTCGCCTATTCGGCCAAGCAGGGCCTGTGGCATTCGGCGATCGACATAGGCGTCCTCGTGTTCAAGGATTTCGTCGTCGGCCATCTGGACGGCGAGCCGGTCGCCGCGCCGCTCGACGGCGTGCTGCGCGGCGTGGCCCGCGACGGCCTGCAAATCCCTGCTGGGGTCAAGCTTCTCGAGATCGATCCGCGCGGCCGCTCCGCCAAATGGACCGGCATAGACGAGCGATCGGCGCTGGTCGCGAGCGCCGTCGGCCGGGCGATCCGCGTCGAGCTCGCCAAACGCGAGGCGACGCCGATCGACGGGCCTTTTGTCGCACACTGACATTCCTGTCCCCAATGTGACAGCGGCGTCGCATTTCAGCTATATTTTGTCACATACAGGTCGCGGCGTCTCGAGGAGGCCGTAAGATGCGAACGGATACGGATGCGCCGCAGGTCGGCGTGATTTTGAAGCTGCCCAATGGCGGGGTGCTCGCGCCGGCGGATCTCGAGCTGATCGACGCCGTGCGCAAGGAGCGCTCGATCATCGGCGCGAGCCGGGCGCTCGGCCTGTCCTATCGCAAATGCTGGCTCTCGGTGGACGCGCTCAACCGGACCTTCGAAAGCCCGGTCGTGGCGACTTTCCCCGGCCGGCGCGAGGGTGGGGCGCAGATCACGCCTTTCGGCGAGCGGCTGGTGAGCGTCTATCGCTCCATCGAGCGCCATGCGGCCAATTCGGCCAAGCGCACGCTGGACGAGATCATCGGCGCGCTCGACTGGTCCTATCAGAAGACGGCCAATGACGCGGAACCGGAGCCTCGTCGGGATCGAGCGTCCGACCGCTGATCGCGATCGTCTTGATCATCGCCCAGGCCGACAGTCCTTCGACCAGGGCGAGCCGCTCCACCGATTCATGGGTGATCAGCGCGTCGACGCGCGCGCCGCCGAGCGAAATGCCGGCGCGCGCGAAGGGCGGCGGCAGAACCTCGATCTCGATGATCTTGCCCGGCAGGCGATTGAGAATGGACACATCCATCGGCCGCGAAAGGGCGATGGAGACGTCGCGCGCGTCGATCTGCGCCTCTATCGCCGCGCCGACCGCGGCCTCGACGAGCGGCACACGCAACTCTCCCCCGGCGAAGAACAGCGTCGAGAGGCCGGCCTGCGCATCGTGACGCAGGACGCGCGCCGGAAAAACCGACACGTAATCATGGGTTCGAGCGAAAAGCGGCGTCGTCTTGTCCAGCATGATCGCCGAGCAAGCGAGAAATACGCCAATCTCATATTTTAATAGGGAAATGGGCGCTTTTTACAGCGAAAACGGCGCATAAGGCGCGTCGACGGGCCTCGGCCGGGACACGGACGCCGCGCGGCGGCGTCCGTCGATTCGTCAGTTCGGATTGCGGGCGGCGATCGCCTCATATTGCTCGCGGGTCAGACGGAAATAGCCGCGGCCGCCGGCGCGCGCCTCGAATTTGTCGCCGGCGCGCTTGCACAGCAGGTTGAACCAAGCCTGCTTGTCGAGATGGGCGGGAAGTCCATTGATTTCCCAGACGGTCGTATCGGGGCGGAAACGCACCATGATGATGACATTGTCGCCGACCGCGGTCGCGACGCTGGCGTCCTTTTCCGCCGGCTCGACAGCCGAGGGAACATTCGCGGGGACAGTCGCGACATGGCCGACTTCCGTCGAGACCTCTGAAGAAACATTCGGTTGCACATCGTCCTCCATCTTCGCCGTGTTTCGCGGCGCTCTCCGAATTCTCGGGCCTTCGACGGATCGGCCGAGCCGGCGTCTTTGCCCGAAAACATTTCCTTCTATGCGAGCCGTATACCAAACTATATTGCAAAAGTTCCAGACTGGGAGATTTTCGCCTGCGGCATAAGGTCACCGTCGTCATGCGCGCCGGGGCTGCGAATGCGCTGCGAATGGCGCCGCTTTCGCAAGAAAGGCCAGATTCTTGCTTGCTCGCAAAACCCGTATCAACTGAAGCCGATGAGAGCCGTCATGTCCGACAGACATTCCTGCGTCCTCGTTCTCGGCATCGGCGAAACGGCCTCCGCCATCGCGCGTGAGCTGTTCCTCGCCGATCATATCGTCGCCCTTCACGAGGCGGCGCCGCCGCCCGATCTGCGCCGCAAAATGACCTTTTCGGACGCCTGGTTCGACGGTTCGAGCGTGCTCGAGGGCGTGGAGGCGCGCCGCGCCGATCTCGTCGCCGAATTCATGCTCGGCCTGCGCAGCCGCATGTTCGTGCCGGTGCTCACGCATCCGCTCAATGAAATTCTCGAGCGCTGGCCCTGGGAGGTCGTCGTCGACGCCGAAATGGCGCCGCGCAAGGACCCTTTCTCGGTCAAAAATCTCGCCGGCCTCACCATAGGCGTCGCGCCGGGCTCCAATCCGGGCGAGAACTGCGATCTCGCCGTCGACGCCTATGGCAAGGATCCGGGCGCGATTCGTCGGCCCGGCGACGGGCCGGGCCCGCGCGCGGAGGCCGATCTGGCGGAGGCGGAGCCCATTCGCGCGCCGGCCGCCGGACTCTTCAAAATGTTCAAGGACATAGGCAATATCGTCGAGGCGGGCGAAGCCTTCGGCGCGATCGACGGCGCGCCGGTCCTCACGCCCTATGGCGGCCGCATCCGCGGGATCATCAAGCAGGGCAGGGCGGTCGCCATCGGCACGCCCGTCGCCGACATCGCCGCCTCGAGCGGCGCTCAGGTCGCCGGCATGACCGCGCGCAACCGGCTCATCGCGCGCGGCGTGTCCTTCGCCATAGAGATGCAGGCGGAAGGTTGGACGCCCTTCTCATGGGACGCCTTTCTGGAGGGCGGCGGCGGGCTCTCCATCTAGTCGAGGCGCAGAGACGAGCCGAGTAGGACTTCATCGCCCGGGGGCGGGTTGAAATAATAGCTGCGCCCTCCCAGCGATCCTACATAGAAATCGCTCGGCCCGCGGCGGGACATTCTGAATTGGACGAGCGTATTTGGAACAGCCAGCGTGAGGCCTTGCTTATCGGACGCGACGAGTTCGACCTCGAGCGATTCTTTCGGGCGATCTAAATCCGTAATGGTTATTCGGCTTCTCACGACGATACTCCGCAATATGAGTTTCGAATGAAATGTGCCGACGAGTCTGATTGAGCGTTGGTCCAGACCATAATAGTCGATTTTGGACTAGTCTGAAAAGGGCTTTATGTGCCGAAGCTCATCCCTCGCGACCGGAGCCGCGCGGCATGGGCCACTCGGTCCACAGCGAAGCCTATAAAGATCTCCTTGCGGTTTTGATCGCCGCGCGTGAAGAAGCCAATCTCACTCAGGCGGAGCTCGGGCAGCGTCTCGGCGCGACGCAGTCCTTCATATCGAAGTGCGAGCGAGGTGAGCGCCGCCTCGACGTGGTCGAGTTCGTCGAATTCGTGCGAGCGATGAACGCCGATCCGAGCGCGGTCTTCGCACGTTTTATCGCGCGCGCCTTCGGCCGGCCGTAGAAAAGCGGAGCTTTGCTCAGCGCGGCGGCAGCCGGGACGACGGCTTGCCGTCGGCCCCGGTGAAGGGGAACAGCCCGCCCTGGAAACATTGCGACATATGGGTCGCCTTGGCGATGGCCTGCTCGGCTTCGACAGAGGGGAGATTTTCGCGCGCCGCCTCTGTGAAGAGCTCCAGCCAGCGCGCGAAATGTTCGGGCTCGACCGGCAGATCGATGTGAACCGCGAAAGGATGTCCCTGGTAGCGATCCGTGCCGAGCAGCGATTTCGACCAGAAATTCGCGATGACGTCGAGATGATGGTCGAGTTCCGGTATGGCGCCGAAAATCGGGCCGAGCAGCGGGTCGGCGAGGCCCTTGTCGTAGAAAGCGCGAACGCAGGTCGAGATCGCGACTTCGATCGTCGCGCGATCGGTCACGACGCTCGCTTCGGGGGAATCCGACATTGTCTCTCCTCCTGTTCCTGTGACGATACAGCAAGGCGGGCGCCAGAGGTCGCTGGAGTCTGTTCATGTTTCATTGACGCGTTTCCAACGCCGAACCGGCCTCCGCTTCGGCCGGAAACGCATTAATCCGCGTTGAAGCGCACGGCGCCGAAATGTGAGACGTCATAGCCGCCGAACCGCGCGGCGCGCTCCTTGAACGTCTCGCCCGCGCAAAAGCGCATCAGCCTCTGCCAGGGCGGGTCGAAATAGGCCTTGCGCCAGACGACGAGGTCGAAGCGTTCGACGATCTGCGGCGCGAAGTCGAGGCCGAACTGACGCGCGCTCGCCTCGAGGCCGAGGCCGATGTCGGCGCGTCCCGCGGCGATCGCCGAGGCGAGATCGGTCTCCGTGCGCTCCACCGCGGGAACGAGGCGCAATTGCTCGCGCTTCAGCCCTTCTCGCTCGAGCAGCAGGGACAGGACGAGCTCGCTGCCGGCCTCCGGCTGACGCGACTGAAAGGCGAGGTCGCGCGCATCGGCGAGGCAGGCGATACGCCGCGGCAGTCCCTTGCGAAACATCAGCCCGCGACGGCGCTCGGCCCATTCGATGACGACGATCGGCTCTCCCGCGAGTTGTTTGGCCACCGTCTCGACATTCCAGCCGCCGCCCGGCTCGGGAATATGCAGGCCCGCGGCGATGCAGCCGCCCGCGGCCGCCCGCTCCAGTCCGTCCAGCGCCCCGTCGAGCAGAGCGGCGACGCCGCAGCGCGATTCGCGCAACGCCCATTCGAGCAGCGGGTCATGGCCGCCGGCCACGACGAGCGGCCGCGACGCGGTTTCCGCGCGAGGCGCCCGGCCGCTCGCGCCAGCCGCCAGCCACTCCTCGATTTCGCCCCGCGGAAACAGCAGCTTGCCGGTCACTCGGCGCACCGGCAGAGCGCCTTCGGCGGCGAGATCGTAGACCTTGCGTTCCTTGACGCGCAGAAGGGCGGCGAGCTCGCGCGTGGTGAGAAATTCAGACATTGTGCGTTTTTTCCGATACGCGGAAAAAATAACATGACGTTCGGCCGTCGACAATCTCATCTGCAAATTGAAAGCGCATGATTTGCGCGTGTCCGCGCGACGGCATGCGGCTTTTTCATGCAAATTCATGTAAAAGACTCACCGTTCGGAAAAATATATGCATAACTGTGACAGGGCTCGCACATCGGGCCGAACATCGGAGTGGTTCTCATGGCCAAACTGGCAAGTCCGGCGCTCGTCGCCGCTTTTCTGTCGCTGAATTTCACCCCCGCCTTCGCCGAAGCGCCTGCGGCCGGCGCCGACAAGGCAACCGGCGCCAAGACGGTGACGGTGTTCGCGGCGGCGAGCCTCAAAAATGCGCTCGACGACGCGGCAGCGGCCTATAAGAAGAAGACGGGCGTCGAGGTCTCGATCAGCTATGCCGCTTCGCTGCCGCTCGCCAAGCAGATCGAGGCCGGCGCGCCGGCGGATATTTTCATCTCGGCCGACACCGCCTCCGCCGATTATCTCTCCTCGCGCGGCCTGCTGAAGGAGGGCGCGCGCACCAATCTGCTCGGCAACAGCCTCGTGCTCGTCGCGCCGAAGATCACGGGCGGGAAGAAGGTCACGCTGGAAAAAAGCGCGCTGCTCGGCGCGCTCGGCGACAGCGGCCGCATCGCCACCGGCGATCCGGCCTCGGTGCCGGTCGGCAAATATGCGAAAGCGGCGTTGCAGCAGCTCAATCTGTGGGAGGATCTCGAATCGCGCTTCGCTTTCGCGGAGAATGTGCGCGCCGCGCTGCTCTTCGTCGCGCGCGACGAGGCGCCGCTCGGCATCGTCTATCTGACCGACGCGCTTTCCGAGCCGAAAGTCTCGGTCGTCGCCACCTTCCCGGCGTCCACCCATCCGCCGATCGTCTATCCTTTCGCGCTGACCGCCTCCTCGACGAGCGACGCCGCGGCGAAATTCTTCGCCTATCTGAAGGGTCCGGACGCCGCGGGCTTCTATAAGAAGCAGGGCTTCGCCGTTCTGCGCTGACCGACAGACAAAGGCGCGGCTGCGCGCCGCGCGGCTTTCGGCTTTCCCTCGCCGTCGCTCCGAGGTTATCTTCGGGCGGCGAGGGACCCGGGCGGCGAGGGACCAATGACCATTGCGCAAAATCCCGAGGCGGCTCGGCAGGCGGCGTCTCTACCGCGCCTCGACCGCGCCCGTCTCGCCGAACTGGCGGAGGCGGCGCTCACGGCCGCGACGCGCGCCGGGGCGAGCTACGCCGATATTCGCATCGGCGAGACGCGCCGCCAATTCGTCCAGGCCAAGGAAGAGCGGCTCGACGAATTTTTCGAGAGCTCCAGCCCCGGCTTCGGCCTGCGCGTGCTCGTCGACGGCTGCTGGGGCTTTTACGGCGCGCGCGCGCTCGAGCCCGGAGCCATGGCCGCGGCGGCAGAGCGCGCCATCCACAACGCCCGCGCCGTCGCGCCCATCCGCGTCGCGCCGGTGCGGCTCGAGGAGACCGAACCGCATGAGGCGGAGTGGATCATGCCGCTCGGGATCGATCCTTTCGCCGTGGACGCGCCGGAAAAGGTTCGTCGCCTCATCGAGGTCAACGCCGCGGCGCTGGCGGCGGGCGCGGATTATTGCGTCTCCTCCTTCTCCTTCGCCACGGAGGAGCGGCTCTTCGCCGACAGCCGCGGCAGCCGCATCTTCCAGTCGCGCACGCGCGCGCAGCCCTCTTTCGAGGTCACGGTGATCGACAAGGGCTCCGGCCGCTATGCGACGCGCGAGAGCCTCGCCCCGGCGCGCGCCGCCGGCTGGGACTATGCGCTTTCCTGCGATCTGATCGGCGAGGCGGCCCGAGCGGTCGAGGACGCGCGCCGAAAGCTCGACGCGCGGCCGGTCGAGGCGGGCGTGACCGATGTCGTCATCGATCCCACCAATCTCTGGCTCACCATTCACGAGACCGTCGGCCATTCGACCGAGCTCGACCGCGCGCTCGGCTGGGAGGCGAATTTCGCCGGCACGTCTTTCGTCAAGCCGCATATGCTGAACACGCTGCGCTTCGGCAGCGAGCTGATGACGATTCTCGCCGATCGCTCGCAGGAGGGCGGGCTCGCCAGCGTCGCCTTCGACGACGATGGCGCGCCGCGCGAGCGCGCCGAATTCGAGATCGTCTCCAAAGGCGTGTTCCGCAATTATCAGATGGCGCTCGGACAGGCGCATCTCATCGGCGCCGAGCGCTCCAACGGCTGCGCCTATGCGGACGATACGACCGCCTTCCCCATTCAGCGAATGCCCAACATCTCGCTCGCGCCCAATCCCGACCGCTGCTCGCTCGAAGAGCTGATCGGCGGCGTCGAGAAAGGCCTCTATATCGTCGGCGCGGGAAGCTGGAGCATCGACCAGCAGCGCGACAATTTCCAATTCGGCGGGCAGATGTTCTACGAGATCCGCGACGGCAAGCTCGGCGAGCCCGTGCGCGACGCCGCCTATCAGGGACGCACCATATCGTTCTGGAATTCACTCGACGGGCTCGGCGATTCCTCCACCTATCGGCTCTGCGGCTCCTTCACTTGCGGCAAGGCCGAGCCGATGCAGCTCGCGCCCGTCTCCCATGGCGCGCCGGCCGCGCGCTTCCGCGATGTGACCGTGCTGAACACGGCGCGCGAGGTGTGATTCTTTCCTCCCGCTCACGGGGAGACGCGGCTACCGGGCGATGCGCGAAGCAATCGATTTGCATCGTCTCGTCATCGCGCGCGCAGCGAAGCGATCTGAGGGGCCGCCCCGCGCCTGCGGACTGTCGCCTGCGGCTCGCAACGTCGCTCGGGCGGTCGATGAGCCGGCGCAAAGGCGTCCCAATATCCGAGCCGCCGTTGCGCGGCGGACACAGGCTCCGGAGCGCATTATATTCCGCGACGGGTCCGGCGGGCGCCGGAGCCCAGTCGAATGAAGAGAGGCCGGCCATGTTCCTGACGCGAGACGACGCTCATGCCCTCGCCTTGCGCCTGCTCTCCTTGTCGAAAGCCGATTCCTGCGTGCTTCACGTCGACGGCGAGGAGGCGCAGAGCCTGCGTTTCGCCGGCGGCGGCGTGACCACCAATGTCGCGACCGCGCGGGTGAAGACGCGCATCGAGTCGCATGTCGGCGGGCGCATCGGCGCGGTCTCCGTGGGCGGGCTCGACGCGGGCGAGCTCGCCCGCGCCGTGGCGCGCTCGGAGGAGATCGCGCGCCTGCTGCCGGAGGATCCGGAATTTCTGGCGCCGCTCGGCGCGCAGGCCTATCCCGTCTCCGCGCGCTACGACGAGGCGACCGCCGCGCTCGATCTCGGCTTTCTCGCCGAGGCGTCGGCGCGCGTCATCGCCGAGGGAGCCGCGCGCTCGGTGAATATGTTCGGCTGCGCGGCCGCCGGGCGGCGATTTGCGGCGCTGGCGTCGAGCAGCGGCCTCTTCGCCTATGACCGGGAGAGCTTCATCGATCTCTCGACGACGGCGCGCCATCGGAGCGACGGCTGGTCCGGCTGGGCGGGGGCGCGCCATTTCGCCATGGCTCGCCTCGATCCCGCCGCCATCGGCCGCCGCGCCGCGCTGAAGGCCGCGCGCGACGAGGAGCCGCTCGATCTCGAGCCCGGACGCTACACGGTGATCCTCGAGCCGACGGCGGTGGGCGAGCTCGCCCAATGGCTGATGTGGATGCTGCGCGCGCGTCCCGCCGACGAGGGCCGCAGCTTCTTCTCCCGCCCCGGCGGCGGAACCAAGCTCGGCGAGAGGCTGTTCGGCGCCGATTTCTCCATCCGCTCGGATCCGGGCGACGAGATCGCGCCGGAAGCCCCCTTCGGCGAGGAGGGCCTCGCGCAGGCGCCGCGGCGCTGGGTGGAGAAGGGCGTGCTCGAGAGCCTGTCGCGTCCGCGATTCTGGGCGCGGAAGACGGGGGCTGAGGCCATTCCGCAAGCTGCGAATTTCACCGTGGCGGGCGGGCCGACCAGCCTCGAGGAGATGATCCGCCGCACGCCGCGCGGCATATTGGTGACGCGCTTCTGGTACACCAATCTCGTCGATCCGCGCAGCCTTCTGCTCACCGGGCTGACGCGCGACGGCAATTTCCTCGTCGAGAATGGCGAGATCGTCGCGCCGGCGCGCAATATGCGCTTCAATGTGAATCTGGGCGGCGTCTTCTCGCGCATCGCGGCGATCGGCAACAGCGAGCGCGTGAAGACGGAGATGGGGGGCGCTGCGATCTGCGCGCCGCCGATGTTGATCGAGGGCTTCGAATTCTCTTCGAGGTCGAGCGGAATATAGCAGTCCGTCATCGCGAGGAGCGTAGCGACGAAGCGATGACGGCCGCAGTACGACATCACGTCGCCGCCTCACGAGACGCGCGGGGCCTCGTCGTAGGATTTCTCCTCCACGATCGCCGAGCCGCAGGCGAGATTGATGCGACGCTTCAATGCCGCGCGATGGTCGTTGCGCTGATAGACGCTGCGGGCGAGCGCGATGAATTGCGGGCCGAAATCGCTGCGCTTCTCGCAATTGCGAATGCTGTCCTCGATGTCCCAGAGCGCGAGATTGGTGTCCTTGAGCTGTCGCGCCAGCGCGTCGAGCGCGCCGCCCGCAAATCCGCGATCGTCGCGCAGCCCTTGCAGCAATGCGAGCTCGCGCGCCACATTGGCGCGCTTTTCGGCGTCGGCGATCTTCTCCGCCTTTATCTCGAGAATGGTGATGCGATCGATGAGATCGCCGACAGAACCCGGAATGAGAATGGCTTCCGCCTCGGCGGGCCGGGCGCTAGAGTCTTTCCGTGTTTCAATGAAACACGGAAAGACTCTCGGTTTTTGTGTCGACGCGTTTCCTGACGCCGAACCGGCGCCCACTTCGGCTGGAAGCGCTCTAGGCGCCGCGAGCGCTTCGAGCTCTCGCGCCATGCGCGCGAAGACGTCGCGCCAATCGCCGCGCTCGCGCTGACGGAACAGCCGCGCGCTGCGATACCAGGGACTATCCTCGCGCTCCAATTGCCAGCGCCATTCCGGCGCATGTTTGATCGCGATCCACACCGGCTTGCCGAGCGCTCCTGCGAGATGGGCGATGGAGGTGTCGATCGTCACGACGAGATCGAGATTTTCGATGACCGCCGCCGTATCCAAGAAGGCGTCCGGTCCGGCGTCGAAATCCTCGCCCAGCGTCTCGACCCGCATGGGCGCGTCGCGCAATTGATCGGCGCCGAAATTCTTCTGCAGGCTGATGAGCCGCACGCCGCCGACGGCGCCGAGCGGCGCGAAGGCGGCGAGCGGCGCCGCGCGCATATGGTCGGAGCGCGAATGCGAGCTGCCGTGCCAGGCGATTCCGACCTTCAATCCCTCGCCGGAAAGACGCTCGCGCCACAGCGCGATGCGCTCTGGCTCGGCGCGAAGATAAGGCTCGCCCGATATCGTCGTCGCGCGCGTCCCGAAGGCGCGCGGCAGGCTGCATAGCGTGACGCAATAGTCATAGGCCGCGTCCTCCGGGGGCGCGGCGACGATCTCCACCTCCTCGCCGAGGCCGCGCATCACGCGTTGCAGCGAGGGGCGGCAATGATAGGCGACCTTCGCGCTGGCGCGCGCCAGCATCGGCGCATAGCGGATGAATTGCAGCGCGTCGCCCAGTCCCGCCTCGTCCAGCACGATGATCGATTTGCCGGCGACGGGCTCGCCGCGCCATTCCGGCCAGCGATAGGCGACATCCGCCTTGGGGCGGTCGTCGAGCACCCAGCGATGCTCGAAAAGCTCCAAGCCCTCTTCGAATTCGCCGAGCAGCAGCAGCAGCGCGCCCTTATTGGCCTTCGTCTCCGCATGGCGCGGATCGATGGCGAGGGCGCGGTCGAATTCGGCGCGCGCCTCGTCGAAGCGGCCGAGCTCTTTCAGCACGATGCCGCGGCCGCAATGCACATCGGCCTCGTAATCGGCGAGGCGCAGGGCCTCGTCGAAGGAGGAGAGCGCGGCGTCGAGCTCGCCGCGGCGCATCTCCACCATTCCGCGGCAGCGCCACGCCAGCGCGAATATGGGATCGACGGCGATGGCGGCGCGCGCGGACGCATGCGCCTCCTCGAGCCGGCCGAGCTCGAATAGCGTCATGCCGCGATTGGTGAGAAGCTTCGGATCATCGGGCGCGCGCGCGAGCGCCTCGTCGAAAACCGCCAGCGCCGCGCCATGTCGCTTCGTTTCATGAAGCGCATTGGCTTTTGTCAAAAGCGCGGGCGCATGGCCCGGCGCGATCGACAGCACCGTATCGCAGAAAGAAGCGGCCTCCTCGAAGAGGCGCAGCGCGACGAGCGCGGCCAGCGCGCCGTCGGCCGCATCCAGACAAGAAGCGTCGAGAGCGAAAGCGCGCGCGAAACAATCGAGCGCCTCTTCGTGGCGCTCGAGGCGCGCGAGCGAAACCGCTCTGTTGCGCAGCAGCACGGGATCGGCCGGCGTCGACGCGAGGGCGCGGTCATAATCCTCTATCGCGCGCGCGTCCTCGCCGATCGCGTGCAGCGAGAGGCCGCGATTGGCGAGGGCCTGCGCATGGTTCGGCGCCTGCGCCAATAACTTTCCGTAGGCTTCGACGGCCGCGGCGCTGCGCCCGGCCATTTGCAGCGCGGCGCCGTAATTCAGCCAGCCCTCGATATTGCCGGGGTCGAGTCGCAGCGATCTTTCATGATCGGCGATCGCGGCGTCCAAGCGTCCGGATTTTTGCAGCGTGACCGCGCGCCCGTAGAGCGCCTGCGCATGATCGGGATCAATCGCGATCGCTCTGCCGAAATGATCGATCGCCGCTTGGTCCTGCCCGAGCGCGACGCGAATGAGGCCGGCGAGATAGCTCGCGAAGGCGTGTTTGTCGACCAGCGCGCGGCATGCGTCAATTTTGCGCACCGCGCTCGTGAGATCCTCGGACTGCAGGCTCGCCATGAGATCGGCGAGAAACGCGCTCGCGTCTGTCGGCGTCGGCGCGCCGTCAAATCGTTTCTGCTTTTTCGATTTCAACGAGGTAGCCTCGGCGCAGAGGGACGAAACCTTCGACTAGCGAGGCGAGCTTGCCTCGAACTGACGTTACAGTGTTGCACTGATTGCGTCAGTGCGATGCAATGACGAATTGTGTCTCGTTAGTAATGCCGAAACTCCCGAAATCGCTTAATCGATCCGGTCGGGGAGAGCGCGCGGCGATTCGCCCAGCGGCAAGCGCGTCCGGCGGTCGACAAGAATTGCGGGAGGAAAAAATGACCGGGTCTTTCAAGGGTGGCTCGTCGCTCGACGATAGTTTGGCGTTCATGGAGATGGACGAGTCCGCCCGCATCGCCCTTCGCCAGGTCAAGCCTGTCGTCTCGAAGGCGCTCGGTCCGGTTCTCGACCGTTTCTACGACAAGGTTCGCGGCGATGCGAAATTGCGCGGCTTCTTCTCGGACGATCGCCATATGGCGGCGGCGAAATCCGCGCAGATGCGTCATTGGGCGCAGATCACAGAGGCCGAGTTCGGCGCCGAATATGTGCGCATGGTGACCGCCGTCGGTCAGGCCCATGCGCGCATCGGTCTCGAGCCGAGCTTCTATATTTCCGCTTATGCGTTCATCACCGAGAGCCTGATCCAGGCCATTGTCGAGGACAACCTCTCGGGCTCCATGCTCGCCGGCAAGGCTCGCGTCGATCGCACTTCCCGCGGCGTCGCGGCGCTCGTGAAGGCAGTCTTCCTCGACATGAATCTCTCCGTCTCGGTCTATCTCGACGTGCTGCGCGAGCGCCATCGCTCGGCGGAGGAACAGCGCGCCGAGGCGGAGGCGCATCAACGCCATGCGCTCGATGTCATGGCGAATGCGCTCGGGGAGCTCGCCCGCGGCGATCTGCAGCGGCGCGTCACCGACCATCTCGCCGGCGGCTTCGACAAGATCAAGGAAGACTTCAACAATGCGGCCGCCAAGCTCTCCGCCGCCTTCTCCGAGGTCGGCGAATCGGCGAGCGCGATCCGCTCGTCGAGCGTCGAGATCGCCAAAGCGTCCGACAATCTCGCACGGCGCACGGAGGCGCAGGCCGCCAATCTCGAAGAGACGGCGGCCGCGCTCGAGGAGATCACCGCGACGGTGAACAAGACCGCCGACAGCACGCGCCATGCGAGCGAGGTGTTCGAGGTGACGCGTTCCGACGCCGAGAAGGGCGGCGTCATCGTGCGCGACGCGGTGGAGGCGATGCGGCGCATCGAGAATTCGACGCGCGACATCGGCAAGATCATCGGCGTCATCGACGAGATCGCGTTTCAGACCAATCTCTTGGCGCTCAACGCCGGCGTCGAGGCGGCGCGCGCGGGAGAGGCGGGGCGCGGCTTCGCCGTCGTCGCCTCCGAAGTGCGCGCGCTGGCGCAGCGCTCGGCCGAGGCGGCCAAGGAGATCAAGGCTCTGATCGCCGCTTCGACCGCGCAAGTCGAGAGCGGCGTCGTGCTGGTGACGGAGACCGGCGCGGCGCTGGAGCGCATCGTCTCGCAGGTCGGCGAGGTGAGCCGTGTCGTGACGGACATTGCGGCCGGCTCTCGCGAGCAGGCGACCGGCCTCACCGAGGTGAACCGCGCCGTGGGTCAGCTCGACAGCATGACGCAGCAGAACGCCACCATGGTGGAGGAGACGACCGCGGCGAGTCACAGCCTCGGTCATGAGGCGGAGGAGCTCGCCGGCCTCATCTCCGCGTTCCGCTTCGGGCGGAGCGACGGCGCGCGTCCTGCCTCGGTCCCGCGCGCGAGCGAGCGGCGCGGCGAGGCGGCGGCCGCGCTTCGACGCCTCGCCTCGGCCGGCGGTCGCGGCGCTCCGGCTCCCGCAGCCGACGAAAACTGGGAGGAGTTCTGATCCCCTAGAGCGCTATCCGATCCAGGAGGATCGGACAGCGCTCTAACTTTCTTTCTTTGGAGCGAATTCTGATCGATCGAACGATTCCGTTCGATCGGAAAGCGCTCTAGCCTTCAGCGGCCGCGCGGCTAAGTAGTTTCCACAGGAAGTCTGTCGCGCGCGCCTGCCTTATCAAGCTGCCGATCCCTCGCGAGGCGCAAGCTCTCGCCTCCATATCGAGCCGGAACGCGCGCGCGCCGACGGTTCGAACGCGACCTTCCAGCGAGCGCCGCCCGCGGTCGCGCCACGGCGGGAAGGACTTTCCCGGCTCGGGCGCACACGACGCCCGCGTTCCGCGGAAGGGGAGAGGATGTCGGTGGACGAACAGGGCGATCAGGTTCGGGAAATCGAGGATCTGCGGCGGCTTCTCGTCGAGGCCGGGCAGAGTCGCGACCTCGGCGACGCCGAAACGGCGCCGTCGTCCGAAAGATCGCGGCGCGACGACTCGACGCATTTCTGCCGCAGGCTGCTCGAGCAGATGCGCGAAGGCTCGCTCGAGCTCGCGCCCGACGGCGCGATATTGCGTTGCAATCGCCAATTTCGCGAAATGATCGGGCGACCGGCGGCGCAGCTCATCGGCGACGACATTCTCGACCATGTCGCGCCCGATCAGGCGGAACGCTTCGCGGCGTTCTTCGCAGCGCCGGAGACGGCGGCCCGCGAGTTCGAGCTTCGCCGCGCCGACGGCTCGCTGTTGCCGGTGAGCGTCGCGCTCGGCGTGGTGGCGGCCGATGGCGCGCGGCCGCGCCTCGCCATCGTCACCGATCTCACCCAGACGAAATGGATGGAGCGCTCCTTCGCGGCGACCGAGGCGCTGCGCGAGCGTGAGAAATGGTCGCGCCTCGCAGTCGCGGCGGGCCGCGTCGGCACGTTCGACGTCGATCTCGTCACCGGCGCGAGCCGCTTTTCTGTCACCATGCACGAGATCCTCGGTCTGGCGCCGGATCAGACGCTTGGCTTCGCCGAGGCCGACGCCATGTTGCTCGAGGACGACAAGCGGGATTTCGAGAAGAAGCTTCTCGACGCCCGCATGGGCGCGAAGAATGGCGAATGGAGCCATGAGATGCGCATGAGGCGCATGGACGGCGCCCTGCGCTGGATCGCCTTGGCCGGAAAATTCGAATTTCGCAGCACGTCGCGCGGCGTCGTCGCGACGCGCGCGATCGGCGCCGCGATCGATGTGACCGATCGGCGCGAGATCGAGGATTCTCTGCGGCGCAGCAATGAGCGTCTGCGCCTCGCGCTCGCCGCGGGCGCCATCGGCAGCTGGGAATACGACGTCGCCGCAGGCGTCGCCGACGCCGACCAGAAATATCGCGAAATCTTCGGACTTCCCGCCGATCTGCCGTTCGCTCTGGATATCCTCTTCGCGCTCGTTCATCCAGACGACGTCGCCGCGGCGCGAGATTCGATGCGCTGCGCGCTCGATGCGCGCGAGGAAGGCCGGCGCGAGGCCGAATATCGCATCCGCCGGATGAGCGACGGCGCCGAGCGATGGATCGCCTCGCGCGCCCGCACGCTGTTCGAGAACGGCCGCGCCATCCGCCTCATCGGCGTCGTCATCGACATAACGGAGAAGAAGGCGACAGAGGCGGAGCTGCGCGAGAAGGCGCGCCTCGCCGATCAGCTCGCCGGCATCGCCGCCTCCGTGCCGGGGCTCATCGCATCCTATCGGCTGGGGCCGGAGGGCAAGGCCACCATGCCCTACGCCTCGGCCAATGTCGAGGATATCTACGGAATGGACGTCGAGTCGCTGCGCCAGGGCGGCGACGGTAAATTCGCGCGCCTGCATCCGGACGATCTGCCGCGCGTGCTCGCGAGCATCGCCGAATCGGCGCGTTCGATGACCGTGTGGCGCGAGAGCTATCGCTACAATCATCCGCGCAAGGGCTGGATCTGGGTGGAGGCGCAATCGCGGCCGACGCGCGAGCCCGACGGCGCGATGATGTGGCACGGCTATCTGCAGGACGTCACCGAGCGCAAGCGCATCGAGCAATCGCTCGTCGACAAGGAGGCGCGTCTCCATGCGACGGTCGAGGGCGCGCATGATGCGATCCTCACCCTGGACGAGAAGGGCGTCATCCAGTCGTTGAACTCCGCCGCAGTGCGCATGTTCGGCTACGCCGAGGCAGAGGCGATCGGCGCGCATGTCGAGACGTTCGTGCCGGTGCGCCTGTTCGGCGGCCGCAAGGCCAGCGTCGGCGCGCGCTTCTTCGACAGCCGGGAGACGCTGGGCAATGTCGTGGAGACGCAGGGCCGCCGCAAGGACGGCGCGCTCTTTCCTGTCGATCTCGCCGTCAACGAGGCCTCCTATCACGGACGCCGCCTCTATATCGCCTTCATCCGCGATCTGACCGAACGGCGCAAGATCGAAGCGCGCATGCGGAAGCTGCACGCCGAGCGGCTCGATGCGGTGGGCGAGCTCGCGGCCGGCCTCGCGCATGAGCTCAACCAGCCGCTCTCGGCCACGGCCATCTATCTGAAGGCGGCGCGCCGGCTTCTGCAAATGCCCGAAGATCAGCGGCCCGCCAATGTGGAGGACGCGCTCGACAACGCCGCGACGCAGATCGTGCGCGCCGGCCAGATCATCGCTCATCTGCGCGAGTTCATCGCGCGCGGCGAGCCGGACAAGACCCTTCAGAACCTGCACGACATCGTCGACGAAGCGCATGAGCTCGTCATCGTCGAGGCCAAGCGGTCGAGCATCAATGTCGTGTTCCGCCTCGACGCCGGCGACGACCGCATTCTCGCCGATCGTGTGCAGATCAAGCAGGTGCTCGTCAATCTCATGCGCAACGCCCGCGATGCGATGAGCGCCTCGCGCACCCGCAGGATGACGATCTCGACGTCGCCTGCGGGCCGATCGATGATCCGCCTCGACGTGGCCGATACGGGATCGGGCCTCTCCGAGGAGGCGCGCGCGAGCCTGTTCGAGCCTTTCGCCACGACGAAGCCGAGCGGCCTCGGCGTCGGCCTCACCATCGCGCGCTCGATCGTCGAGGCGCATTACGGAACGATCTGGGCCGGGCCCAACAGCGACGGCGGCGCGACATTCAGCTTCACCCTGCCGCTCGCCGCGACGGAGGAGGAAGAGTGAGCGAGCCGACCGTTCATGTGATCGACGACGACGCCGCCGTCCGCGACGCGCTGCGCTTGCTGCTGACGACCGAAGGACATGACGTCGTGACGCATGAATCGGCGGTCGAATTCCTCGCCGGCGTCGATCGCTCGGGCACGGGTTGCATCATCACCGACGTGCGCATGCCGGACATGACCGGCATGGAGCTCTTGCTGAGGGTGAAGAACATGGGCCTGTCCCTGCCCGTCGTGGTGATCTCCGCTCACGCCGATGTGCCGCTCGCCGTGCAGGCGATGAAGGAAGGCGCGCTCGATCTCTTGGAGAAGCCCTTCACCGACGAATCCCTCTTGTCCGCCGTGCGCCAGGCGCTCGCCTATGACAGCGGCAAGCGGGCGCGCGATCTGCAGGCGCAGGAAATCCAGCGCCGCCTCACCACGCTGACGAGCCGCGAGAACGAGGTGCTCGCCGCGCTGCTCAAGGGCCAGCCCAATAAGATCATCGCCCATGAGCTCGGCATCAGCGTGCGCACGGTCGAGGTCCATCGCGCCAATGTGATGGCCAAAATGCAGGCCGGCAGCCTGCCGGAGCTCGTGCGCATGTCGCTCGTGCAGCCGCCGCAGATCGACCGCGAGGCCGAAAGGCCGGACGAAGCGCCGCACGATGGGTGATCGAAAATTGGCTGTGGGATTGTGACGCTCTGCTATCATGCGCGTATAGGTAGAAAAGTCGAGATTTTGCGTTGGCCCTCGCGAGCGCGGCAACCGAGTCTGACGCTTCGGTGGCGCATTTTGGAACGGAAGCTGCTGTGTTTCGATCGCAAATCGCCGAGCCGCGAGCCAGAGCCCTATTGGTCTGCATCGCCGACAGGCGCCCGCCGCGCGAGCCGCGACGGGCGCGACCGCCGGGCGCGCTCGAATTGTCGGGCGCGACGCTGCTGCGACGATGGGAGACGACCGGCCTCCCCTTCGTCTTTGTCGAGCGTGATCTCGCTTTGCAGCGGACCGCCTCCGATGCGGCGGCGGCCGGCCCGCCGCGCTTCGCCGGGGAGGCGGTCCACGCCGCGCGGCGGCCGACGGCGGACGGCTTCCTGCTCCGGGCGGAACGGCCGTCGCTGCTGCGCGATCCGAGCTTCGTGCGGCTGTTCGAGCGTCTCGGCGGGCCGCTGCTGATTCTGCTCGGCGACGAGCTCGGCGATCTCGCCGTGGAGACGGCGGTCGACGGTTTTCTCGCCGGCCATCCGATCATCGTGGTCAAAGACGCCTGGCCGTTTCCTCTCGATGACGAAACGGAGGTTTCCGCCGCCCGCGCCGCCGCTCTGCCGCTTCTCTCCTGCTTCGCCCGACTGATGGGCGCGAGCGAGCTGGCGCGGGATTGGACGGGCGCCGACTGATCCTCGCCCCGGCGGGCGTCGCGCGGCTTGTTTCCGGGCGCTGCTTGGGCCAGTCTCCCTGCCGCGGCGCAACGACGCCAGGCAGGGGGAGAGAGCAATGGATATCAAGGAGCGGCTGAAGGACATCGGCGAGCGCGCCAAGCGCATCATTTTGTCGCCCAAGACGGAATGGGAGGCGATCGAGGCCGAGCCCATCGCCGCGGTCGATCTCTATCGCAACTACATCCTCTATCTGGCGGCCGTGCCGGCGATCGCCAATTTCCTCGGCGGCTGGCTGTTCGGCTTTTCGCGCGGCGACAATGTCGTCCATTACACGCTGTTCGGCGGCCTCATGCGCGCCGCCCTGCAATATGGGCTCGCCCTGCCGCTGCTCTATGGCGTCGCTCTGGTGATCTCGCGCCTCGCGCCGAGCTTCGAGGGCAAGACCGACGATCTGCGCGCTCTGAAGCTCGTCGCCTACTCCTACACGCCGATCTGGCTCGCCGAGGTATTCGGCCTCGTTCCGGGCCTGCGCTGGCTCGACGTGCTCGGCGTCTACGCGATCTATCTCTTCTATGTCGGCGTCTCGCGGCTCATGCGCAGCAAGGAGGAATATTCCGACGTCTATACGGCGGCGGCTCTCGTGACGGGCATAGTCGCGGCCTTTCTGCATGGCGCGATCGTCCATATGCTCGTCCCCACGCCGACGGTGTGACGAGCGCCGCGGGCGCGCCGCGAGTGTGCGGCGCGCCCGTCATCGAAGGTGCGGAGAGACGAAGCGATTCAGAGCCGCGCGCATTGCTCTCGATCGTCGTTCCGCTCGTAAGGACCAAATCGAGGGCCGACGCCGACGACGAGACGCCTCGCCCTTCAATTTCCCCGAATCGTTCCACTCATATAGATTCCGGCCCTCCACCCAGGCCGGGTCCCCTCATGCGCGTTCGCCGTCTCGATCCCATTCTCGTCGACCGCATCGCCGCCGGCGAGGTGATCGAGCGGCCGGCCTCCGCGGTGAAGGAGCTCGTCGAAAATGCGCTCGACGCCGGCGCGTCGCGCATCGATGTCGCCATAGAGGCCGGCGGGCGGCGGCTCATCCGCGTCGTCGACGACGGCTATGGAATGAGCGCCGAGGATCTGGAGCTCGCCGTCGAGCGCCACGCCACCTCGAAAATCCCCGACGGCGATCTCTCGGCGATCGCGACGCTCGGCTTTCGCGGCGAGGCGCTGCCCTCCATCGCCGCCGTCGCCGATCTGATGATAGACGCGCGCGCGACGGGCGCCGAGGTCGGCGCTCAGATCAGGGTCGAGGCCGGCGAGAAGCGCGGGCTGAAGGCGAGCAATTGGCCCAAGGGCGCGCGGGTCGAGGCGCGCGATCTCTTCGCGGCGACGCCGGCGCGGCTCAAATTCTTGAAATCCGAGCGCGCCGAGACGGCGGCCGTCGCCGATGTCGTCAAGCGCCTCGCAATGGCCAATCCCGCCGTGCGCTTCTCCTTCGCGGCGGACGCCGGGGCCGGCCTCGACTATCCGGCCTGCGGCGCCTCGCAGGAGGGGCGGGCGCGGCGCGTCGCCCAGGTGCTGGGGGCGGAATTCTCCGCCAATTCTGTTCCCCTGCGGGCGGAGCGGCAGGGGTTCCGGCTGGAGGGGCTCGCCGGCCTGCCGACCTTCCATCGCGCCAATGCGCAGATGCAACATGTCTATGTGAACGGCCGTCCGGTGCGCGACAAGCTGTTTTCCGGAGCGATCAGGGCCGCCTATCTCGATTTTCTCTCCCACGACCGCCATCCGGCGCTGGCGCTGTTTCTGGAATGCGACCCGCGCGCGGTCGATGTGAATGTGCATCCGGCCAAGGCCGAGGTGCGCTTCGCCGATCCCGGCCTCGCGCGCGGGCTGGTGGTGGGGGCGCTGAAAGAGGCGCTGGCCGCCGCCCTCCATCGCAGCGCCGACACGCCCACCCGCGCGGCGCTCGATGTGCTGGCGACGCGCGCGCGGGCGGCCGCCGGAGGCGGGGGCTTTGCGGCCTTCGGCGGGCCGCCGCTGGCTCGGCCGCTCGATTGGGACCCGCGGCGCTCGCCGAGCGCGCCGGCCGGATTTGCCGAGGCGGCGCAGGCGGGCTTCGACGTCGGGCCGCCCGCCGCCGACGTGCGGCCCGCGGCCGCGCCGGCGCCGGCCGCCGCGGTCGAGGCGCCGCTCGGCGCCGCGCGGGCGCAGCTCCACGAGACCTATATCGTCGCCCAGACGAAAGACGGGCTCGTCATCGTGGACCAGCACGCCGCGCATGAGCGCCTCGTCTATGAGAAACTGAAGGCCCAGCGCGAGGCGGAGGGCGTCGCCCGCCAACTGCTGCTGGTTCCGCGCGTCGTCGAGCTCGACGCGACGCGGCTCGACGCGCTGCTCTCGGCGCAGGCGGAGCTCTCCGCCCTCGGGCTGACGCTCGAGCCCTTCGGCCCGGGCGCGGCGCTCGTGCGCGAGACGCCCGCCGCGCTCGGCGACATAGACGTCGGGCGGCTCGTCGAGGACGTCGCCGATCTTCTCGTCGAGGAGGGCGACGCGCGCGCGCTGACGCGCCGGCTCGACGC
Source organism: Methylosinus sp. Ce-a6 (assembly GCF_009811655.1). Classification (GTDB taxonomy): domain Bacteria; phylum Pseudomonadota; class Alphaproteobacteria; order Rhizobiales; family Beijerinckiaceae; genus Methylosinus. Next base: position 196,276 of record NZ_BGJX01000001.1, on the reverse strand, counting down.
GCTTCTGGCGCGCGTCGCCTGCCATCATTCGGTGCGCGCCGGCCGCCGGCTGACGCCGGAGGAGATGAACGCGCTGCTGCGCGAGATGGAGCGAACGCCCGGCGCCGGCCAGTGCAATCACGGCCGGCCGACCTATGTGGAGCTGAAGCTCGCCGACATAGAGAAATTGTTCGGTCGAAGCTGAGCCTCGGGGGGACGCGGAGGGGGCAAAAACCCTTAAGCCGGGGCGCGCCCGAGCGCTTTGATTTCAGGGCGACGACGTGGCATTGTCGCAGCGCGACATTGCTGAAAAAGAGCCTCGTACGCCCGAAAAGAGCGAAGGAACGCCGCGCCTTGATCGAACAAGCGATGTTTTTCGCGCTCGGGTTCCTCGCGGCCGGGCTCGTCACGCTGATGTTCCTGCCCGCCTTCTGGCGGCGGGCCATGCGCTTGTCTTTGCGCCGGCTCAACATGCTGACGCCGCTCTCGATCGAGAAAATGGCGGCGGAGCGCGATTTGCTGCGCGGCGAATTCGCCGTCCGCTATCGCCGGCTCGAGCAGCAGATGGCCGAAGTCCGCTCGACCAAGGCGCAGGATATGATCGAGATCGGCCGCAATGCGGCGCGCATCGCCGAGCTCGACGGCGAACTGACCGTGGCGCTCGCGCGCGGCGACGAATTCGAGCGCAAATTCAAGGAGACCAGCGGTTTTCTCGAGGAGCGGACGGCGCTGCTGCAATCGACCGAAACCGCGCTGCACGACATGACCGACCGGGTGGAGACGCTGATCTCCAATCTGCGCAATGTCGAAATGGACAAGGAGCAGCTCGCGCGCCTGAGCGACGAGAGCCGCGTGCAGGTCTCGACCCATGAATCGAGCATCGCCAGCCTGCATGTGCAGAACGCCGAATTGCGCCAGAGGCTCGACGCCCTGCAGACGGAGTTCGCCTCCGTCTCGGCCGTGGCGCAACGTCTTTCCGCCGTCGACGACGTTCTGGCGCGAACGACTCGCGAGCTCGACGCGGCGGTGCTGGAGAAGGCCGATCTGAAGAAGCAGCTCGACGAGACGCGCGTCAGGCTCGCGGCGCTGGAGCGCAGCTCCGCGGCCGAGATCGAGCATCTCGAAGCCGCTCTGCGCGTCGCCCGCGCGGAGGAGCGCGACCACGCCGATCGTCTCGAGGCCGCCCGTTCCGACAATGCGCTGCTGCAAGGCGCGATGGACGCGCTGCGCAAGGAGCATGTCCATATGCGCGCGTCGCTGGCGGCGGGCGCGAGCGGGGGAGTCGTCGCGGCGGACGGCGCGGCCGTCGAGGCGGCGACCGGCGACCGCGAGGTTCTGGCCTTGCGGCAGGCGATCGTCGATCTCGGCGTCCGAATGGCCGAGATGGCCGCCGCGACCGCCGCCGAGCCCGACGAGGCCGCCCAATCGAAGCGGGCCTGAGCCGGAGGTTTCTCGCCGCTCAGGCCTCTCCGAAAACCGCTTCGCACTTTTCGGGAACACGCTCTAGGGGTCTTTCCGTGTTTCATTGAAACACGGAAAGACCCTAGGCTTTTGTTTTGACGCGATTCCGGACGCCGAACCGGTGTCCGCTTCGGCTAAAAAACGCTCTAGTGACTCTGGGGTGGCAGCTTGCCCTCCGGCGTCGCCTGGTCGACGACCTTGGGCAGATACTCCGCCAGCGCGGCCGATACCTTGTCGACCGGAATGCCGAATTTGGCTCCGAGCTCCTTCACCCGATCAGAGCCCAGCGTCTGCTGGACCTGCTCCGCGGAGATCGGCAGGTTCGGGCCCGTCCCGATCCAGGACTTGACCTTCTCGCCATAGCCGCTCTTCTCGAAGTCCTCGACCACTTTGTCCAATCCGCCGCGCTTTTCGACATAGCCATTGATGAGCGTGGCGAGCTCGACGCCGATCGCGCCGCCGATAATTCCGTCCAACAGACCCATATCGTCCTCCCTATGCTCGACGAAAGCGCCGAAGCGTCGCGGGCCGGCCGCGACAAGGCCCCGACATAGGGCGCAGGCGGCGCAAGTCGACCGCCGCGCGCCGGGCGCGGCGTCGCTCGAGGATCGCTCGCGCTTCCTTTATTTCCGGGAGCGGCGGAGGTATATCACGCGGCGGAATTGCGACGCGGGAGCGCGTCGCCGATCGGGACCACAGGGCGAGAGCGATGGCGGGACATAGTCAGTTCAAGAACATCATGCACAAGAAGGGCAAGCAGGACGCGATCCGCTCCAAGCTCTTCTCCAAGCTCGCCCGCGAAATCACCGTCGCCGCCAAAATGGGCCTGCCCGATCCCAATATGAACGCGCGTCTGCGCGCCGCCGTGCTCGCCGCCCGCGCCGAGAACATGCCCAAGGACAATATCGAGCGCGCCATCAAGAAGGCCTCGGGCGCCGACGCCGAGAATTACGACGAGGTGCGTTACGAGGGCTATGCTCCGGGCGGCGTCGCCGTCATCATCGAGGCGCTGACCGACAATCGCAATCGGACGGCCGGCGAAATCCGCTCCTATTTCACCAAGGCGGGCGGCGCGCTCGCCGAGACCGGCGCCGTCTCCTTCATGTTCGACCGCGTCGGCCTCGTCGAGTTTCCCCGCAAGGCCGCCTCCGAGGACGTGATGATGGAGGCCGCGATCGAGGCCGGGGCGGAGGATGTCTCCACCACCGAGGAGGCGCATGAGATCGTCACCTCCGTCGAGGGGCTGCGCGACGTCGCCAAGGCGCTCGAGGCCAAATTCGGCGAGCCGAAGAAGGCGGCGCTGGTCTGGCGGCCGCAGAATACGATCGCCGTCGACGACGAGGCCGGCGAGAAGATCCTCAAGCTCGTCGGCGCGCTCGAGGACAATGACGACGTCCAGAACGTCTACGCCAATTTCGAAGTGTCGGACGCGCTGGTCGCAAAGCTCTCGGGCTGAAGAGGCGAGGGGGCCGTCGCGCCGCCGGGCAGGCCTGCGCAAACGGATGCGAGCCTCCACGGCTCGCGGTCCGATGCGCGCTCCGGACCGCGAGCCTTGGAGGCTCGCTTCATGAGCCGAGATGCGGAAGCGACGTCAGTCCGCCTCTTCCAGATGCTCGGTGGGCAGGCCGTTCACCTGCGCGATGAGCACGGGCGAGGCCTTGAAGGTCAAGACCTTGCGCGAGCAGATCGGCGCTTCGACGCCGGTCTTGGGGTTGCGGCCGACACGTTCGCGCTTGGAGCGGACGTTGAAGCTGCCGAAGGAGCGCAGCTTGACCGACTCCCCCCGCACCAGGGCTTCGCTGATCTCCTCGAATGTGGCGTCGAGGATTTGGCGGGCTTCGGCTCGCGACAGCGTCGGACAACAGCTGTACACCGCTTCACGCAGGGCGGCCCGCGTCAAAGTGCGCCCTGGTTCTATTTTCTTCGTCATGCTACCGGTACGGGCGCGAGCCCGCCCGTTTCGCGGCTCATCGTTCGCGAGGCCATTACTTTTGCTCCCCCCTCTGCCGGCGCCATTTTTTTGCGGCGCGCCGATCCTGTTTTTGCGGATTGTCGGCAGTCTAAACAATAATGTAGCCACACTTTCCCGAATCGTGCAAGTGCGCCTGGGATTTCCCCTGACAGCTCCGTTGGTTAGGTTGAAACAGAGGCTTGGCGCGCAAAGGCGCGCTCAGTCGGGCAGCGCGACGCGATGGCTGGCGACGGGGATCATGGCGCGAACCTTGCGGATGCGCTCGCGGTCGATTCGCGCCGAGACGAGGCCGACGCCCTCCGAGGCGCGGCCGACGACATGGCCCCAGGGATCGGCGATCAGCGAATTGCCATAGCTCACGCGCGTCTCATGCCCGGCCTTGTGCGCGCCGGTCTGATTCGGGGCGCAGACATAGGCCTGGATCTCGATCGCCCGGGCGCGGGCGAGCACCTCCCAATGGTCCTTGCCGGTGACGAGCGTGAAGGCGGAGGGCAGGGCGACCATGTCCGCGCCTTTGTCGGCGAGCGCCTGAAATAGATAGGGAAAGCGCAGATCGTAGCAAATGGCGCAGCCGACGGTCAGGCCGTCGCAGTCATAGGTGACGATGGCGTCGCCCGGCTTGAAGGCCGCGCTCTCGCGATATTGCGCGCCGTCCGGCGCGGTGATGTCGAACATATGGATCTTACGGTAACGCGCCACTTCGTCGCCGCTGCGGTCGAAGGCGACGGTGGTGTTGTGGAGGCGTTCCTCGCCCGGAACCTTCTCGAGAATGGAGCCGGCGTGGATATAGACGCCGTATTCACGCGCGAGGGCGCTGCAGAGCGAATAGGCGGGGCCGCCGGGCAATTCCTCGGCGGCCGCGGCCTTGTCGGCGCGATTGCCGCCGATGAAATCGAAGACCTCGGGCAGGCAGATCCAGTCCGGGCGCTCCTCGCGGACCGCACGATCGACGAGGGCGCGGGCCGTGGCGAGATTGGCGGCCTTGTCGCTGACCGAATTCATCTGGACCAAAGTGACTTTCATCTCGGGGGCTCTGGCTTCGAGAGGCGGTACGGCGGCGGGGCGCGCGCCGCCGCGGGGCGGCCATTCTAGACCGGCGTGGCGGCGAGAAACACGGAATTTCATTCCGCCGACCGCATTTCCGCATTGCATTGGCGCCGCGATGCTTTTAGTTTCCGCCCCGCTGGCGTGCCGCCATAGCTCAGTTGGTTAGAGCACCAGATTGTGGATCTGGGGGTCCCCCGTTCGAGCCGGGGTGGCGGTACCATCGAATCAAAAGCTTATGCGGGGAATCGGCATTCCGGGCTCGACCTGTGTCGCCACGTGGCAGCGCTCGCTCCAAAGCGACGGCAGGCCTTCCCCCGTCGAGCCCTTTTGGCAATATCCTTCGCAAGCTGAGCGATTCCCTCCCGTTCAATCGAGCGGGCAAGGCGAGACGCTCGCAAAAATTCTGCGCGCCCTCGGAGTCGTCGCGTTCATTCCGGAGACAGCCGCGGGGCGGGCGTGAGGCTACGAAAGGGGCGGTAGCGCCGGGTCGCGATTTGTCCGGGGTTGCCCTTGATTGTTAGTATCCATTTGGATACATATGTAGCGCTTGCCGATGCTCGCCTATGGCCGCCCATGTTTATCCTCGTTCGATCGTCGGCCTTTGACGAGTGGCTTTCCGGGCTCGCCGATCAGAAGGGCAAGGCGCGAATATTGGCGCGTCTGACGAGCGCGGCGCTCGGCAATTTCGGCGACTGCGAAGCCGTGGGTGAGGGCGTGTCGGAAATGCGCATTCACTACGGGCCGGGCTATCGCGTCTATTTCGTCAGGAACGGCGCCGCGATCTATTTATTGCTGAACGGCGGAAACAAAGGGGCGGCGCGATATCGAGCGGGCGAAGGAAATGGCGCGAGAGTTGAAGGAGCCGGGACGATGAGCAGTGATTTCGCGGCCTTCGACGTGTCCGATCACCTCGATAATGACGAGGTGATCGCCGCATATCTCACGGCCGCAGCCGAGGATGCGAACCCGGATGTTTTGCTCGTGGCGCTCTCCGAAGTGGCGAAGGCGCGCGGGATGGCGCAAGTCGCCGCGGCCGCTGGCCTCGGCCGGGAAAGCCTCTACAAGGCGCTCGCTCCCGGCTCGCATCCCCGGTTCGAGACGGTCAGCGCCGTGCTTCGCGCGTTGAATGTGAGGATTTCCCTCAGCCCTGCAAAGACGCCCGCGGAGTAAATCGCCTGCGCGTCCAGCTCGACGCCTTTGTCGAAGAGGCTCCGGTCACGGCGTCGACATCGGCGCCGAGCGCTTCCCCGCAAGCTTCGAGATTAACCATTTCTTAACGCTTTGATTGCAAACTGCACGGCCCCGCTTATGATTGTCGATCATCGGAGGCGGGTTATTCAATGTTGAGAGTTCTTTTCCTTGTGGCGGCAATCGCCGCCGTAACAAGTAGTTGTGCAAAACGGGCAGACGAAGTAGCGGCGGTTTACGTCTCACCGCTGCAATATGAGACCTACACATGCCCGCAAATCGCCGAGGAAGCGCAACGGATCAGCTCTCGCGCAGCACAAGCGGCCGGTATCCAAGATCACAAGGCGACACAGGATGCTGTCGTGACTACGGTCGGCGCGATCGTATTTTGGCCGGCGCTGTTCGCTCTGAGCGGAGATGATGCGCAGACCGCCGAACTCGCGCGACTGCGAGGCGAGGCCGAGGCGATCGAACAAGCGGCGATCAAAAAGAAGTGCGGAATCACCTTTCAGCGGCAACCTCCCCAATCGTGAGCTGCATTCTGCGGCGCGCGTTGCAGAGATTCGATCGATGAGCAAGCTGAACGGATGGCAGAGGCTCGGCGTCGTTACTTCGACGATCTGGCTTCTTGTCGTTACGACGCTATTTGTCGGCCTCCATTGGCCGAGTTGGTCATCTAAAACGTGGTCCAGTGCGTCCACAGGAATGCAGGGAGAGTTCATTCAAAAACAAGATGATAGAGCCGGCCATCTATTTGATGACATACCATATGAACGATCTCCTTCACCGTACGCTGATCTGATCCCGAGGAAACAAGCGATGACACGTGACGAACTGATCGCCACATCGGCTTTGTATATTGTGTTGTGCTTTGTGCCGATTTCATTGCTATGGGCCGCTGGATATACGGCTGCTTGGGTTGTCGCGGGGTTTAGGAGAGACGACGCATAATTCCATTCGTCCGGCATTTGGATTGCCTACAGCTCTACGACCCGAGGTCTCAGTGCCAGATTCGAGAGACTGGAGAGGTGTATGCGTATTGTAGTTTTTGTCGCCGCGATACTTTCCCTTCAGGGATGCAAAAGTGCAGAAGAACGAGCCGCCCAAGCACGTGAAGAGCGCGAGCGCGTCATAGCGTCCGCGCGCGATGTTTGCGCGAAGTTCGGCCATGCTGTCGGATCGCCCGTGTTCTCGGCATGTGTCGAGAAAACATTCTTTGAAGTAACATATGCGCAAGAGCGTGAGGCGGCGCTTGCCGTCGCTCGACATGCGGCCTTCCAGGAATCGCTTTCGAATGATCTCGGTCAGATAGCCTCCAACATCAAGCCGGCTTATCAGAGCGGCGGATCCATGCGCTGTTCTACCTATGGCCAGACGGCGAACTGCAACTGGTAGAGGGGCTCCGACGGGCGCTTCTCTCCAATGTCTTCCGCGCCTCGGACGGTGCCGAAACCGCTGCGATGCGACGCCTTGCCCAAGCGTTTCCAGCCGAAGTGGACGCCAGTTCGGCGTCGGAAAACGCGTCGAAACAAAAGCTGAGAGTCTTTCCATATTTCAATGAAACATGGAAAGACTCTCGGCTCCGAGGCGATGTCCCCGGCCTCGCAGCATTGCGCGGCCGGGGCTTTTCTCAATTGGCGGCGGCTTTCTTCAAGCCGATCGCCGCGCGCAGCTCGTCGATGCTCGCGACGCGGCCGTGCAGGCCCGCGATGCGCTCCACGTCGAGGCCGAGCTTCTGGATATTGTCGTAGAGATTGACCGAGAAAGGATTGGGCGTCGCCGGCGGCGGCGCGCCGACCGCGGCAGGCGTATAGGCGTCGGCCTCGACGACGAGCTTTTCCTTCGGCAGATAGACGAGCGCGAGATCGTCCGAATGGCCGCTGCCGGCGATGTGATGGATCTCGATCGCATGAGCGTCGCCGAGCGCGCGCTTGTGCTCATAGGTCTCGAATTTCGCCGCCTTCTTCGAGGCCGCGAGACGGTCGGGACGCAGCGTATGCGGCGCCGCCCAGGCCTTTTCGTAGAAGGCCTTGCCGATGTCCTGCGTCACAATGGCCGCGCCGGCGTCGACGAAAGTGCGCAGGCCGCCCGAGTGATCGAAATGCACATGGCTATTGACCACATATTTGATCGGCTTGCCCGGTATGATCTCGCCGACCTTCTGGATCAGAGCGATCGAGCGCTGCTCGTTCAGCGGCGCCTCGATCAGCACGACATGATCCTTCTCCTCCACGGCGACGCTGTGATGCGTGCCGCCGGTGAGATAATAGACGCCGTCGGCGAGCTTCTCCGACGCCACGGTGACGACGGGCGTGGGCGCGCTCGCCACATTGGCCGGAACCGCGATGTCGACCGCGCCATTGGCCTTGGCCGAGGCGACCACGACATGCAGAATTTCATGGCCGCCTTCGCTGCGATGAATCTCCGCCGGGAAATGCAGCCCGCCGAAATCCTTATAGCTGGAGAAATGCGTCTCCAGGAGCGTATCGCCCAGCACCGGCGTGTCGATCCAGGTCTTGATCCGCGACACATGATTGTCGGCGCCGATGAGGCCGACGAAGCTTCGATTGCCGATGGCGAAGGAGACCTCGACGCCGGCGCCGACGGTTTCGGACTTGGCGTTATTGGCGAGCGCCGCCTTCAGGAAGCCCTGCGGCGTCGTCCAGATTTCGGCGACGCGCTCGTCGACGGCGGCAGGCGCGGGCGTCGCGACCGGCGCGGTGCCAGGAGCGGCGCCCTGCGGAGTGGCGACGTTCCAGGCCTTCTCCCCGAGGATGGACCATTCGAGCTTCTGCTCGACGGGCGCCGGCCGCGGACGGCCGTCGGGCGTCTGCGAGCGCGTGATCAGCACGCGCTCGGCCGCTTTGTCGAAGTCGATCGCCGCGCTATAGGCGGAAACGTCGAACTTCGGCCAATCGCCGCCCGGAATCGGCGCCTGGCCGAACTGATACCAATGGCCGGAGCCCGCGAATTCCAGCGTCTTGACGCTGGCGGCGGAAGCGAGTGTCGCCGCCTCCTGCAGCGAGGCGGCCTGCGCCGCGCCCGCAATGACCGAGGCGGTCAGTCCGAGGCCGGCGATCGTCTTGAATCTGGGTATCGACATGAGAACCTCATCTTTCGTTTTGAGGTGAGACAGCTCGTCGCCGGCGCGTCGCGACGCGCCGATGCTCGGGGAGCCCCGGGCGAAAGCGGCGCTCACGCCGCCACGCCGATCGAAGGCGTTATTTGGACGTCAGCCGAAAGGCGCCGTTCTCCGGCGGCGCGACGGCCGTCTCGGAACGCGGAGTCCCTTCCGGCGCCCAGTCATAGGGAACCGGCTGCGCGCGATAGACGCTGTAATTGAGCGTCGGCCGTCCGGTCTCGGCGTCCTTGCCGCGGCGCGGATAGGGGCTGAGATATTCCCAGACGATGTCGCCGTCGGGCGTCACCTGGAAGAACCGCCCGATCTGCCCTTCGTCGATGAAAGTGTCGCCATTGGGCAGGCGGCGCGCATTGCTGATATGCGTGCTGCGGAAGGTCCAGCCGGGATTGCCGGAGCTCGCGCCGGTATATTGCCAGACGATCTGCTTGGAGACGGGATCGATCTCCAGCACGCGCGAGCCGCCCGTGAAAGAGACGGACGCGCGCGGATAGCCTGCCTCGCCCTGATTGTCGAAGACGAGCAGATTGCCGGCGCCGGGCAGGCCCTTGGGAATGATCTGCGCGTCGTGCTGGCCGGAGATCTGATCGACGGGCCGCGGAACCTTGCGCGACGTCGTCGATCCGTCCTCGGACACCGGCGGGAAATGCGGCCCGAGCGTCCAGACGATCTTGCGCGTCTTGCGGTCGATGATGGCGATGAAATTGCCGTTGCGCGAGTCGAAGATCAGATTTTCTGGGGCAAAGCGCTGGTCGCCCTCGTCGAACCAATGATTGGGGCCGAGCGGCTTCAGATCATTGACGTGGAGATAATCCGGATTCTTCGAGCCCTTGATCAGCTTCAATTCATCGGCGGTGAAGCCGATCTCGTCGAGATGATCCGAGGCCGCCCAGGTCCAGACGATCTCGCCGTCCGGATTCACCTCATAGGCGACGTCGTCCAGCACTTGCGGCGCGGCGAAGCCGGGCAGCGGATAGGAGACATTGGCGAGCAGCAGCGTGTTGCCGTTGGGCAGGCGCGCAATGTCGTGATGCTGGCGCGCGACGCCGCCCGGCGCCGCGGGCCCGAAGCTCCACACCGGCTTGCCGTCCCAATCGACCTCGCCGACAGTCTTGCGCACGCGGGTCCGGGCGCGCCCGGGGGTGAGATCGGTCCCCTTGCCCTCCTCGCTCTCCAGCGTGATGAAGATATGCCCGCGCGCGCCGCCCGCGAGCGCCGGATCGATGAAGGCGGCCGGCTGGCCCGTATATTTCCACTCGCGCACGACCTTGCCGGTGAGGTCGACGAGCCTCGTCACATCGTCGCCGCCGGCGAAGAGGACGTAGGAATTATAGGCGCGCGCCGGATCGTAGATCGTCGTGCCGGTCGGATAGACGCTGGGCTCCGCCGTGGCGCCGACAGTCGCCGCCAGAACCAGGACGGCCGCGCAGGCGCCGCGCGAAATAGACGCTTCGAGAAAGGTTTTGATCGAAAAGCGATGCTTCTCGCCAGCCATCGGACGCTCCCGTCTTGCTGCGATGGCGCATTATATTCACATATAGTCGCTATGATAAATAGCAAAGTGCTCGAGTTCTCCACATTAGAAGGAATTCGTCGACCGCGGCGCGTCTGAAAGCAGGATAAGTTGTATTTCCAATGCAATCTAGCCGATTTGCTTCACGATGTCGCGTCGCCGGCGGCGGCGCGTCGCCGACCAGCCGCCGCCACATAACTCGTGCTTGTATATAGAGTCTAAAAACTATATCAGTCGCGCTCAGGAAAGAAAGCGACGGAGGCCTCGTGACAATTTCAACCTCGCGACCGGAATTTCGCGACGCAGCCGGCCAGATCGACGTCGAGCGCGCGATTTCGGAAATCCGCGGCGGTCGGCCGGTCATCCTCCACGACGACGCGGAAATGATCGTCGCTCTGGCTTGCGAAGCGCTCGACGGCGATCTCGCTGCGCGCTTCGATCGTCTGTCTGGCGGCGGAACGCTGCTGGCGCTTGCGGCGCCGCGGCTACGACGTCTCGGGGCGGCTCGACGCGAGGCCGGAGCGATCGCTCTGCCGGTCCTCGACGTCGCGCGCGCGCATGCGCTCGCTTTCCATGCGTCGGCGCGGCTCGACGCGCCCGCCGCTCCGCTGGCGCCGCTCGACGAGGGCGCGCTCGAGCTGATGCGGCTCGCACAGCTTCTGCCGGCCGCCGTCATCGCGCGCGGCGGCGGCGCGAAAGCGATTTTTCCGCGCATGTTCGACGTCGCTCTCGCCGATGTGAAATCCTTTTCTCTCGCCCGCCTCGCCTCCTTGCGCATCGTGTCTCGCGCGCGCGTGCCGCTCGAAGGAGCGACGGACAGCGAATTCATCGTGTTCCGCGGCGGCGAGGGGCTGCGCGATCAGGTCGCGATCGTCATCGGCGCGCCGGATGTCTCGAGGCCGGTCCCCGTCCGTCTGCATTCGGCCTGCCTCACCGGCGATCTTTTCGGCAGCCTCAAATGCGATTGCGGGGATCAGCTGCGCTATGCGGCGCGTCACATGGCCGAGAACGGCGGCGGCGTGCTGCTCTATCTCGATCAGGAAGGCCGCGGCAACGGCCTCGCCAATAAAATCCGCGCCTATGATCTCCAGGCGCAGGGATTGGACACTTACGACGCCGATGAAACGCTCGGATTCGGCGCCGATCAGCGTCGTTTCGCCTTCGCCGCGGAGATGCTGAAGGCTCTGGGAATCCGCCGCGTGCGCTTGCTGACCAACAATCCCGAGAAGATCGCGGCGCTCGCGGAGGCGGGACTCGAAGCAGTCGACGCAGAGCGCCTTCTCGGAAGGAGAAATACGCATAATTTGCGCTATTTGGCTGCAAAGCGCGACAAGGCCGGCCATCTCATCGAGCTCGACCGCGCCACCAGCTGACGCGACGAGACCTCCACGCGATCCGGACAGATCAGTTGCATATCTCTATCGACATTATATAGTTATTCTCTCGATGTGGCTCATCGGCGAATGACGACGCTTTCGACGACGGCCTCACGAGGAGACGATGACGCGACCGGCGCAGACCGTCGTCAGGAAGAGCATCCGCGCGGAGTTCGATCCGATGAGTTCCGACATCACCGACGCCGCCCCTCCTTTCGTCGGAGCGGCGAGGCGGCTCTTGCCGCGCCGCCATCTCGCCAGATGGATCACGGCGGCGCTCCTCGGCGCGCTCGCGCTCGGCGCTTGGCGCTACCGTGCGGCGGAGCCGCCGCCGCCTCCCGGCGGCGGACGCGGAGCTGCGACCGCCGTCGCCGCGGCGGAGATCGTCCGCGGCGATTTCCCGGTCGTCTACACAGGCCTCGGAACCGTCACCGCTCTGGTGACCTCGGTCGTCAAGGCGCAAGTCTCCGGACCGCTCCTGAAGGTGAGATACACGGAGGGACAGACGGTCGAGGCCGGCGACATTCTCGCCGAGATCGATCCGCGGCCCTTCGACCTCGCCGTTGCGCAGGCGAAGGCGCAGCTCCAGAAGGACGAGGCGCTGCTCCAGAACGCCGAGCGCGATCTCTCCCGCTACGAGACGCTGCGAGCGAAGATCAAGGACGGCGTCTCTGCTCAACAGCTCGACACGCAGCATTCGCTCATCGGCCAATATCGCGCCGCGGTGGAGATGGATCGCGCGCTCCTCGGCCAGGCCGAATTGAATCTGAGCTACACGCGCATCGCCGCGCCGATCGACGGCCGCATCGGCCTTCGTCTCGTCGATCCCGGCAATATCGTGCAGACCAATGATGCGAACGGCATAGCGGTGGTCACGCGGCTCTCGCCGATCACCGTGATCTTCACCCTCCCGGAGGTGAAGCTGCAAAATCTGCTTCGCCGCTTCCGCTCGGGCGAACGATTGGCCGTCATCGCCTATGATCGGGAACATGCGGGCGAACCGGCGCGCGGCGTTCTCTATGCGATCGACAATCAGATCGATGCGACCTCCGGCACGGTGAAGCTGCGCGCGGAGTTCCCCAATGACGGCGAGACGCTCTACCCCAATCAATTCGTCAACGCCGAACTGACGGTGGAAGTGCTGAAAGGCGTCGTTCTCGCGCCGGCCGCCGCGATCCAGCGCGGGGCGAAGGGACCTTTCGTCTATGCGATCGACGCCGACGACAAGGTCGTCGTCCGACCGGTGCGGCTCGGTCCCTCAGACGGCGAGCGCGCGGTGATCGAGGCGGGCGTCGAGGCCGGCCAGCGCGTCGTGGTGGAGGGCGTCGATAAATTGCGCGACGGCGCGCGGATCACGCTCGCCCACGCAGCCGGCGCGACGCAGACGAAGGAAGGGCGCGAGGGAACGCCCGCCGAGCCGCGCCGCGCGGCCTCGAGAGCCGCAGCGCCGTGAGCGCAAAACCCTCGAGCGCCGTCGATATCTCGCGTCCCTTCATCGAGCGGCCGGTCGCCACCACATTGCTGATGGCGGCGATCTTCCTCGCCGGCGCCATCGGCTTCAGACTGCTGCCGGTCTCGGCGCTGCCGCAGATCGACTATCCGACGATCGAGGTGCGCACCTTCTATCCGGGCGCCAGTCCCGAGGTGATGGCGGCGACGATCACCGCGCCGCTCGAGCGTCAGCTCGGACAAATGCCGGGCCTCGCGCAAATCGCCTCGACGAGCTCCGGCGGCGCATCCATCATCACCTTGCAGTTCGGCCTGAAGCTCTCGCTCGATTTCGCCGAGCAGCAGGTGCAGGCGGCGATCAACGCCGCCGCGAGCTTTCTGCCGAGCGATCTTCCCGCCCCGCCGATCTACGCCAAGATCAATCCCGCCGACGCGCCCGTTCTGACGCTCGCGCTGCGCTCCAAGACTCTGCCGCTCCAGCAGGTTCAGGATCTCGCCGACAGCCGCGTCGCACAGAAGATTTCGCAGCTCTCCGGCGTCGGCCTCGTCAGCGTCGCCGGCGGCAATCGGCCGGCCGTGGTGGTTCGCGCCGATCCGGCGAAGCTCGCCGCCCATTCCTTGTCGCTCGAGGATTTGCGCGCCGTCATCTCCAACGCCAATGTCAATCTGCCCAAGGGCAATATCGACGGACGCGTGCAGCAATTCGCCGTCGACGCCAACGACCAGCTGCGCAACGCCAAAGATTATGAAGGCCTCGTCGTCGCCTATCGCAACGGCGGCCCGGTGCGGCTCGTCGACGTCGCCGAGGTGACGGAAGGTTCGGAAAATCGCGAGCTCGGCGCCTTTGCGGACCTCGAGCCCGCCATCATCGTGAATGTGCAGCGCCAGCCGGGCGCCAATGTCATCGCAGTCGTCGATCAGATCGAGACGCTGCTGCCTGCGCTCGCCGCATCTCTGCCGGCGGCCGTCGATCTCACCGTGCTCACCGATCGCACCACCGCGATCCGCGCTTCCATTCACGATGTCGAAATCGAGCTGCTTTTCTCCATCGGCCTCGTCGTCGCGGTGATTTTTCTCTTTCTGCGCAGCCCGCGCGCGACGATCATTCCCAGCGTTGCCGTGCCTCTCTCGCTCATCGGCGCGCTCGCGGCCATGTATCTGCTCGGCTACAGCCTCAATAATCTGACGCTGATGGCGCTCACCATCGCCACCGGCTTCGTCGTCGACGACGCCATCGTGATGATCGAGAACATCTCCCGCCATATCGAGCGTGGCGAGACGCCGCTCTCGGCCGCGCTCGTCGGCGCCCGCGAGATCGGCTTCACCATCGTCTCGCTGACCATCTCGCTCATCGCGGTTCTCATTCCGCTCCTCTTCATGAGCGACGTCGTCGGCCGCCTGTTCCGCGAATTCGCGGTGACGCTCGCCGTGACGATCGTGATATCGGCGATCGTCTCGCTGACCCTCGCGCCCATGCTCTGCGCCAAGCTCCTGCGCGCGCAGGACGCTCATACGCATGAGGCGAAAGGCCCGCATGACTGGTTCGATCGCGTCATCGACGCCTATGGCGTCTCGCTGCGTTTCGTGCTCGCTCGTTCGCGCGCGACGCTCGCCGCCTTCGCCGCGACATTGGCGCTGACGGGCGCCCTCTACGCGGCCATCGGCAAGGGTTTTTTCCCCGTGCAGGATACGGGACTGGCGCAGGGCTTCTTCGAGGCGGATCAATCGCTGAACTACGAGGCGATGCGGAGCAAGCAGCTCGCGCTGGTCGAAATTCTGCTCGGCGATCCGGCCGTCGAGAGCGTCTCGTCCTATCTCGGCGTCGACGGGGTGAATCGCACGCTCGACTGCGGCAGGCTCATCATCAAGCTGAAGCCGAAATCGGCGCGCGCCGATACGATTTCCGCCGTCACGCGCCGCCTGCAAGACGCGGCGCGCGATCACGCGATCGGCTCGCTTTTCCTACAACCGGCGCAGGACCTCTCCATCGATGCGGGCGTCGCGCGCGGCGCATATTATTTCGCATTGCAGGACGCCGATCCGGCGACGCTCGCCGATTATTCACGCCGCCTCGTCGACAGATTGTCCAGCCTACCGCAATTTCGCGATGTGTCGAGCAGCGCGCGAGACAGCGGCCGCGCGCTCTACGTCGAGATCGACCGCGACGCGGCCGCGCGCTACGGCATTTCCGTCGCGACGATCGACAATATTCTCTATGACGCTTTCGGCCAGCGCATCGTCTCCACCTTGTTCACGCAGACCAATCAGTATCGCGTCATTCTCGAGACCGCGACGCGCGGCCATTCCGGCATCGAGACGCTCGCCGATCTGCGCATTCCCGCTAATGGCGGACGCGAGACGCCGCTCGCCTCCATGGTGAAAATCCGGGAGATCGCCGCCCCGCTCTCTATCGACCGCCTCGCGCAATTCCCGGCGACGACGATCTCCTTCAATCTTGCGCCCGGCCATTCGCTCGGCGCGGCGATGGAGGCGTTCGCGGCGGCGCAAAAGGAGCTCGAGACGCCGGCGAGCGTCATCACGGCGCCCCAGGGCGCGACCGCGGCCTTCAACGCCTCGTCGGTCTCCACGCTGCTCTTGATCCTAGCGGCGATCGTCACCGTCTATATCGTTCTGGGCGTGCTCTATGAGAGCTATGTTCATCCGGTGACGATCCTCTCCACGCTGCCTTCCGCCGGCATAGGCGCCTTGTTGGCTTTGATGATCGCAGGAGAGGATTTCGGCGTCATCGGCGTGATCGGCGTCATTCTCCTCATCGGCATCGTGAAGAAGAATGCGATCATGATGATCGACTTCGCTCTTCAGGCGGAGCGCGACGAGAACCTCTCTCCGCGCGCGGCGATCTACGAGGCCTGCATATTGCGGTTTCGCCCCATATTGATGACGACGCTCGCCGCGCTCCTCGGCGCGCTGCCGCTGATGCTCGGCTCCGGCGAAGGCGCGGAGCTGCGCCGGCCGCTCGGCGTCGCGATCGTCGGCGGGCTGATCTTCAGCCAGATCCTCACCCTCTATACGACGCCGGTCATCTATCTCGCCTTCGACGGTCTGGCCAAATCCTTGCGTCGTCGCACGGCGAAGATCAAAGAGCGCGAGGCCGCATGAGCGTCACCGCGAGAGCGATCGAGCGCCCGGTGGCGACGAGCCTTGTGATGCTGGGGCTCGCGCTCGCTGGGCTCGTGGCGCTTTTCCTGCTGCCGAAGGCGCCGGTTCCCAATATCGACTATCCGGTGATTTCGGTCTCCGCCACCATGCCGGGCGCGAGCCCCGAGACAATGGCGGTTTCTGTCGCGACGCCGCTCGAGCGCCGCCTCGGACAGATCGCCGGCGTGACCGAGATGACCTCGTCGAGCTCGCTCGGCGCGACGCGAATATCACTGCAATTCGATCTCGACCGCAACATCGACGGGGCGCAGCGCGACATTCAGGCCGCGATCGCCGCAGCGCGCGCGGACCTTCCCGCCTCGCTGCGCAACAATCCGACCTTCCGCACTTCCAACCCCGCCGAAGTGCCGGTCGTCGTCATCGCGCTCTTCTCGCAACGCTTGACGCCGGGGCAATTGTTCGAGATCGCCTCCAATGTGCTGCAGCAGAAATTCGCGCAGCTCGAAGGCGTCGGACAGGTGGTCGTTGGCGGCTCCTCGCTTCCCGCCGTGCGCGTCGAGCTCGATCCGCAGGCGCTCTTTGCCCATGGCGTCGCGCTCGAGGATGTGCGCGCCGCGCTCGCAGCGACGAATTTCAACGGCCCCAAGGGCGCGATCGAGGAAGGCGAGCGGCGTCTCACGCTCTACGCCAACGACCAGTCGCGCCGGGCCGCCGATTATGAGGGGCTCGTCATCGCCTATCGCGGCGGCGCGCCGATCAGATTGCGCGACGTCGCCGAGGTGGTCGACTCGGTCGAGGACACGCGCAATTATGGAATGAGCAATGGCCGCACCGCCGTGCAGGTGCAGATTTTCCGCCGGCCTGGAGCCAATTTCATCGAGGTCGTCGATCGCATCAAGGCGCTGCTGACGCCGCTCGCGGCTGCTTTGCCTGCCGACGCGGAAATGCGGATCGTGCAGGACCGCACGCTGACGATCCGCTCCTCGCTCGCAGAGATCGAGACGACGCTTCTCGTCACCATTCTCCTCGTCGTCTTCATCGTCTATCTGTCGCTCAAGGATGCGCGCGCGACGCTCGCGCCGAGCCTCGCCATGCCCGTGTCGCTGATCGGCGCCGTCGGCGCGATGTATCTGCTCGATTACAGCCTGAACAATCTCTCGCTGATGGCGCTCACCATCGCGACCGGCTTCATAGTGGACGACGCCATCGTCGTCGTCGAGAACATCGCCCGGCGAATGGAGGCGGGAGAATCCCCGCGTTCCGCCGCGCTCGAGGGGTCGCGCGAGGTCGCGTCGACGGTCTTTTCCATGAGCCTCTCGCTCGTCGCCGTTTTCCTGCCAATTCTGTTCATGGGCGGTATCGTCGGACGAATGATGCGGGAGTTCGCGATGACCCTCTCGGTCGCGATTCTCGTCTCGCTCGCTCTGTCCGTCACCGCGACGCCCATGCTGTGCTCGCGCTTTCTGCGCAGCCATTCCCGGCCGCCGCGATTCTTCCTGCTGCGCTGGAGCGAGACGGGATTTTCCGCGCTGCATGGCGTCTATGTCCGCACGCTGGACGCCGCATTGCGTCGGCCGGCGGCGACGCTCTGCCTGCTGCTCGCGACAATCGCGCTCAACTTCTATCTGTTCGATCTCGTGCCCAAGGGCTTTTTCCCGATCCAGGACTCGGGGCGCATGCGCGGCGCCATCGTCGCCGATCAGAGCGTCTCTTTCCCCGTGATGAAAGAGAAGCTCGAGCAGTTCATAGCAATTTTGCAGGCCGATCCCGGCGTCGCGACAGCGACGGGCGCGATCGGCGGCGGCTTCGGTCCCGGCGGCTCGATCAATGTCGCCGATCTGCTCGTCACGCTGAAGCCCCTCGCCGAGCGCAAGGCTTCGGCGAACGAGATCATGGCGCGGCTGCGTCCGCAATTCGCGCGTGTGTCGGGCGCGAGCCTGTTCCTGCAATCGGTGCAAGACATTCGTCTCGGCGGGCGCACGGGCGCCGCCATGTTTCAATACACGCTTCTCTGCGACGATCTCGACGTTCTGCGCGCCTATGCGCCGCGCATCGTCGAGGCGCTGCGCCGTGGCGGAGCGCTTCTCGACGTCAGCTCGGACCAGCAGGACAAGGGATTGCGCAGCGACGTCGTCATCGACCGCGTGAAGGCGTCGCGGCTCGGGCTGACAGCGAACGCGATCGACAACACGCTCTATGACGCTTTCGGACAGCGACAAGTGTCGACGATCTACGAGCCGCTCAATCAATATCATGTCGTGATGGAGGCGGCGCCGCGGCGTCGCGAGACTCTCCGCGCGCTGGACGAGCTCTATATCGGAAGCGGCGCCGGCGCGGCGCCGCGGGCGTTTTCGCCGCGCGATGCGACGAGCGCCTCGAGCCCGGTGAGCGCCGCCGCCACGCCCATGGTCCCGTTTTCGACCTTTGCGCGATTCGACGACGGCGTGACGCCTCTGCAGGTCAATCATCACGGCCATTTCGCGGCGGTGACGATCTCCTTCAATCTCGCGGAAGGCAAGTCGCTGCGGGACGCCGCGGATGCGATAAAGGACGCGATGGCGAAGACCGGCGCGCCGGCGACGCTGCAAGGCGTCTTCGCGGGCAATGCGGCGGGCTATCGGGAGGCGCTCGCCAATCAGCCGCTGATGATCGCGGCGGCGCTGGCGGCGGTCTATATCGTGCTCGGAATGCTCTATGAGAGCTTCCTGCACCCGCTCACCATTCTTTCGACGCTGCCGTCGGCCGGCGTCGGCGCGTTTCTCGCGCTGCTCGCCTGTGGAACGGAGCTCAGCATCATCGCCATGATCGGGGTGCTGCTGCTCATCGGCATCGTCAAGAAGAATGCGATCATCCTCATCGATTTCGCGCTCGCGGCCAAACGACGCGGCCTCGGGTCGCAGCAGGCCATTCGCGAGGCTTGCGTGGCGCGTTTTCGTCCTATTCTCATCACCACGCTCGCCGCCCTCTTCGGCGCATTGCCGCTCGCGCTCGGTTCCGGCGAAGGCGCGGAGACGCGCCGGCCGCTCGGCATCGCCATCATCGGCGGCCTGCTGATCAGTCAGATTCTCACGCTCTACACGACCCCTGTCGTTTTCCTCTATGTCGAGCGGCTGAGACTGCGGCTCGGCGGCTGCGCGCCGAGCCGCGGACTTGCCAAAAGCCTGATCGGCTAAGTATAAGCCGAAGTGCTCTCTATGGAGCGTCGGGCAATTCGAGTTGCCGCCACGGCTCGCGACGGACCAGCGCCATGATCTCCTATTCCCAGAATTTCGAGGACGTGATGCTGCAGCGCGCCTTCGCGCAAATCGATGCGGGCTTCTATGTCGACGTCGGCGCCTGGGATCCGAACGTCCATTCCGTCACTCGCCATTTCTACGAGCGCGGTTGGCGAGGGGTGAATATCGAACCGCACCCCGCCTATCACGACATGCTCGAGCAGGCTCGTCCCCGCGACGTCAATCTCTGTGTCGCGGTGAGCGATCGTCCTGGCGTCGCCGAGATCACGCTCATTCACGGCACGGGCATTTCGACGCTACGCCCGGAAATCGCGGCCATGCACGAGCGCCTCGACTATCGTCACGAGCAGGTCGAGGTGGAGACGCGTAAGCTCGACTCGATCTTCGAGACATTCGCGCCGAAAGAGGTGCATTTCCTGAAGATCGATTGCGAAGGCGCCGAGAGCGATGTGGTCAACGCCTTCGACCTCGCGCGCTTTCGTCCATGGATCATTCTGGTCGAGGCGACGAAGCCGCTCTCGCGCGAGGAGACACACGCGGCCTGGGAGCCGCATATTCTCGAGGCGAATTATCGCTTCGCCTATTTCGACGGCGTCAACCGCTTCTATGTCGCCGCAGAACATGATGATTTGCGGCGTCACTTCGAGCTCCCGCCGAACGTCTTCGACGAGTTCATCGTCGATTATATGCGCATCCCCGCCCCGACCAGACGCCAAGGCGTCGGCAAGCTCTTCGCGAAGCTTCTCGGACGTATCGAGGCGCTGCGCGCCTAGAGTTTTTGACGCTTTTCCGACGCCGAACCGGCGCCCGCTTCGGCTGGAAGCGCTCTAGGCGAAGTGCGTTCGCGCCGTGGATGCGCTCTCCACATCTGCGGCCCGTGTATGCCTGCGAGACGGCGCTGGCGATTCGTTTTGACTTCGCCCATATCGGCTTTTCCGTCATCGGCCTCACCCGGCCCCTCGCCATTGTCAGGTCATGCCCGCAGCCTCGAGGGCGGCGTGATCTTTGCGGCCGTGTCGGCGCGCCCGCCGAGCTCGCCGTCCTGGGAGTCGAGGCGCCGGATCGCGATCACGCCAGCATCGGGCGCGCGGCCTTCACCTGGCGCCCTCGTCGAATCGGGGATGAAGGAAGCCGCGGCGTCCGAAGACGCGATCCGGGCGGCCATCGCTGTCCTCAGAGCGGGAAGCGCACATGAAAAGAGCGGGAAGCGCACGTGAAATCGGAATGACGTCGCGTGAGCCGGCGCTCGCTCTCTCGCCGGAAGCTCGCGCTTCGGAGGGCCGCGTCCCGACGGCGCCGTCGAGGCCTCGATACCTCGACGGTGTAAAATGGCCCTGCCGCCACTCTCCCGGGTGCGCACCTTCGAGCCTCGGAAACGACCGTAAGCTCCCGGGCGGGATCGCGTGGCAGCGCCATGATAGAAAGATGGCGCCGCGGATCGGTAAAGGCACGGCGCATTTTGTCGCAGTCGAACGGATTCGCTCGCAGTCGGCGCCCTGCCATGGACATGCAGCCGAATTGGTTGGACGGAAAGTGAGGGAGCGAGCGCCGCGATTTCCGCGACCGTGGCCGATGTGGCGGCGACGCATTCGCCCAGCCAATGGCCGGGTGGCAATTTGGCCGCAATAAGCATTTGTTATTTATTGGTGGGCGCACAAGGGCTCGAACCTTGGACCCGCTGATTAAGAGTCAGCTGCTCTACCAACTGAGCTATGCGCCCGTCCGTCGCTTCGGCTCTCGCCGAATGAGCGGAACGAGGCGTGCAAATACCCAATGACGCGGCTCATGTCCAGCTTCGAAAAGAAAAAATCGTCACATTTCCGTTTTTTCAGGGCCGCCAGACCGGCGTGGGCGCGGCGGCCGTCGCTTCTTCTCTCGCCGCGGTCTCCTTGGCGCTCGCCAGCGCCCGCAAGGCGGCGGTCACGCCCTCGCCGGTGGCGGAGGACAAGAGCAGCGGGGCAGGGCGCTCGGCGGCCCCCGCAGGCCCGGCGGAGGCCATCGCCCGCTTCAGCCGCTCCTTCTGCTTCTTCAAATGGTCCGGCTCGACGGCGTCGATCTTCGACAGAGCGACGATCTCCCGCTTCTCGGCGAGCTCCGCGCCATAGGCGGCGAGCTCGCGTCGCACGACCTTATAATCCTTCCCGGCGTGCTCGCCGGTCGCGTCGACGAGATGCAGCAGCGCGCGGCAGCGCTCCACATGGCCGAGGAAGCGATCGCCGAGCCCGTGGCCCTCATGCGCGCCCTCTATGAGGCCCGGAATGTCGGCGAGGACGAATTCGCGATCGTCCACGCGAACGACGCCGAGGCCCGGATGCAGC
Organism: Methylosinus sp. Ce-a6; assembly: GCF_009811655.1. Lineage (GTDB taxonomy): Bacteria > Pseudomonadota > Alphaproteobacteria > Rhizobiales > Beijerinckiaceae > Methylosinus. Next base: position 174,478 of record NZ_BGJX01000001.1, on the reverse strand, counting down.
GTCGTGAAGGGGTAGTCGGCGATCTTGGGCTTGGCGGCGCTGACGCTCGCCAGAAAAGTCGATTTGCCGGCGTTGGGCAGGCCGATCAGCCCGGCGTCGGCGATGAGCTTCAGCCGCAGGATGAGCGTGAGCTCGACGCCCGGCTGGCCGGGATTGGCGCGGCGCGGGGCGCGATTGGTCGAGGTGGTGAAATGCAGATTGCCGAAGCCGCCATTGCCGCCGCGCGCGATCACGGCCGTTTGCCCCACCTCGGTGAGGTCGGCGACGAGCGTCTCGCCGTCCTCCTCGAAAATCTGCGTGCCGGCGGGCACTTTCAGCACGGCGTCCGCGCCCTTGGCGCCATGGCGGTTCTTCCCCATGCCATGCACGCCGGTCTTGGCCTTGAAATGCTGCTGATAGCGATAGTCGATGAGCGTGTTGAGCCCGTCGACGCAGATCGCCACCACATCGCCGCCGCGGCCGCCGTCGCCGCCGTCCGGTCCGCCGAATTCGATGAATTTCTCGCGACGGAAGGAGACGCAGCCGGCCCCGCCGTCGCCCGAGCGCACGTAGATCTTCGCTTGATCGAGGAATTTCATGGTCTTTTCGAACTCACGTCGATTGCAGCTTCGGACGGCGCGCGCCGAAGCTCGTCGGGATGGCCCCGCGCCTCAGGTCGAAGAGCTCCACATCGACCTCGCCGCCGCGGGCGGGGGCGGGGAATGTCCCGCGACCCGTGCGGGTGAAGCCGAGCTTCTCATGGACGCGGAGCGAGGCGGCGTTGGTCGGCAGGGCGCAGGACACGATTCGTTCGAGCCCGGTCATGCCGAACACCACATCGATGAAGGCGCTCGCCGCTTCGCTCATCAATCCGCGTCCCCAGAACGGCCGCCCGAGCCAAAAGCCGATCACGCCGGCTCCGCGCGCGCTCGCGCCATGCACGCCGATCACGCCGATCGCCTCATCGCTTTGGCGCTTCTGCGTCAAGGCGAGGGTCAGGCCCGCCCCGCTCGCATTCTCCGAACGCACGGCGAGGATGAAGGCCTCGGCGTGATATGGCTCATATGGGTGCGGAATGCGCGCCGTCTTCAGGGCGACCTCTGGATCGCCGGCCAGACGGCAGATCGAGCCCTGGTCGGCGGCGCGCGGCCAGCGCAGCCAGAGTCGCGGGGTCTCCAATCTGAAAATATCGTCGCGGGCAATTTCCGGAAACATCCGAGGGCTCCATGGCGGCCGATGCGAAAAGAGGCCGAAAAATGACGAAGGGGAAGCGGCGTTCCGCTTCCCCTATCGACCGTTTGAGGCCTTTTTCCGGATTTTGCGCCTGGAGCTTCGCTATATCGCGAAAGCCGAGGACCAAATCCGCCGGGGATCGAAAACGCCGGCGGAGGTCCTTGCTGATCCTCCGCCTATTCGGCGGCCGCGGCCGCCGCCGGCTCGACCGATACGGAGGCGCGGCCGCCGCTCGATTTGAACAAGACCACGCCGTCGACGAGGGCGAAGAGCGTGTGGTCCTTGCCCATGCCGACATTGCGGCCGGGATGCCATTTCGTGCCGCGTTGACGGATGATGATATTGCCGCTGATGACCGCCTCGCCGCCGAACTTCTTCACGCCGAGACGGCGACCATCGGAGTCGCGACCGTTGCGCGACGAGCCGCCCGCTTTCTTGTGAGCCATTGTTCTCGCTCCCGAATCTCGAGCCGAACCGCTTCTTCCGCGGCTCGGGGGCCGCCCCGGGCGGCCTCGATCAATTGCTGGCGCGCCCGCTCGAGGGGGCGCGCATGTTTCGTCTATACGCCGATCGGCGGCGTCGCGCCATGCTCGCTCTTTAGGCGCCGGCCTCTATGCCGGTGATGCGAACGATCGTCAGGTCCTGACGATGGCCGCGCTTGCGCTTGGAGTTCTGGCGGCGGCGCTTCTTGAAGGAGAGCGTCTTGGGGCTGCGCGCCTGCTCGGCGATCTCGCCCGTCACGCTCGCGCCCGCCACGAGCGGCGCGCCGACCTTGGCGCCGCCGTCGGTCTCGACGAACAGCACCTCGCCGAAGGACACTTTGTCCCCGGCGGCGCCCTCGAGGGCCATGACGGTAATCGTGTCTCCGGCGGCGACGCTATATTGCTTCCCGCCGGTCTTGATGACTGCGAACATCTCTTTTTCCTGTGTTCGACCCGGCTCTCGCGGCGGACCGCCGGCCGGCTTTTTGGCAGTTGACCGGTTTTTGTGGCTTCGCTTTTCGCGTCGATGAAGGGCGGACGCAAAAAGAAAATCGCGGCGAAACCGCCGCGACGAAGCAGGACAGCCCTAAACGGGCGCAGCGCCCTTGTCAACCGGGCGTCAGGCGCCGGACTCGCCTTGGGAGGGAGTAGGCGGCGTCTCGCGGGCGCCGTCCCCCGCGTCTTCGCCTCTCGAGCCGCCTCCGGCCGCCTCGATCCTCTGTTGTTCATAGGCGGAGATGATCGACTGCACCATGGGGCCGAATCGCTCCGCCAGCTCCGCGCAGCGCGTCGAATTGATGAGCTCGACGCCGCGGCGCTCGCTGCGAATGAGCCCCGCCTCGCGCAAAACGCGGAAATGCTGGGAGAGCGTCGACTTGGCCAGTGGCGCCTGCTCCTGCATATTCAAGAATTTGGAGCAGTTCTGCGCGCATTCCGACGCGGCGAGCCGCGTGAAGATCTCGACCCTCACGGGATCGGCCAGAGCGTAGAGAATGGCCTCGACGGTGATCTCCTCGAGCCTCGGATGATGCAGCTTCCTCATGCGCCAAATTAGCACGAATTGACATTCGCGCATTAGTTCCGTATTTCTGAACTAATGAATTTAGCGCGGAAGGAGCGCGAATATGGGTCGGCTTTCAGGAAAGATCGCTGTCATCACCGGCGGCAACAGCGGCATCGGCCTCGCGACGGCCGAGCTTTTCGCCAAGGAAGGGGCGCAGGTCGTGGTGACCGGCCGACGCCGGGCGGAGCTCGACGCGGCGGTTGCGCGCATCGGCGGCGGCGCCGTCGGCGTGCAGGGCGACGTCTCCGCGCTCGCGGATCTCGACCGCCTCTATGCCGAGGTGAAGGAGCGTTTCGGGCGCATCGACATTCTCTTCGCCAACGCCGGGGTCGTGCGGCTCGCGCCGATCGAGGGCGTCGACGAGGCGCTCTTCGACCAGCTTTTCGGCATCAATGTCAAAGGCCTGCTGTTCACGGTGCAGAAGGCGCTGCCGCTGTTTTCAGACGGCGGCGCGATCGTGCTCAACTCCTCCATCGCCAATACGGTGGGAACGCCCGGCTTCGGCGTCTATTCCGCGACGAAAGCCGCCGTCCGCTCCTTCGCCCGCACATGGACGAGCGAACTGAAAAGCCGCAAAATCCGCGTGAATGTGGTGAGCCCCGGCCCGATCGAGACGCCGATCTTCGACACGATGGGCCTCTCGTCGCAGCAGCGCGACGAGCTCGCCGGGCAATTGGAGAACAATGTGCCGCTCGGCCGCTTCGGCAGGCCGGAAGAGATCGCCGAGGCGGTCTTGTTCCTGGCCTCCGACGCCAGCAGCTATGTCGCCGGCGTCGATCTCTATGTCGATGGCGGTCTCGTCGCCGTCTGATCGACGCGCAAAGGGCGCGCTATGGCGGAGCTCGACGGAAAAATCGCCGTCATCACCGGCGGCGCGAGCGGCATAGGGCTCGCGACCGCCGCGCTCTTCATCGAGCGCGGCGCCGAGGTGGTCGTCACGGGTCGGCGTGCGCGCGAGCTCGAGGAGGCCGTCGCGCGGCTCGGCGCGAAATCCCATGGCGTCGCGGGGGATGTCTCGAAGCTCGCCGAGCTCGACACGCTCTACGCCGAGGTCAATCGAAAGTTCGGCCGCGTCGATATATTGTTCGCCAATGCGGCGATCGCGGAATTCGCGCCGATCGGCGCGGTCTTCGAGGATCATTTCGACCGGCTGTTCGACATAAATGTGAAAGGCCTCTTCTTCACCGTGCAGAAGGCGCTGCCGCTGATGGTCGACGGCGGCGCGATCATCCTCGACTCCTCCAACGCCAGCGTCGAGGGCACGCCGGCCTTCGGCGTCTATTCCGCCGGCAAGGCGGCCGTGCGCTCCTTCGCGCGCACATTGACGAGCGAGCTGAAAGAGCGCCGAATCCGCGTCAATGTGGTGAGCCCCGGCGCGACCGAGACGCCGATCTACGGCAAGCTCGGCCTCTCCGAGCGCGAGGTCGAGGAGCTGCGCGACTATCTCGCGAGGCGCACACCGCTCGGCCGCATCGGCCGGCCCGAGGAGACTGCGCAGGCGGTGCTGTTTCTCGCGACCAACGGCTATGTCGCCGGCGTCGATCTGCTGGTGGACGGCGGAATGTCGAGCGTCTGAGCCTAGAGTCTTTCCGTGTTTCATTGAAACACGGAAAGACTCTAGGCTTTTGTTTTCACGCGTTTCCGACGCCGAACCGGCGTCCACTTCGGCTGGAAACGCTCTAGCTGGAATTCGGCGACGAATGTCGCCTCGATGGCGGGACCATCGCCCGCCGAGCGCCGGGCCATTCGCGGCGACGCCATGGGCATTGCGCGAGCCTGTCCGCCCTCGCGTCTCGAGAGCCCGCGCCTCGCGGCGTCGCCCCGAGGAGCCGTCAGGGTTAATCACCCCTTAACCCCGCTTACCTACCCTCGGCCGTCGCCTCGGCGAAGACCCCCGCCCGGGGCGCTTCCTCGTCTCACACTCGTCGCATGAACGGGCTCGGTCTCATGATGCGCAGCAACGCATTCCGTCACCTCTCCGAGCCCGTGCGCGAATTCGCCGCGCGGCGGATGGCGGAGCTCGTCGGCGCGGCGCTCGTCGCGGCGTCTTTCGCGGCGGCTCTGGCGCTCGTCTCCTGGTCGGCGCGCGATCCCTCCTTCAATCACGCGACGAGCGGGCGGGTGCGCAATCTGCTCGGCTCCGGCGGCGCGGTCGCCGCCGATATTTTGATGCAGATGCTCGGCCTCGCGGCCATCGCCGCCATACTGCCGATCGCCGCCCAGGGGCTGCGGCTCCTCACGCAGCGCGCGCTGCATCGCCCGCTGCTGCGCTTCGGCCTGTGGATCGTCGGCGCCTTTTCGGCGGCGGCCGTCGTCTCCTTGCTTCCCGTCACCGATCGCTGGCCGTTGCCCACAGGGCTCGGCGGCGTGCTCGGCGACGCCATGCTCGCTTTGCCGCGCCGTCTCTTCGGCGAATCGGCGGCCGCCATGGCCGTCGTCGCGCTGATCGGCGCCGGAACCGCCATTATCGCTCTCACCGGCGCCGCAGGCTTCGGCTTCGAGGCGCCCGCCGCCGCGGGGCGCATGGAGGACGAGCCTTACGAGCGCCGCTCCGACGAGGACGAGGACGATGAGCCGGGCGTCGCCATCGTCTCGCTCGGCGCGCTCATTCACGCGGGGCTGACGATCAAGACGCTCGTCGCGCGCCGGCTCGCCGCGCTTCTTTCACGCCGCGGCAAGCCGGCCGAATTCGACGAGCTTTCGGGGCCGCCGCTGCTCTCCGCCCGGCGCGAGCCGGTCTTCGACGCTTTCTCCTTTGTTCCGCCGCCGGCGCCCGCGCGGGCCGCGGCCGCAGCGCCGCGCGAGGAGGAGTATGACGAGCCGCAGCCGACGGCCCGGGTGATGGAGGCCGCCGGCCCGCTGAAGCAGGGCAAGCGCGTGATGCGCGAGCGCCAGCCCTCGCTGTTCGAGGGCCGCGCCGATCCGCATCGCTACGAGCTGCCGCCGCTGCTGCTGCTCAGCGAGCCCAAGAAACAGGCCGCCGCCGCCAAAATCTCGCAGGATGCGCTGGAGCAGAACGCGCGCCTGCTCGAGGGCGTGCTCGAGGATTTCGGCGTCAAGGGCGAGATCATCAATGTCCGGCCCGGCCCGGTGGTCACGCTCTATGAGCTCGAGCCCGCGCCCGGCATCAAATCCTCGCGCGTCATCGGCCTCGCCGACGATATCGCCCGGTCGATGTCGGCGGTGTCGGCGCGCGTCGCCGTCGTCTCGGGCCGCAACGCCATCGGCATCGAATTGCCCAACCATCGCCGCGAGACGGTGTTCCTGCGCGAGCTTCTCGCCTGCGAGGATTTCGAGAAGACGAAGCATCGCCTGGCCATCGCGCTCGGCAAGACGATCGGCGGCGAGCCGGTCATCGTCGATCTCGCGCGAATGCCGCATCTGCTCGTCGCCGGCACGACTGGCTCCGGCAAATCGGTCGCCATCAACACCATGATCCTGTCGCTGCTCTATCGGATGAAGCCGGAAGAATGCCGCCTCATCATGGTCGACCCCAAAATGCTAGAGCTCTCGGTCTATGACAGCATTCCCCATCTGCTGACGCCCGTCGTCACCGACCCCAAAAAGGCGGTGGTGGCGCTGAAATGGGCGGTGCGCGAGATGGAGGACCGCTACAAGAAAATGTCCAAGCTCGGCGTGCGCAACATAGAGGGCTTCAACCAGCGCGTCGTCGAGGCGCAGGCGAAAGGCGAGATCATCACCCGCACGGTGCAGACGGGCTTCGACAGGGAGACCGGCGAGGCCATCTTCGAGCGCGAGGAGATGGATCTGCATCCGCTGCCCTTCATCGTCGTCATCGTCGATGAAATGGCGGATCTGATGCTCGTCGCCGGCAAGGATATCGAAGGCGCGATCCAGCGCCTCGCGCAAATGGCGCGCGCGGCCGGCATTCACCTCATAATGGCGACGCAGCGTCCCTCGGTCGACGTCATCACCGGCACGATCAAGGCGAATTTCCCGACGCGCATCTCCTTTCAGGTGACCTCGAAGATCGACAGCCGCACCATTCTCGGCGAGCAGGGCGCCGAGCAGCTCTTAGGGCAAGGCGACATGCTCTATATGGCCGGCGGCGGCCGCATCTCGCGCGTGCATGGGCCTTTCGTCTCGGACAATGAGGTCGAGAAGATCGTCGCGCATCTGAAGACGCAGGGGCAGCCGCAATATCTCGACGCCATCACCACGGAGGACGAGCCCTCCGAGGAGGCGGCGGAGAGCGCCGCGCCGGGCTCGATGGATGCGGAGGAGGGGGCCGATCTCTACGATCGCGCCGTCGCGATCGTGCTGCGCGACCGCAAATGCTCGACGAGCTACATTCAGCGCCGTTTGTCGATCGGCTACAACAAGGCGGCGTCCTTGGTGGAGCAGATGGAGCGCGAGGGCGTCGTCGGCCAGGCCAATCACGCCGGCAAGCGCGAGATACTGGTGGGCGGCGGCGTGGATCGCGGGGCGTTCGACATAGACGCGGCGTGAGACGCATCGCTCGCCTTCGCGATTCCGAGCAGGGAACGTTCGCGCCGCGCCTATCTCACGAGTTTTCGCCCCATCTCGATCGCTTCCGTGGCGAGATTCGTTCCGACGATCCGCACGCTCAGCACGGAGCCTTGCGCGGGGACGATCCGGACCCAGCTCTGCGCCCCCACTTTCAGCGTCTCGACGGCCGCGCCGGCGGCGATCTCTATGTCGATGTATGTGCCGACCCCTGACGCTCCGGCGTGCCAGGCGTAGACGCCCTCGCCATAATGCGCGGCCATGCCCGTGGAGAGTCGCAGCGAGCCCTCCATCTCGATGCGCGCATAGGCGACGCCCTTCAGCTCCGATGTGAGCGTATGCCGGAAGACCCTCGACGACGTCAGCAGTTCGACGGTCCTGACCGGATTCTTGCCCTGCAGATCGACAGCGGTCTTCATGAGCCGAGCGATCGCCGGGTTCGAGGCGGCTGTTTCCGCGGCCTTGCGGGCTGCCCGTTTCGCCAGCAGCTTCATTACGACCCTGCCGCCCTGCGTCGCGAGCTTGATGAGGCCATAGCCGGCCATGACGTAGCTCAGCGGGTCTTCGGACTCGAGGCCCGGCTCGCTTCCGCCGGAGCCCTGAATCGCCAGGATCACGCCATCGGGATCGATCAGCAGCTCGAAGTAATTCGGGCCGACATTGTGATATTTCGCGAAGGGCCCCCAATCGCCCGCGTTCGGATAATCCTCTTCGACATAGGCGATATCCTGGTCCAATATCGCCTGCAGATCGCTTGTGCGGCGCTCTCCGTCGCTCTCGGTCGCGAATTTGCGTCGAACGATGATGTTCCCGACCGGCACTCTCCCGAAATGCCCGACCACCGGATAGGCGGCGAATTTGTTGAGAACCGGATGGTCATAGGCGTAGAAGGGCTTTTGATCGACGACCGGCGCGATCGACATTTTCGTGCTGCGATTGGCGACGAGAATGCTGTAGCGCTTCTCCCATCTCGTCGCGAAACCGTCGAAATTCGTGCTCGGCGCGCGGTAGAGATCCAAAGGCCGCATCTGTCCGGGGACGAGCTGAAATCCCTGGACCGAATCCAGGAAAGGCGCGCGAACCCGGCCGCCATGGGCGTTGTCGCCCACAGTGACCCATTCCTGCCTGGCCCATAATGTCGCATCGAGCAGGCTGCGGTTGGAAAGGGCTTCGTAATCCATCAAATTCTTCTCCGGCAATCCGGCGCGTTCGCGCTCTGTCTCTCGTCTCGCGCGGAAAAGCGCCGTCGGATGTGCGCCGGCGCACGTTCAGAGAGCGGCCGCCGGCCGAAAGGGCGGCGACGTCAGGGCGAGGCAAGCCGGTCTCGCCGAAAATGATCCAACATTAGCCATATCGCCGTCTTAAGGGACGGCATAGACGGCGCCTATAGGCCGCGCCGAATCAGGTCCGGAGCACCAAGCCTCGTGAAATCGTCTCTCGCAGCCGTTCTGGCCCTCGCGCTTCTCGCCGGGCTCGCCGCTTCCGGCGCCCCCGCCGCCGAGCAGAAGAAGAAGCCGCTTCCGGGCCATGCAGCCGCGGCTCCGGCGCGCGGGGCCAAGCCTGCGCACGGGGCCAAGCCTGCGCACGGGGCCAAGCCTGCGGCCGCCGCGGCGAAGGGCAAGCCCGAGGCCAAGGCCAAGGTCACGGCCAAATCGGCCGAGGCCAAGCCTGCCGCCAGCGCCAGTCCCAAAAGCGCGGATTCCAAAAGCGCGGACGCCAAGAGCGCCGCTCCCGCCGCCGACGCCGCCAAAGCGGCCGTGGGGGCGGCCGCCGTGAGCGGAGCCGCAGGCGCCGCGATCGTGGCGGCTCAGCCGCCGGCGCCGCCGACGCGCGAGGAGGCGATCAAACGCGCCGAGGCCTCGCTCAATTCGTCTCCCGTCATGATCGCCGATTTCGTGCAGATCGGCGGCGACGGACGCAGAGCCGAGGGCAAGCTCTATGTGCACAAGGTCGGCCGCATGCGCTTCGAATACGCCCAGCCGGCGACGATGGAGGTCGTCTCCGACGGAACGCAGGTCGCCGTGCGCGACCGCAAGCTCAACACGCAGGACCTCTATTTCATCAATCAGACGCCGCTCAAATTTTTGCTGAACGAGAAGATCGATCTCGAGAAGGATGTGAAGCTGTTGGACGTCGTCATCGACGATGCGGGCGCGTCGATCTCGATCGAGGACAAGGCGACCTTCGGCGGCACGTCGAAAATCAAGCTGATCTTCGATTCCAAGACCTTCGCGCTCAAGCAATGGCAGGTCTCCGACCCGCAGGGCTATGAGACGCTGGTGTCGCTCTTCAACATCGACCGCGGCAGCGCGCCGGACCCCAATCTGTTCAAGATCGAAAAGGGCGCGCTGCTCGATTTTCATTGAGCGCGCGCTCGGCAAAAGGGGCGGCGTGACACGCCGGTGGCTCGGGCCGACGCCTGGATGGCCTATGATCTGGCGCGAACGGGCGTCTCCATTCCCCGTCTCGCGCCGAAGGTCGCGTGATTGCGGCTCGGGTATATTGCGTAGCCGTCGCCGGTTGACGCTCGTTGATTTTTAGGCGAATTTTAAGGATAAAGGACACGATTGGAGGTCTTCCGATCAATAGAGATTTCTAGCCGGACCAGAGGCAATGGGTCGTTTATCCCTGCCGCAAAAAGAGCCTGCACAGGTTTACAGACCGCAAAAGCCTAACCGATTCGTTGGTTTGTAAGTGGGGAGTAGATACTTGATAAGTCCCATGATCGCGCGTTCCCGGTCCGCATGATTGGTTCATAGTCGCCACGAAATACTGAATAATATCTATATTTCAAGAAGTATACTTTATATTGTCAACGGCCCGATAGAATGGCTTGTGGCGTTGACGCAACAAAAGGATATTTAAATGCAGCATGTTAGTAGACATAGCTTCGCAGAATATCTATATATCATAGATATTGATGATCTAGTCAGAATTGGAGGTAAACATGACGGAGGCTATATCGTTCCAAAGAGCTGCGTGCTGCGCAGTGATGCGCTTATCTCTTGCGGATTAGGAAGCAACTGGGAATTTGAGCTGCAATTCCGCATCTTGAATAAAAATGCTGTAATTTACTGTTACGATCACACTGTCAGCGAGAGAACTATTCTATGTAATTCGATCGTAACATTTTTACGACTGATTGCGACCCGTGCGTCATTTGCAGATTTTATCGGTTCCGTCAACATGATGCGCGAATGGAAGAAGCTAGACAGGATCGCAAACTGTTTTCAACGTCGTGTTGTAACTCGCAAAAATACGGCTTTAGATGTTTCTGTTGATGAAATGTTTAGCCAAGCGGGCGATCGGAGACATATTTTTTTGAAAATGGATATCGAAGGATGTGAATATGGTGCATTACTTCAAGTGCTCAAATACGCTGACGTCTTGGATTGTATAGTTGTCGAATTTCATGATACAGAGGCGCTGCGCCTTACCTTTGAATCCGTTATTTCAAAAGTGCGGGCTCATTTCGATATCGTGCACATTCATGGCAATAATTACACAGGAGTTGGTGAAGATGGGCTGCCTGAGAGCCTAGAAATTACATTTCTAGCTAAGAGGTTTGCACAAGATAGGCGTGTTCGGGAAAAAACCTATTTGTCTAATTTAGACGCCCCTTGCAATCGAAGGCGCGAGGAGGTGTTTTTTGATTTGGAAAGTCACGTCTTATCTTAATTGCATTGCTGGATCCATTACGATGGCCTCTTTATCCTGGCTATGCGAGACACTATAGCGCAATCCGGAGGAGAAAGATGGCTCGCGCCTACAGCCAGGATTGGCGTGGCCGGGTGATCGACGCCGCGCTGAAGGGCGTTTCGGCGCGTCAGGCGGCGGCGCGTTTCGGCGTCGGATGCGACCGCGATCGTCTGGGTTCGCCGCGCGCCTCAGAACGGCGAGCGCGGCCACAAGGGCGCCGGCGTGCGCAAGGCCATCGAAGCGGTCGGCGCGACGCTGCTCCAGCTTCCGCCCTATAGTCCCGACTTCAATCCGATCGAGAAGGGATTCTCCGAGCTCGAAGCTCTGCTTCGGCGTCCGCCGCTCACCCCCATACCCCCGCCTCCGGCGGATACACCAGCGATCCCTCGTATCGCAGCCCCGGCTCGCGATCCTTCGCCAGCAGCAGCGGCCCGTCGAGATCGACGAATTCCGCCCCTTGCGCGACGATCAGCGCCGGCGCCATGGCGAGCGAGGTGCCGACCATGCAGCCCGCCATGATCGAGAAACCGAGCCGCCGAGCCTCGGCGGCGAGCGCCAGCGCCTCGGTGAGGCCGCCGGTCTTGTCCAGCTTGATGTTCACCGCGTCATAGCGCCCGACCAGCGCGGCGAGTCCGACGCGATCATGCACGCTCTCATCGGCGCAGATCGGCACGGGGCGGGGAAGGCGCGCGAGCGCTTTATCGGCGCCCGCCGGCAGCGGCTGCTCGATCAGCCTCACCCCGGCGCGGGCGCATGCCGCCATATTGGCGGCGAAATTCTCCTCCGCCCAAGCCTCGTTGGCGTCGACGATCAGCGCGGCGTCGGGCGCGCCGGCGCGCACGGCTTCGACGCGCTCGGCGTCGCCTTCGCCGGCGAGCTTCACCTTCAGCAGCGGGCGCTGCGCGGCCTTGGCCGCCGCCGCGCGCATTTCCTGCGGCGTCCCGACCGAAATCGTATAGGCCGTGACGAGCGGCTCCATCCTCTCGAGACCTGCGAGCCGATAGGCGGGGACGCCCGTGCGCTTCGCCTCTAAATCCCAGAGCGCGCAATCGGCGGCGTTGCGGGCGGCGCCCGGCGGCAGCAGGGCCGCGAGCGCCGTGCGATCCGCACCCGCCTCGAGCAGGGAGCGCGCGCTCTCCAGCCGATCGACGACGCTTTCGACGCTCTCGCCATAGCGGGCGTAGGGCACGCATTCGCCGCGGCCGACGGCGTCGCCGTCGGCGAGGCGCGCCACGACGACGACGGCCTCCGTCTTCGCGCCGCGCGAGATGACGAATCGCCCCGCTATGGGGAAGCGCTCGACAAAGACGGTCAGTTGGACGCCCATGGGAGATTTTTTCCAGTTGAAACAGGGAGCCGCGCCATCACGAAGGTCGAGCTCGCGCTCGACTTCGGCCGCGCCGGAAGTTAAGACGCTGCCGGGGGCGGAGAAAGGGACCGCCGGCCCTAAGGGCCGAAAATAGGCATGGCCACGGACCTCGACCATATGGCCCGCCTCTCGTCGCGGCGAGAGGGAGAGACCGTCCGCTTCTCGCTCGGCGGCGAATGGGTGCTCGCCGATTCCGGCGCGCTCGAGCCGGAGGCCGCCGACATGGTCGCCGCCGCGCGCGGAGCCGCCCGCGCCATCGTCGATCTCGCGCAGATCGCCCGGCTCGACACCGCCGGCGCCTGGATCATCGGCCGCGCGCTGGACGAGCTCGCCGCCGCGGGCGTCGCCGTCTCGGTGGAGGGGGCGCGGCCGGAGCACGCCCTTCTGCTGCAGGAGACGAAATTTCGCCGCTTCGAAGCGCCGGCGCGCGCAAGAGGCCTGCTCATCGTCGATATTCTCGCCGATCTCGGCCGTTCGGTCGTGTCGGCCGGGCAGGACGCCTATGACGGCGTCGTGTTTCTCGGCGAGTTCGTCGCGGTGACGGCCTTCGCCTTCGTGGCGGCGGGGCGCTTCCGCCTCACCTCTCTCGTCTATCATATGGAGAGCTTCGGCTTCCGTAGCGTGCCGATCATCGCGCTCATCAATCTTCTCGTCGGCGCGATTGTCGCGCAGCAGGGCATTTTCCAGCTTCGCCGCTTCGGGGCGGGCGCCTATGCGGTCGATCTCATCGGCATTCTGGTGCTGCGCGAGCTCGGCGTGCTGCTCACCTCCATCATGATCGCCGGCCGCTCGGGCTCGGCGATCACCGCCGAGCTCGGCTCGATGAAAATGCGCGAGGAGGTCGACGCGCTGCGCGTGATGGGCCTCTCGCCCATGGAGGCGCTGGTCACGCCGCGCATATTGGCGCTGGTGCTCTCCCTGCCGCTGCTCACCTTCGTCGCCGACATGTCGGCGCTGTTCGGCGGCCTTCTGGTGTGCTGGATCTATGAGGGCATCAGCCCGGCCGCCTATCTTTCGCTGCTGCAGGAGGCGATCGGCCGCAATACTTTCTTCGTCGGCCTCATCAAGGCGCCATTCATGGCGCTCATCATCGGCCTCGTCGCCGCCATGGAGGGCATGGCGACCAGGGGGTCGGCCGAATCGCTCGGCCGCCATGTCACGGCCTCCGTGGTGAAGGCGATCTTCATGGTCATCGTCGTCGACGGCCTCTTCGCCATCTTCTTCGCCTCGATCAAATATTAGCTTCCCACGAGCCTCCCATGAGCGTTCTATGAGCCTCGCGAGCGAACTCCCCCCGACGACAAAAGCGCCCGAGCCGAGCGCGGCGCGGGAGATCATCCGCGTGCGCGATCTCGTCGTCGGCTTCGGGCAGACGCTCGTCATGCGCGGCCTCGATCTCGACGTCTATCGCGGCGAGGTGCTGGGCTTCGTCGGCGGCTCGGGGCAGGGCAAGTCGGTGCTGATGCGCACCATTCTCGGCCTCGTCGAGAAGCGCTCCGGTCTCATCGAGCTGTTCGGGCGGGATCGCGACCGACTTTCGACGGCCGAGCGCCGTCTCGTCGAGCGGCGCTGGGGCGTGCTGTTCCAGAACGGCGCGCTGTTCTCGAGCCTCACCGTCAGGCAGAACATCCAAATGCCGATGCGCGAGAGCGGGCAGGTCTCGGCAAAGCTCATGGACGAGCTGGCGATGCTCAAGCTCGCGCTCGTCGGCCTGCCGGCGAGCGCGGCGGACAAATTTCCGGCCGAATTGTCGGGCGGCATGGTCAAGCGGGCGGCGCTCGCGCGGGCGCTCGCCCTCGATCCGGAGCTCGTCTTCCTCGACGAGCCGACCTCCGGCCTCGATCCGATCGGCGCGGCCGAATTCGACGAGCTGATCGCGACCTTGCAGCATACGCTCGGATTGACCGTCTTCATGGTCACCCATGATCTCGACAGCCTCTATTCCATCTGCGACCGCGTGGCGGCGCTCGCAGAGGGCAAAGTGATCGCCGCCGGGACCATGGAAGAGATGCTCGCCTGCGACCATCCCTGGCTGCAGGCCTATTTCCACGGCGTGCGCGGCTCGCGCCTCGCCGGCGCGCCGGGCGCGCGACAGAAAGACATGCGAGGACGAGGCTGACATGGAAACCCGCGCCAATTTCGCGCTCATCGGCGCTTTCTCCCTCGCGGTGGCGTTCGCGGCCTTCGGCTTCGTCTTCTGGTTCTCCGGCGCGAGCCAGACGGAGCAATACAGGACCTATGAGCTGCATTTCAACGGCTCGGTCAGCGGCCTGTTGCGCGGAAACGACGTACGCTTCAACGGCCTCAAGGTCGGCGAGGTGACGCAGCTCGCGATTTCAGACCAGGACCCCAGCAGGGTCGACGTGCTCATCAGCATAGACCGCAAGACTCCCGTGAAGACCAATACGCGCGCCCGTCTCGAGCAGACGGGTTTCACCGGCGTCGCCCATGTGTCGCTGACCGGCGGCACTCCGGGCGCCGAGGAGCTGCGCGCGAAACCGGGCGAAACCTTTCCGATCATCGCGGCCGAGCGCTCCGACATTCAGAATATTCTGGAGAATGTGCAGAAGCTCTCGTCGAGCGCGACCGATGTGCTCGACAAATTGGGCAGACTGCTCGACACGAATTCGCAGTCCATCTCGGACATGCTGAAGAACGCCGAGAAATTCACCAAGGCGCTGGCCGACAATTCCGGCGGGATCGATTCCTTCATCCGCGACATGTCGGAGATCAGCGCCGCGATGAAGCCGCTGCCGGCGCGTATCGACAAGCTGCTCGCGGCGATCGATCCGAAGAAGCTGAACAGCATAGCGACCGACATCGCCGGCGCCTCGGCCAATCTGAAGAATTTCTCCGGCGGCGGCCTGAAGCAATATGAGCAGCTCGCCGTCGACGCGCGCAAGACTCTCGAGACGGTCGAGCGCGCCGTGCGCTCGCTCGAGAAGAATCCGCAGCAGGTGATCTTCGGCGGGAGCCCCGCGCTGCCCGAATATCGCGGGCGTTAGACGAGTCTCCGATCCTTTTGGATCGGAGACTCGTCTCACTTTCCATTTGGAGCGAATTCTGGTCGCTCGAACGATTTCGTTCGAGCGGAAAGCGCTCTAAAAGAACGTCCCCTTTGAGGTCCCGCCACATTCGAGTAATCTCTGGAATCATGTCGGAAAGCGGCGCGGCGTCGCGCGCGGTCAGCGGGAAGGGTCGGTCGATGGCGCCGTCGAGAGCGTCGCTCTCAATCATTCTGCTCGCCGCCATGGCGCTTTCGGCCTGTGGCGGGGCGCCGCAGCGCGATAGCTTCGATCTCGGCGGTCCGGGCGGCGGACGCGCCCTCGCGCGGCCCCTGCGCGGCGCGCTCGCGGTCGCCGAGCCGCAGGCGGTGCAGCCGATCGACTCCGATCGCATCATCGTGCGCACAGGCCCCAATGAGGTCGCCAATCTCGCCGAGGCGCAATGGGTGGACCGGCTGCCGCGGCTCGTGCAGGCGCGGCTCATCGCCGGCTTCGACATCGGCCGCGCGACCGGCGCCGTCGTGCGCGCGGGCATGGTCGCCGACCGCGTGCTGTGGACGGAAATCCGCCGTTTCGAGATCGATGTGACGAGCGCGGAGGCGGTGGTCGAAATCTCCGCCAAGCTGCTCGACGGGCGCGGCGCTCCCCTCGGCCGCGGCCGCGTCTTCTCGAGCCGCGCGCCGGCGCCGCACTCCACCGGCGCGGCGGCGACGCAGGCGCTCGACGAGGCGCTGACCGCGACCATCGGCCAGATCGTGCGTTGGACCGCCGCGCAGGTCTGACGCCCGCATGACATCAAGCCGTCGCGGGCTGGAGGAAAGACTAGCGCGTCCGCGTCGCCGATGATAGTTGATCGCGCGATGGACGAGCGTCGGGTCGAAGCTTCGGGCAGGACTTCGGCGGCCCGCCGATTGTTGCGCCGGCGGCAGGCGCGCCGACACGTCAACGGAAGAGACAGAGCATCATGGTGAAGACCAGCCTCTACGACCAAGCGACCCGCTACGGCGCCGAGCCCGGCGGCGGAGCCCCGACCAAGGCGAAGATCACCTTCGTCGATTCGCATGGTCAGGCCCGCACGGTCGAGGGCGAGACGGGCTCCACCGTCATGGAGACGGCGCGCCGCAACGATATCCCCGAGATTCCGGCCGAATGCGGCGGCGCCTGCGCCTGCGCCACCTGCCACGTCTATGTGGACGAGGCCTGGGTCGAGAAGGCCGGCAAGCCCTCCCAGATGGAGGAGGACATGCTGGACTTCGCCTTCGACGTGAAGCCCAATTCGCGGCTGAGCTGCCAGATCACCGTGCGGCCCGAGCTCGACGGCCTCGTGGTGACGACGCCCTCCCAGCAAGGTTGAGCGCCACGCCTTTCGCAAAAAAAACGCCGCGACGACGCGGCGTTTTTTGTTTGCGTCCGGGACGGACCTTCTCTCGCTCGCGCCCCGCGTCGGAAGACATTTGCATGACGGCGCGGATGCTATAGATCAGGGCCGTGAATGGATCGGGGTTCGATCGGGGTGGGCGCCTCGGCGGACCTGATTCGACGGCTGCGGCTATGGTCGAGACGAGCGACGCCGCGGGGCGAGCCCCGAGGGCGCGCGCTCGCGCATCTTCGGCTCGGCGCACGGCAGCCTCGCCCATCGCGTAATTTCGTTTCGAACGCGGCGAAGGACAAGAAAATGAGTGAGACAATCGAAACCGACGCGCTGATCGTCGGGGCAGGCCCGGCCGGTCTGTTCGCGGTTTTCGAATTGGGCCTTCTGGATATTCGGGCCCATGTCGTCGATATTCTGCCGCGCGCCGGCGGCCAATGCTCCGAGCTCTATCCGGAAAAGCCGATCTACGACATTCCCGGCTATCCGCTCGTCACCGGTCAGGGCCTGACCGACAATCTGCTGGAGCAGATCAAGCCCTTCAGCCCGACCTTCCATTTCAACGAGATGGTCGAGACCTTGACGCCGACGGGAACGCCGGAGGCGCCCTCCTTCGAGGTGACGACCGATGCGGGAACGAAATTCAAGGCGAAGGTCGTCTTCGTCGCGGCGGGCGGCGGCTCTTTCCAGCCGAAGAAGCCGCCGATCGCCGGCATCGACGCTTACGAGAACAAATCCGTCTTCTATGCGGTGCGCCGCATGGAGGATTTCCGCGACAGGGACGTCGTCATCGTCGGCGGCGGCGATTCCGCGCTCGATTGGACGCTCAATCTCCAGCCCATCGCCAAGAGCCTGACGCTCGTCCATCGTCGCGACCAGTTCCGCGCCGCGCCGCATTCGGTCAATGCGCTGCAAGAGCTCATCGCCTCCAAGAAGGTGGATTTCCGTCTCGGCCAGGTCACGGCGATCGAGGGCGCGAATGGCGAGCTCTCCTCGGTGACGATCCGCGGCAACGACAATGCCGAAGCGGTGGTCTCGGCGCATCGCCTCATGCCCTTCTTCGGCCTGACGATGAAGCTCGGCCCGGTGGCGGATTGGGGCCTCAACCTCAACGAGAATCTCGTTCCCGTGGACACGGAGAAGTTCGAGACCAACCATCCGGGCATTTTCGCCATCGGCGACATCAACACTTATCCGGGCAAGCTGAAGCTCATCCTGTGCGGCTTCCACGAGGCGGCTCTGGCCGCGCAGAAGGCGCATCGCTACATCTTCCCGGACAAGAAGCTCCTGTTCCAATATACGACGTCGTCGACCAATCTGCAGAAGAAGCTCGGCGTCTGACCGCCGAGCCGCGTCCCGAGCGGCGTCCTTTGTCTCTCGAGGGAGGAGGGGGCTCATGTCATCGCAAGCCTGGAGCGCCGTCGACGCCTATATCGCGGATCGTCTCATCGGGGCGGATGCGCATCTCGACTCGGCTCTCTCCGCCAACGCCGCCGCCGGCCTGCCGGCGATCGACGTCTCGCCGCCGCAGGGCAAGCTGCTGCATCTCCTCGCGCGCTCGATCGGGGCGAAGCGCATTCTCGAAGTGGGCGTGCTCGGCGGCTACAGCACCATCTGGCTGGCGCGCGCGCTGCCTGACGGCGGGCGGCTGGTGACGCTGGAGCTCGAGCAAAAGCACGCCGATGTCGCCGCCGCCAATCTCGCCGATGCGGGCCTCTCGGACCGCGTCGAGATCCGCGTCGGCCCGGCGCTCGACACGCTGCCGAAGCTCGCGGCGGAGGCGGCGGGGCCCTTCGACCTCGCCTTCATCGACGCCGACAAGTCCAATAACGCCAATTATTTCGCTTGGGCGCTGACGCTCTCCCGGCCGGGGAGCCTGATCATCGTCGACAATGTCGTGCGCGACGGCTCGGTGCTCGCGGGGACGGACGCCAACGCCGCCGGCGCCCGTGCGCTGTTCGATACAATAGCGACGGAGCCCCGCGTGACGGCGACCGCCATTCAGACGGTCGGCTCCAAGGGCTGGGACGGTTTCGCGATCGCTCTGGTCAATGGCTGACGACCGAGCCCCTCGCGGGGCCCGGTCTGTCAGATGTCGTCAGGCGTCGGCGAGAGCGCGGTCCCGCGCCGCCGCGCCCTTCTGGATCGGCTCGCCCGCGGCGTCGAAGAAGGCGGCGTCGATCTGCCGGCCCCGCTCGTCATAGCGCCAGGCGATGCGGGCGACGCCGAGGCCTTTGCGCAGGGTCGGCTTGCCGTCGGCGTTGAAATAGGCTTCCTCGATCTTATTGCCGCGCTCGTCATAGCGACGGGCGACGCGCGCCGCGCCGGTGCTCTTGCGCTTCACTGGGCGGCCGTCGGCGCCGAAATAGGTCTCCAGCACCTCGACCCGCCGGCGCGCCGGCGCATTGGACTGATCCTGGCTGGGCGCCGCCGCGGCTCGCGCGGAGCGCCGTCCCTGTCGGGGAGAAACGTCGTAATCCATTGTCTCGTCTCGGCCTCGAGCGAAACTTCGGCTCGAACCTCGGCCGCGTTGCGCGCGCCGGCGGGATCGAAGTTCGCTTTCGTCTTCTGAAAAATGCGCCTTCCCCCGCCGGAAGCGGGAGAGTGAGGCGCGCTCGTGCGCAGCCTTGGGCTGTCGTCAGAGGGCGAGGGCCGGAGGAGCGCGCGCTCCAACGGGAAGTTGCGCGAGCCGCTCGATGTCGAGCGATTCGCGTAGCGGCGTCAGAACGCCCGCCAGGAATGAGCGCGGCGCGTCGAGGCCGGCGAAACCACCGGCGACGCCGCCGTCGAGTCCGGCGCAATGTTGGACGCAGCAGGCGTCCATGCCGCGGACGGGAGCGCGCGGCCCTTGCGAGCGTTGCTCGGCCGTGGCCGTTTTCGCCGTGACGCAGATCGCGCCGCCGAAGGCGCTCTGCCCGGCGCGCGCGCCGACGACGAGGCCTGCGGTCAGTCCCTGCAGCACGAGCAGATAGGCGACGAGCAGCGTCGCCGCCGTCTGTCCATACTGCCAGGATTTGTCGCTCTGCTGGGTCACGATCGTTTCAAAATAGGCACGGCGATCGTCATGGTCAATGGAGCGTCGCCGCCCAATTGTCGGACTTTCCTGAAAATGCAGCGATTTCGACTGGAAAAAGCCGTCGCCCTGGCCAAGCGGCGCAGGCAAATCTCGAATTGCGGAGCCGGCCGGACTGTTCTATTCCTATCTCTAGGAATGAGGTCCGCCTATGGCTGAAATCCTGACGCATGCGCAGATCTGGGCGGCGCTGGACGCGCTCGGCGAGCGCTACGGCCTCACCGCCTCCGGCCTCGCCCGCAAGGCCGGCCTGGACCCGACCACATTCAACCGCTCCAAGCGGCAGACCGCCGACGGGCGCCTGCGCTGGCCCTCGACCGAGTCGATCGCCAAGGTTCTGCAGGCGACGGGGGCGAGCCTCGACGAATTCATGACGCTGGTCGTCGCCAAGGGACAGCGGCCGCCGCGCGGCGCGCGTCCGCTCATCGGCCTCGCCCAGGCCGGCGTCGGCGGCTTTTTCGACGACGCCGGCTTCGCCACAGGCTCGGGCTGGGACGAGATCGACGTCTTCGCCGACGCCGACGAGCATTCCTACGCGCTCGAGATTTCCGGCGACTCCATGGCCCCGCTCTATCGCGACGGCGACATCGTCATCGTCTCCCCCGCCGCCCCGGTGCGTCGGGGCGACCGCGTGGTGGTCAAGACGACCTCCGGCGAGGTTCTCGCCAAGGAGCTGAAACGTCAGACGGCGCGCACGGTGGAGTTGAAATCCTTCAACCCCGCCTATCCGGACCGCGTCCTCTCCCGCGAGGAGGTGAGCTGGATCGCCCGCATCCTCTGGGCGAGCCAGTAAGGCCAGTAAGTCCGCGCCGCGTCATGTTCCGTCGAAGTGGCGGCGCTAGATTGCGTTCAGAACAATTTCCAGCGCCTCCGTCGGCGCGTTTTCACCCAGAGGAGCGCGAATGTCTCTCGCCAAACGCAACGCCGTCGTCACCGGCTCCACCAGCGGCATCGGCCTCGCCGTTGTCCGCGCTCTCGCCAAGGAGGGGGCCAATGTCGTCATCAACGGCTTCGGCGAGGCCGCCGAAATCGAAAAGGAGCGCGCCGCGATCGAGAAGGAGTTCGGCGTCACTGCCATCTATGACGGCGCCGACATGACCAAGCCCGAAGAGATCGCCGCCATGATCCACAATGCCGAGGCGAAGCTCGGCTCGGTCGACATTCTCGTCAACAACGCGGGCGTGCAATATGTCTCGCCGATCGAGGACTTCCCGATCGAGAAGTGGAATCAGATCATCGCCATCGATCTCTCCTCGGCCTTCCACACGATCCGCGCGGCGACGCCCGGCATGAAGAAGCGCCGCTGGGGGCGCATCATCAACACCGCCTCGGCGCATTCGCTCGTCGCCTCGCCCTTCAAGGCCGCCTATGTCGCGGCCAAGCACGGGATCGCGGGGCTCAACAAGGTCGTGGCGCTGGAGCTCGCGACCTATGGCGTCACCGCCAATTGCATCTCGCCCGGCTATGTCTGGACGCCTCTCGTCGAGAAGCAGATTCCCGACACGATGAAGGCGCGCAATCTCACCCGCGAGCAGGTCATCAACGACGTGCTGCTGCAGGCGCAGCCGACCAAGGAGTTCGTCACCGTCGATCAGATCGCCGCGCTGGTCCTGTTCCTGTGCTCGGATGCGGCGGCGCAGATCACCGGCTCGAATATTTCCATCGACGGCGGCTGGACGGCGGGATGACGCGCAAGAAGGTCACTCTGGCCCTGCAGGGCGGCGGCGCGCATGGCGCCTTCACCTGGGGCGTGCTCGACGCCTTCCTCGAGGACGGGCGGCTCGATGTCATCGGCGTCAGCGGCGCCAGCGCCGGCGCGATGAACGCCGTCGTCTACGCCGACGGGCTGCGCGAGGGCGGGCCGGCGCGCGCCCGCGCGCAGCTCGAGAAGTTCTGGCGCACGATCAGCGTGGACGGCGATTTGAGCAAGGCGCAGCGCGATCTCTGCGATCTCGTGTTCGGCTTCTGGGATCCGCTGAAGCTGCGCAAGACGCTCAGCCACAGCGCCGTCAATTATTTCTCGCCCTATGATTTCAATCCGCTCGACATCAACCCGCTGCGCGACCTCATCGAGAGCCTCATCGATTTTACGGCGCTGCGCGCGAGCGACGATCTGAAGCTGTTCATCTCGGCGACCAATGTGCGCACCGGCAAGGTGCGCATCTTCCGCCGGCCGGAGCTGACGATCGACATGCTGATGGCCTCCGCCTGCCTGCCCACTCTGTTCCAGGCGGTGGAGGTGGAGGGCGAGGCCTATTGGGACGGCGGCTATATGGGCAATCCGGCGCTGTTCCCGCTCTATACGGAGACCGATTGCCGCGACATCATCCTGGTGCAGATCAATCCGGTCGAGCGCGACGAGGTGCCGCACAGCTCGCAGGAGATCATGGACCGGCTGAACGAGATCACTTTCAACGCCTCGCTCCTGCACGAGTTCCGGGCCATCGATTTCGTCGCCCGCCTCATCGACGCCGGGCGGCTGACGGGCACGCATTATAAGAAGGTGCTCCTGCATCTCGTCGAGGGCGGCGCGGCGATGAAGCGTTACGGCGCCGACACCAAGCTCGACGCCGATTACGACTTCCTGCGTTCGCTGTTCGAGATCGGCCGCAAGGCCGGCAGAAGTTTTCTCGACCAGCATTTCGACGCGATCGGCGTCGTGGGAACGCTGCAATTGAAAGAGCAACTGATCTGAAAGGGCGGCTCTCGACCTTTTTTTGTGAAAATCCGCTCCGTGCGATCCACGCGGGCCGCGGCTCCCCGCGGCCGCTGCGGCAAAGATCGGCCACATTTCTCTCTATTCCTGATAGAACGCGGCGTAGACCGCCATGGAATTTCTCGCCGACAGGGGTGTTTCGCGAATACGCGCGGAGGCCGCCATCGGCTAGATCGCGAATGATGGCGTCGGGCGTCGACTGTCAGCCGACGCGCCGGCGCAATCGGAGGACTGGAAGATGAACGCATCTGCGGACAAGAAACTCATCGCCGAGTTCGAGGAGTTCAAGGAGCTGTTGCGTCACGTCGGCCAGCAGCAGGACGACGGAGAGGCTCCCGCACGGCTGGACGCGGCCGCGGAGCCGCGAGCCTCCGCCGACGCCGAGCCCGTGCGGGCGCCGAGCGAGGCGGACCGGATGCGCGCGCGGCGAAAGCCCAAAGCGAGCGAGCCCGAAGCCGAGAGCGGCGAAGTGCGCGGTCGCGGGCGCGGATGGCTGATCGCGGCGGCCGTCGTCGTTCTGGTCGTCGGCGCCGGCGCCATGGCGACCATGTTCCTCCCGCAAGATGAGGACCCGGTCGCCTCGGCGACGCAGCGCGAGCCGATCGATCCGGCCGAGCCCGCTTCCAACGCCGCTGCGGAGAACGCCGACGCCGATGGCCGCGATGCCATGGCGGCCGACGCCGCGCCGGCGGCGATCTCGGCCGAGCCCGTCGCCGAATCCGCTCCTGCCGCCGAAGCGGTCGAGCCGACGCCGGCCGCCTCCGCTGCGACTCCGTCGGCCCTGCCCGACGGGGCGCTGAACCCGCCGGCCGCCGCTGTTCCGCTCGCGGCGCCTTCGGCGGCGGCCCTGCCTTCGGCCGCTCCCATTCGCGTCATTCCGACGCCCGCCGCGCCTCCGCCGGCCGAACCCGCCGCCGCGCCGGCCTCGCAGGAGCCTGCCGCCGCGGTTCCCGCGCCCGCCGTCGCCGCGCCCCCGCCACCCGCGCGCACGGCCAAGCCTGCGCCCAAGCCCGCGCAAAAGCCCGCGCCCGCCAAAGCCGAAGCTGCCAAGCCGCTCGACCGCCATGCGGCGCAGCCGGCCAAGCCGACGGCGCAGGCCAAGCCGGCGAAGCCGAGACCCGCTCCAGCTCCGGCCGCGCCCGCCCCGCTCGCCGAAGCGCCGGCTGCGCCGCCGCCGCCCGCCCCGGCTCCGAGCGAGCAGCCGGGCTTCATGCAGCGCGCGGTGGACACGGTCACTGGCGCGGTCGGCGATCTCGGCCGCATGGCGACCGGCGTCATCCCTTGAAATCGGCAGGGTCGCGCGGCTCAGGCCACGCGGCGATCGGCGCGCCGACTGCGCAGGAGCCTCGCGGCGTCGGCGGCGGGCATCGCCTTGCCGAAATAGAAACCCTGGCCCATCTCGCAGCCATGCTCGGCGAGACGGCGCAGCGCCTGCGCCGTCTCGACGCCCTCGGCGACCGCCGTCACGCCGAGATGCTTCAACAGGCTCAGTATCGCGTCGACGATCTTGCCGCTCTCCTCGTCGTGCTGCATGGCGAGCACGAAGGAGCGGTCGATTTTCACTTTGTCGAAATGGAAGGCGCGCAGATGATAGAGGCTCGAATAGCCCGAGCCGAAATCGTCGAGCGAAATCGTCACGCCCTCGGCCTGGAGCGCGGCGAGAGTCGCGCGGGCCGTGTCGACATCGCCGACGAGCGCGCTCTCGGTGATCTCGACGTCGAGGCGCGAGGGCGGGAATGCCTCCTCCTCGAGCGTCGCCAGCAATCTCGAGGCCAGCAGCGGATCCTCGAGCTGCACCGGAGAGATATTGACGGAGAGGCGCACCTGCGCGTCCCACTGCAGCGCCTCGCGGCAGGCGCGCCGAACCACCGACCAGGTGAGTCCGCCGATGACGCCGATCTGCTCGGCGAGCGGAATGAACACGTCGGGAGCCATGGGGCCGAGCGTCTCATGCGTCCAGCGCGACAGCACCTCGAAACCATAGACGCGATTGTCGCGTAGATCGACGAGCGGCTGATAGTAGGGATGTATGTCGCCGGCGGCGATGGCCTTCTTCAAGGCCGATTCGAGCGCCGCTCGCCGGCGCAGCTCCTCGTCCATGCCCTGCTCGAAGAAGCGGAACAGGCCGCGGCCGTCGCGCTTTGCGTGATACATGGCGATGTCCGCGGCGCGAAGCAGAGTGCTGACGTCGAGACCGTCCTCCGGGCAGAGCGAGACGCCGACGCTGGCGCTGATGTCGATGCGCCTTTCGCCGATCTCGATCGTCTCGCCGATGGCGGCGAGCGCGCGGCCGGCGACTCTCGTCGCCTGATCCGCATGGGTTCCCGGAGACATCTCCATCAAAATCGCGAATTCGTCGCCGCCGAGCCGCGCGACGATATCATTCTTGCGCGAGGCCTGGCGCAGGCGTCGGGCGACTTCGCACAGAACCGCGTCGCCCAGGCGATGTCCTTCGAGGTCGTTGATCGGCTTGAAGCGGTCGAGATCGACGATGAGCAGGGCGCAGGCCGCCGCGCCGTCCTCGACGCGCTCGATCGCCGCATGCAGATCGGCGACGAGCATGCGGCGATTGGGCAGGCCGGTGAGGGAGTCCTGACGCGCGAGAATCTGCGCATGCTCCTGCGCCGCGCGCGTCGCCTCATGCGCGCGCTCCAGCGCCTGCGCATTGGCGCGAAAAACGTCGAAGGCTTTCGCCATCGCGCCGATCTCGTCGTCGCGCTCGACCTCCGGGACTTCGACATGGCGATTGCCGGCGGCGAGCTGCGCGAGCGCCTCGGTGATCGCCGCGAGCGGCCTTGTGACCCGCTCCTTCACGCGAAACAGCAGCCAAATGGCCAAGGCCGAGGCGATCGTCGAGGCGATCAGCATGGACTTGAGCGCGCCATCGGTGACGCGCGCGGCGGTGTCTGCTTCAGCGCGCGCCGACCATCTCAGTTCCTCTATGGCGGCGTCGGCCGCCTCGTCGGCGGCTCGGTAGAGATCATGCAGCGCGTTCGCGCCCCGTGCGGCCCGGATCGCGAGAATGTCCGGCGTGCGCGCCATCCAATCGTCATGCGCGGCGAGATAGGCGGCGAGCGCGTCACGAAATCTGGCGAGGTCGGGGCGCGGCTCGGCGCGAAAGAGCGCGAAATAGTCCTTCTGCAATTTCTCGATCTCGACCCGATTTTCCGTCGCGCGCTGCTCCGCCGCGATCCGCTCTTCCTCGGTCTCGGCCAGAATGCGATAGGTCTCGGAGATTCGGAATTTGGACATGCCTTCCGACAATGCGCCGAGAAGCTGCGTCGCCTCGATCCATTTCGACGCGAGCGCGTCCGTTTTTCCGGCGACGACGCGCAGGCTCTGCGCAGAAAGAACCGCGAGCCCGAGAACAATCGCCAGAAACGCGCCATTGAATAGCGCCAGCTGCGCCTGCAGCGAAAAGCGAAAGCTCGACATTGAACGCGCTCGAGGCTGCCCCACTGTCCGAGATATTTGTAATTTGAAGAGCGATTGTCCAGTTGCGCCGGGCGCTATCGCGGCCGCTCTAAAGTTATTTGGTTTCGCATGTTCTTTTCCGAAAACCGCTTCGCACTTTTCGGGAACATGCTCGAAGCTCGGAAGGCGCATCGTCAAACGACGCCATCGTCATCTGGCGGAAGCGGCGCAGAAGGATAAGCGCGCCGCGCTTTGGCTCGCGTCAGATAGAATCTCTCGCCCTCGCGATAGGCCGCGTTTCCGCTCACCACCTCGAACTCGCAGAACGCGCGGGCGCAGGCCTCCCGCGGCCAGGCCAGCAGCCGCACGCTGCGCGGCAACAGCGCGAAGCCCGCGCCGTCGTCCTTCTCGAATGTCGTCGACGGTTCCATCGCCGTTTCGCGTCCCGAGTTCGCATTCCCAGCATCGGCTACAGCGACGCATATGGCGCGGCGTTGCGGGTCGATCCAATTGTCATTCGCGATCCGATGATGCATTTCTCGCATCATGGAGCTGCAGTGGATCGACGATTTCCTGGCGCTCTGCCAGACGCGCAATTTCACCCGCGCGGCGCAGGCGCGCTGCACGACGCAATCCGCCTATAGCCGCCGAGTGCAGCGGCTGGAGGAATGGCTGGGCGCGCCGCTCTTCGATCGCGAGCGCCGTCCAGTGGCGCTCACGCCCGCGGGCGAGGAGTTTTTGTCGCGCGCCCATCGTCTGCGCGACGAGATTTTCGACGCGCGCCGCGCCGTTCTCTCCGTTTCGAGCCATTTGGAGAAGGCGCTGCGCATCTATGCGACCAACACGCTCGCCGCGACATTTCTGTCGCCATGGTTGATCGAGCGTGAATTGCGCAATTATTCCGTCGTCGTCGCCTCCGTCTCGGGCTGCATAGAGGCGGTCAAGCGCGGCCACGCCGATCTGGCGCTCGCGCCGAATTTCGGCGACGCCGACGCTCTCGCCGGGCTCGAGTTCGAAGAGATCGGCGAGGATCGGCTGATCCTCGCTCAGCGTCGCGGCGCGGAGAATGTCGTTGCGCTCGATGGCGACGCGCTCGTCGGCCGCCTCATGGTCTATGCGCCGGGCACGCATTATGGCGCGCGCATCGGCGCCATGCTCGCCGCGCATGGCGTCCACATACGCGGGCGGCCGCTCTGCGAGAGCGCCTCGGCCGAGGCGCTGCTGGCGCAGGTCGAGGCCGGGCTCGGCGCCGCCTGGATTCCGGCGATCCTCATGCGCGAGACGATCGTCCGCTGCGACGTCCCCGATTATTTCGACATTCCGTACAAAATTCTTCTGGCGCGCGCGCCGAAGGAGAAGCGCGCCTGAGCGCCGCGAGAGCGCATTCGGACAAATCATGTCCGAATGCGCTATTTGAATTCGCATGTTCTTTTCCGAAAACCGCTTCGCACTTTTCGGGAACATGCTCTATTTTTTCTCGAGATAGTCGAACGCGACCTCGCCCAGCGCGAGGGTGAGATCGGCGACGAAATGCGTCGCCGAAACGATTTCGCGCACCGGCAGGCGAGCGACGTCGCAGGCGACATGGGGAAAGAGCGCGAGCGCGGCCGGCGACGCCCAGGCGCCCTTCACGACGACATCCGTCATTTGGTAGCGCACGAGCTCCAGCACGCGCGGCGAGCCATCCACATGGGGGATGATCTTCAGAAGAAAATTCGGCTGCTGGATCGCCTCGGCGATCGGCGCCGTCTCCAATATGCGATGCTTGTAGCCGACCGAAGCCTCGACGCAGAGCGCCGGGCCGTAATGGAGCGTGCAGAGGATCACGTCGCCGTCGTGCTCGACCTTGGGCGAGGCGAGCTTTTTCGGAAAGCCCCAGAGCTCGCGCCCGCCGGCGATGGGCGCGTCATCGTCGAGATACATGGCGTGGACGTAAGCGCCCTTCTGGCCCTGGAAGCGCACGGGAATCACCTGTCCGCTCTCGGTATAGTCGCCGAAGCCGGTCGAATCGGGCATTCGAATGAATTCATATTTGACGATCGGCTCGTCGATCTCGAGCGGCTCCGGCACCACGGCCTCGAGCGCCTCGCGGTCGGTGCGATAGGCGATGACGATGAATTCGCGATCATAGAAACGATAGGGACCGCGCGGATAGGCGGGATTGGTGAGCGGCATCGCAAAGGCCGTGTTTCGCACTCTGTCGATCTTCATCTTCGCGGCTCCTATCCACCATGTTCAGGCAACGAGGCGAATAAATAGCGCGGTTTCGTGACGTCTCTCCGTCATTGCGAGCGCAGCGAAGCAATCCAGAGCCGCGAGGCGGCGCCCGGATGGAGAGACCGCCTCATGGCTCTGGATTGTTTCGTCGCTTCGCTCCTCGCAATGACGGCGGCGTCTCAGCCCTTCCTCGAAAGCTGCGGAAGATTTGCGAAAAATTCCAGGCACTCCGCATTGGACAAAGCGCCGACATTCTTCACCGGGCGTCCGTGCACGATCTCCTTCACCGCGAGCTCGACGAGCTTGCCGGAACGCGTATGCGGCAGATCCGGCGCCTTTACGATGACGGAAGGGACATGGCGCGGCGAGGCCTTCTCGAATAATTCGCGCTTGATGCGCGCCGCGAGCGCGTCGTCCAGCTCCACGCCTTCGCGCGTCTTCACGAAGAGCACGATGCGCGTCGTGCCCTCCCATTCCTGATCGATGGCGAGAGATTCGAGCACCTCCGGCAGGCGCTCGACGATATTGTAGATATCGGCCGTGCCGATGCGCACGCCCTGCGGATTGAGCGTGGCGTCCGAGCGGCCGTGAATGAGAAAGCCCTTGTGCTCGGTCTCCGTGGCGAAATCGCCGTGACGCCAGATTCCCGGATGCTCCGAAAAATAGGCTTTGCGATATTTCTCGCCGTCGGCGTCGTTCCAGAAATAGATCGGCATGGAGGGGAAGGGCTGCGTGCAGACGAGCTCGCCCTCGCGGCCGATGACGCGCTCGCCCGCCTCGTCCCACACCTGCACGCCCATGCCCAGTCCGGCGCATTGAATCTCGCCGCGATAGACGGGGCTCCAGGGATTGCCGCCGACGAAGCAGGAGATGATGTCGGTGCCGCCGCTGATCGAGGCGAGCTGCACATCCGCTTTGAAATCGCGATAGACGTAATCGAAACTGTCCGGCAGGAGCGGCGAGCCGGTCGAGGCGATGGCGCGCACGGCCGCGAGATCGTGGCTCTCGCGCGGCTTCAGCCGGGATTTCTCGATCTGCTTGAGATAGCCGGCCGATGTGCCGAAGAAGCTCGCCTTCTCCTTCGCGGCGAAGTCGAGCAATATCGCGCCATTCTGGCCGGCGTTGAAGAAGCCGTCGTAGAGCAGCAGCGTCGCCTCGCTCGCGAGGCCGCTCGCCAGCCAGTTCCACATCATCCAGCCGGTGGAGGTCGCATAGAAGAAGCGATCGCCGGGCTCGATGTCGCACTGCAAGCGATGCTCTTTCAAATGCTGCAGGAGCGTGCCGCCGGCGCCATGCACGATGCATTTGGGCGCGCCCGTCGTGCCGGAGGAGAACATGATGTAGAGCGGATGGTCGAAAGGCAGCCGCTCATAGCGCAGGCTCGCGCCCTCATGCGCCGCCAGCGCATCGTGCCAGAGTTGCGCATCGGCGAGCCCTTCGAGCGAGGGCGCTGCGCTCGTATAGGGGACGAGCAGGATTTTTTGGACGCTCGGCAATTTGCTCGCGATCTCGCGAATATTATCGGCGCGGTCGAGCGTCTTGCCCTTGTAGAAATAGCCGTCGACGGCGATGAGGATGCGCGGCGCGATCTGGCCGAAGCGGTCGAGCACGCTCTGCACGCCGAATTCGGGCGCGCAGGAGGACCACACCGCGCCGAGAGAGGCGGCGGCGAGCATGCCGATGATCGCCTCCGGCCCATTGTGGATATAGGCGGCGATGCGGTCGCCGGGCTCGACGCCTCGCGCGCGGAAAAAAGCGGCGAGCGCGCCCGCCCGGGCGGCGATCTCGCCGAAGGAGAGCCGGCGCTCGACCTTGTCCTCGCCCCAAAAGACGATCGCCTCCTGCTCCGCCGGGCGGGGGCGCAGCAGATTTTCGGCGAAATTGAGCCGCGAGTCCGGAAACCAGCGCGCGCCGGGCATTTTGTCGGCGTCGATGAGGATGCGCTCGCCCTTCTCGCCGATGACGCCGCAAAAGTCCCAGACGGCCGACCAGAATTCGGGCGAATTCGTCAGGCTCCAGCGATAGAGCCCGTCATAGTCGAAGCTCTCGGCGAAAGGCCGTGTGGCGTCGAGGGACTGGGCGAAGCGGGTAAGAACGGCGTTTTTCTGGCGATCGAGGTCGGGCTTCCAGATCGGCATCGACTTGTCCTTCGGGCGCGACGTTGGGCTCGCCTTCTCATAGAAGCTCCGAAATCCGCGCGATAGGGGACCGGCCGCCCTATTTTGGGACGGGTGCCGGCGGCGCGACAAGCTCTGCTTGCGGGCTCGGCGCCGCTATGTTGGGCGCCACGGCGGGGCCATTCGGCATTCGTTCATATTCGGAGCGGCATTGTCATCGAGGGCGCGTCGGTCGGACGCCCTGCACAGGAGATAGATCATGAAGAAATTGATTGCGACTCTTGCTCTCGGCTTGGCCGTCGCCGCGGCCCCGCTGGCCGCCTCGGCCCATCCGCGGCCATTCAAGCATCGCCATCACCATCATCATCACCACCACCACCACCACCATCACCATCACCATCACCACCACCGCTGATGACTTGGGGGCTCGCGCACCGGGGTGGTTCGCGAAGCGAACGCCTCGAAGCGCGAGGGCTCCGGTGGCGCGCTCGATCGTCCTCGGGCGCCGCCGCGCTACTTCGCGAGCGCCAATATGCGCGAGGTGAGCTCCTCCTCGTCATAGGGCTTGGCGAGGAAGGGCGCGCCCGATAGCGGCTCCGGCAATTGCCGCTGCAGATAGCCGGACAGAACGAAGAAGGGCAGTTTCCTCGCGCGCAGCGCGTCGGCCACGCTGGCGCTGCACACGCCGTGCAGATTGGCGTCGAGGATCGCGCCGTCTATGTGTTCGTCCTCGATCAGCTTCAACGCCTCGTCGACCGAGCTCGCCGTCCCCCCGATCGCATATCCGACCTCCTCCACGACGAAACAGAGATCGGCGGCGATCGCCGGCTCGTCCTCGACGACGAGAATGCGGATGGGTTCGTTGTCGCTCATCTAATCCTCTCCCTGCGCCGGCTCGATCACATTGTCGAGCGGCGCGCTCACGCTCCAGACGACGCCGCTCGACGCATAATCGAGCGTCACGCGTCCGCCGAGCGCGTGCTTGGCCATTTGCAGGATCACCATATGGCCGAAGCCATGGCGCTTGGGCGCGGCGACCGGCGGCCCGCCGCTCTCGCGCCAGCTCATCTCGAAATGCGACTCGCCGCTTTCGCTCGTCACGCCGAAGGCGATGTGCGCCACGCCTTCGTCATTGGAGAGCGCGCCATATTTTCCGGCGTTGGTCGCGAGCTCGTGCAGCGCCATGCCGATGGCCTGGCTCGCCCCCGGCTTCACGATCGTCGTCGGCCCCTCGATGTGGATGCGCGAGCCGAACAGATCGCGGAAATGGGCGAGCTGCGAGCGCGTCAGCGCATGCAGCTCGACGCCGCGCCACTCGTTCTGCACGAGAAGATCATGGCTCGCGCCGAGCGCCGCTATGCGCTGATCGAATCGCTGCGCGAAGGCGACGGGCGAATCCTTTCGCGCCGTCTGCCGCGCCACCGCGCGCACCACCGTCAGCAGATTTTTGGCGCGATGTGTGACCTCGCGCAGCAGCAGCTCGACGCGCTCCTGCGCCTGCTTGCGTTCGGTGATGTCCTGAATGGTGCTGCGCAGGCCGACGATCGCGTCGCGCTCGTCGCGCACGGCCTCGCCGCGAATGGTGACATGAATGGCGGCGCCGTCGGCGCGATGGGCGGGAAGGTCGAGCTCGAAACTTTCGCCCGTGCGCAGCGTCTCGCGCGTCGCGGCGTCGAGCCTTTCCCAATCGGCGGGGGCGTAGAGCAGGCCCTTCTGCTCGGCAAAGCTCGGCGGCGGCGCAGCCGGATCGAGGCCGAAGATACGTGCGAGATAGGGCGAGGCGCCGCCGCGGTCGTCAAGGCGTCCGCTCCATCGCCAGCTGCCGATGCGGCCGAGCCGCTGCGCCTCGCACAGCTCCGCCTCGGCGCGCCGCAGCGCGAGCTCGCGCACGCGGATCTCCTCGGCGCGTTCGCGCTCGGCCGCATAGGCGCGCGCGTCGGTCATTGCGGAGGCGATCTTGGCGGCGACGCGGTCGAGGAAATAGGCATAGGCGGCGTCGAGCCGCTTGAACGGACTGACGGCGGCGATCAGCGCCGCCGCGGCGCGGTCCTGCCCGAGCAGCACGATGGGGAAGAGCACCGCTTCGTCCGGGGGCGTCGTCCAGGGTCCGCAGGGCGGTTCGCCGAAGCGCGCGTCCAGCGTGCGAATGGCCACGCGCCCGGGCGTGAGCCGAGCGACCTCGTCGAGGCCCCACAGATCGCCATTGTCAGGATCGGGATCGCCGAGCTTGATCCGACGCGGCGCCACGCGCCCGCCCGGCAGCACGCCGGTCGCCGCCGTCAGCTCCGCCTCGCCGCGATCCTCGTCGAAACGGTAGATCGCCGAAAAGGGCACGTCATAGCCGTTGGCGGCGAGCACGCTGGCGGCGACGCGGCAGGCCTCGCCCTCATTCTCGGCGCGGCTCAGCGCGGCGAGATCGCGCAGCGTGCGCAGCCTGCGCTCGCCGATGACGCGGTCGGTGGTCACGACAACCGGGCAGAAAACCCCGCCGATCGTTCCGTCATCATCCCGGATCGGGCTGTAGGAGAAGGTGAAATAACCCTCGTCCCGGCGGCCGTTGCGCATCGTGTAGAGCTGCAGGTCTTCCGAGCGCGTCGGGCGTCCGCCGACGAGCGCGTCCTGCAACATGGGCCCGATCACGTCCCAGATTTCCGGCCACACCTCACGCGCCGGAAGGCCGAGGGCGCGCGGATGCTTGTCGGCGAGAAGCCCATGACAGGCGTCGTTGTAGAGAAGACAGAATTCGCCGCCCCAGAGGATGGCGATGGGGAAGGCGCTGTTGAGACAAATTTCCAGCGCCACGCGCAGCCGCTTCGGCCAAGTCTGCGGCAGGCCGAGCGGCGATTTGGCCCAATTGGCGGCGGTTATCGCCGCGGCGGTTTCGCTGTCTCCGAAGAAAAACCGTCCGGATCGCCGTTCCGTGACGTCGATCCAGGCTGCGTCGGCTGTCACTGTCGACGACCCAAGTCGCTCGAGGCCAGCCCCCTGGCGTCATATCGAGCCCTCGTTTCGCCGATTCAACCCCGCTGCGGCGAAACGCGCCGCTGGCCCTTCGTCGCGCCCTGGTGTAGCAATCGGCGCGACCGCGAGGGATTATGAGCGAAGCCGAGGAAAAAAAGGGACTCTTCGCGCGGCTGTTCGGCCGCGGCGGAGCGCCGGCCGCCGACGCCGGCGAAGACCGGCCGAAAAAGCGCTCCTGGTGGGAGCGGCTGACCGGGGGCCTGTCGCGCTCCTCGCAGGCCATCGTCCAGGGCATCGCCGATCTCTTCAACAAGCGCAAGCTCGACGCGCTCACCCTCGAGGAGCTCGAGGATGTGCTGATCCGCGCCGACTTGGGCGTCGCCGCGGCGCAGCGCATCGCCGCCAAGGTGGGCGCGGCGCGCTATGAGAAGACGATCGGCCCGGATGAGGTGCGCGCCATTCTCGCCGAGGAGGTGGAGCGCGCGCTCGAGCCCGTGGCGCGTCCCTTCGAGATCGACGAGTCGAAGAAGCCCTTCATCGTGCTCGTCGTCGGCGTCAACGGCTCCGGCAAGACGACGACGATCGCCAAGCTCGCCGCCAAATGGAGCGGCGAGGGCAAGAAGGTGATGCTGGCGGCCGGCGACACATTCCGCGCCGCGGCCGTGGAGCAGCTTCGAATCTGGGGAGAAAGGCTCAACTCTCCGGTATGTTACGCGCCCGAGGGGGCGGACGCCGCCGGCCTCGCCTTCGACGCGATCAAATCGGCGCGTGAGCGCGATTCCGACATTCTGCTCATGGACACGGCCGGCCGGCTGCAGAATCGCTCCGAACTGATGGCCGAGCTCGCCAAGATCGTGCGGGTGATGAAAAAGGCCGAGCCCGAAGCGCCCCACGCCGTGCTTCTGGTGCTCGACGCGACCGTCGGCCAGAACGCCATCGCCCAGGTCGACGCTTTCGAGAGGACGGCGGGCGTCACCGGTCTCGTCATGACCAAGCTCGACGGCACGGCGCGCGGCGGCATTCTCGTGGCGATCGCCGAAAAATACGGCCTGCCGATCCACTTCATCGGCGTCGGCGAAGGCGCGGACGATCTCGAGCCCTTCACCGCGCGCGACTTCGCCCGCGCCATCGCCGGGCTCGAATCCGACGCAGAGGCGGGCGAACAAAACTCATGACCGAAGAGACGACAGCAGCGCCCGCCAAGAGGCGCCTTCACCCCGGATTGAAATTCGCGTTGGAGATGGGGCCGCTGGTCCTGTTCTTCATCGTCAATCAGAAGTTCGGCATCTTCCAGGCGACGGCGGCGCTGATGGTCGCCGTGCCGGCGACGCTCGCCGTCTCTTATTCCATCACCCGCCATCTGCCGACCATGCCGGTCGTCACGGCGATCTTCGTGCTCGTCTTCGGCTCGCTGACTTTCTTCTTGCAGGACGAAAATTTCATCAAGCTGAAGGTGACGCTCCTCTACGTGCTTTTCGGCTCGGCGCTTCTCGGCGCGCTCTGGTTCGACAAGCTCTTGTTGCCGGCGGTGTTCGAATCCGCCTTCCGGCTCGACGACGCCGGCTGGCGCAAGCTGACCTGGCGCTGGGCCTTGTTCTTCTTCTTCCTGGCCGCGCTCAACGAATTCGTGCGGCGCGACTTTCCGACCGACGTCTGGGTGAATTTCAAGGTCTTCGGCATATTGCCGCTGACGCTGCTCTACGCCTTCGCGCAAATCCCGCTGATGTTGCGCCATGAGCAGAAGGACGAGGCCGGCGACGAGCCGGACAGCCATTTCTGACTTTGAGCTTTTCTGACTTTGAGCTTTCCTGCAGCGGGTTTTTTTTCTTCTCGTCGTTCACATGCCCTGTGCGATCTCGCACAGGCGCGCGCGGGAGGCGGCGCTAAATGTCGAAAGCGTTCGCCGCGGCAGCGGCCGCTCCAACGAGAAGGACGCCCCGCCATGACCGAATTCGCCCAGCTCTTCGCCGCTCTCTTGGCTGCGATCGTCGTCGGCGCCGTTTTCTCGCTCTTCGATGCGGAGGCGGCGATCTCCTTCGCGCCGGCTGGCGCGAGCATCGCCGGATCGGAATTCTGCGACGGCGGCTGGTGCGGCTGAAGATCGGCCCCATGCGCGGAGACGCCGTCGAGGCCGACATGAAAATGTGACGCCGGCGC
The DNA here is from genome assembly GCF_009811655.1 of Methylosinus sp. Ce-a6. GTDB lineage: Bacteria > Pseudomonadota > Alphaproteobacteria > Rhizobiales > Beijerinckiaceae > Methylosinus. The sequence goes on along the minus strand of NZ_BGJX01000001.1, from coordinate 139,136 downwards.
CGTGCGGCTCTGCTGCTTTTTCGTCCCCCGCGAGAGGCCCGACTCCGACACGTCGCACAGGCGAAGCCGCGCGCCTCGCGCTCGTCGTCTCATCTATCGCCCGATAGGCGCGATCGCGCAAACCTCACCCTCGAAATCGCAGCGCGATCGCGCGCGAGCAGGCGAAAAGCCGTCTGGTCGTCGGTTCATGTGCGCCGCGACGACGAGCAGACGAATTTCGTCGCGTGACGAGAATCCACAAGTTCGTGGCATAGGTAATTTTCCTAACGAGCCTCTCGAGGAAATGTGCCGTATCAATGCATCCGCAATTCGAACTTCGTCGTAATTCCTTTTTTTGCCTTGAAAATTGATGCGAAGCGAGGTTGCGATGACACGACGATCAAATTTGCGGTCGATGGACCTTTCACTGATCGTGACATCGACTGTCGTCGCTCCGATTCTACGGGAGAGCGTCGATATCTCGACAATAAAGAGTGATCGCCCTCGCGCGATACGCCATCGGCTCATGCTTCTGCGCGACGGCGGCGCCGCTGATCGTCGGAACGCGACGCGCCTTCGCTCTGGCGGCGCGATCATTTTCGGCGAGCGTGCGCAGGCATCCGTCCGACGCGCATGGCACGAGCGGCCGGACTCGACGGGGTGACGAACCTCGTCGTCGAATAACCGAGAATGGGTCGCGCTCGCGGCCGAATAGCTCGCGTGAGGCGACACAGCATGGCGGCGGCGTAAATCGTCGATCCGCCCTGCGACGGCGAAGGATGGCGTTCGGGTGACGTGTTTCACCCGAAGTGCGGTAGCGTGGGAAGGCGTTTGTGTCGCCGCTTTTTCCGCTTCTATACGAGGCGCCCTTGCGAGCCGCGGCGTGGCCGACGGTTCGCCGTGGAATGGTTCGAACGAATGATAGATATTCATTGTCATCTTCTGCCCGGTATCGACGACGGCGCCAGACATTTGGACGTCTCGCTCGAAATGGCGAGAATTGCGGCGGCCGAAGGCGTCACCACGATCGCATGCACGCCGCACATCCAGCCGGGAGTATTCGATAATGAGGCGGCCGGAATCCGCGAGGCGGTGCAGGATCTTCAAGAGGCCATCGACGAAGCCGGAATAGCTGTGACGCTCGTCGTCGGCTCGGACGCGCATATACGTCCGGATTTCGTCTCGGCGATTCGGGCGGGCGAGATCGCGACCCTGAACGACACGAAATTCGTGCTCTTCGAGCCGCCTCATCACATCGCGCCGCAACGAATGGACGATCTTTTGTTCGACATATTGGCGGCTGGATATGTGCCGATCGTCACGCATCCGGAGCGATTGACGTGGATCTCGTCGCATTATGAGCTGTTCGTACGCCTTTCACGTTCCGGAGTCTGGATGCAGATCACGGCCGGCTCATTGACGGGATCGTTCGGACGCGGGCCGAAAATGTGGGCGGAACGTATGTTGATCGACGGCGTCGTTCATGTCATCGCGACCGATGCGCATGGCGCGAAGCGACGGCCGCCGCTGATGCACGACGCCATCAGAAGCGCCGAACGTCTGGTCGGGCCGCAGGAGACGCGAAACCTGGTTTCAATCCGCCCTCGAGCGATCCTCCTCAATTCCGACGAATTTACGCCGCCGAAGGCGCCATGCGAGACATCGCAGCCGCCGAAAGCAAAGCGAGGCGCGTTCTGGCCGATGCAGGATATTCTGAATCGCACCGCTCGTTGAAAACGGCGAGAGCCTCATCTACATCGGCATCGGAGATTCGATCATGGTCGCCACAGGGATGCGAGGCCGACATGCGCTCACGCTGGCCTGCATGTTGCTGGCTCTCGCCGGTTGCAGCGAAGCGGTCGGGCCCCTCGACGACACGACCGGATCATTCGCCCGTGACCGCGCCTCGGCGATCGTGTCCTCCGACACGGGATCTGGCGTTTTGGACGACGACTACAAGATCCAGCCCCTCGACGTTGTCGAAATCACCGTCTTTCAAGTGAGGGATCTCGATGGGACGCGGCAAGTTTCCCGGACAGGCTATATCTCCATGCCGCTGATCGGCGAACTGCCAGCGAAGGGGAAGAGCGTCAAAGAGCTCGAAACCCTCATCGCCGCTCGCCTGGGCTCGAATTATCTCCGTTCCCCCGACGTGCATGTCTCTGTCAGGGACTACGCCAGTCAGCGGTTCACCGTCGAAGGCGCCGTGGGCTCGCCGGGAGTCTATCCGATAAGCGGACGAATGACGCTGCTGCAGGCGATCGCCCAGGCCAAAGGGCTGACAAGGGTGGCCGACCGCGAGGTGGCGGTGTTTCGGAAGGTGGACAACGCACGCATCGCAAATCGGTACGATCTCGCAGCCATTCGTTCCGGCGAGCGGGACGATCCTGTCCTGTTGGCCGGAGACGTCGTCGTAGTTGGGGAGTCGGCCATAAGATCCGCGTGGACAGAGTTCAAGGACATTTTAGGAGTCGGACTACAGGGAATGGGGTTCGCGCGCTTCTTCTTTTGAAGTCATGATCTGTGTTGTTTTATTCGTCGTTTCATCGAAGAGCGCGCTTCATGGCCGGCGACAGACAGACGCACGCTCCAATCGGTCGTGACGGCTGCTTTCGATAGATTAAGCAATATTCGTCATGCAGTTCCTCAACCTCTGACGGGCCGATAAAATGAAATCCGAAAATGGACAGCCGGTCGAGCATTCCAGCTTGCCGAGCGTGAACCTCGATGGGGCCCGGATCGAAGACAACAGCGGAACGCGGCGGCCTGTCCCCTTTTTCGCCACGACGGGAGCCGGCGGAGACTTCAACGTCATCGAGTACTGGCAACTGCTGGTCCGACATCGAAAGCTCATCGCATGCGTCGTCGGAGCTTTTGTCGTCCTGGCATTGTTGATGACGTTGATGACAACGCCGGTCTATCGAGCGACGGCGGTCATACAGATCGATCGACATGAGACACGATTCACGCAGACTCAGGGGGTCGAAACCGGAGAGGAAGTAGGGAGGAGCGACTCCGAGTTCTATAAGACGCAATACGATCTCCTGCAAAGCCGCTCACTGGCCGAGCAGGTGGCGGTAAGGATGGGATTGCTCGACGATCCTAAATTTTTGCCGCAAGGACCTCAGGGCTTGTTGCTGACCTTCGTGAGCCTGTTTTCCAGCGGATCTCACGATCCTGACGCGCTGACCAGACGACGCGCGGCGGTAGCGAAATTCACGAGCAATCTCGTTGTCGAGCCGAAGAGAGGCTCGCGCCTCGTCATGCTCCATTATTCCGATCCCAACCCGGCCACGGCCCAGCTCATCGTCAATGGCGTCGCCGATATTTTCACCAGCCGCAATCTCGAGCGTCGCTTCGAAGCCTCGTCCTACGCGCGCAGCTATCTGGAGGAGCGGCTCGAAGAGATGAAGATGAAGCTCGAAAAGAGCCAAGCCGAGGTCGTCGCATATGGCGCGAGAGAGCAGATCACGAGCGCTGGATCCGGTGAGAACAGATCGACGTTGGCGTCGATCAATCTCGCCGCCGCGAACACCAATCTCGGTAATGCGAAGATCGAGCGAACGAGGCTCGAGCAGCTTTGGGCCATGGCTCAGACCGAGGATGTCTACAGTCTGCAGCAGGTGTACGAAAATAGAGGCATGTCGGCTAACCGGGACAAGCGGGCGAGCCTCGCCGCAGAATATCAGCAGAAGCTGACACTCTTCAAGCCCAACTACCCGGAGATGGTCGCGATCAAGTCGCAGATGGACGAGCTCGATCGACAAGCAAACAATATCATTGTCAACGTCAAAGAAACGATACATACGCAATACATCAGCGCAAAAAATCAGGAAGCTGAATTAGCGAAGCAGTTGGAGCAGCTCAAGAAGGAACTCATCAACGAGCAAGCTCGCAGCATCCAATATGACCTGCTGCAGCGGGAGGTCTCCACGAATCGTGTTTTATACGAGCAGATGCTTCAGCGCGCAAAAGAAATCAGCGTTCTCGGGGCGTTGGATTCGAACAATATATCCGTGGTCGATCCTGCAGAGCGACCGACAGGCCCTTACTCTCCGCGCCCTTTCCGAAACCTCCTGATCGGCGCGATTCTAGGTCTCATTTGCGGCGTCGCCGCGACGCTCGTCATCGAGTATCTCGACAACACCGTAAAATCCCCTCACGACATCGAGACGAAATTCAGGCTGCCGCTGCTCGGGCTGGTTCCGGCAGTCGACGACAAGACCGCAATGAAGGTCGCGTTGACGGACTTGCGATCCAACGTGTCGGAGGCGTTGCGCTCATTGCGGACGGCGCTGCAATTTTCGACGCCGAGCGGGTTGCCGAAGAGTATCGCGGTCACGAGCGCGCAGCCGAGCGAAGGTAAGAGCACGACCTCTTTCGCGCTGGCGAGAATCTGCTCCGAACAAGGAGTGCGCGTTCTCTTGATCGACGCGGATCTCAGACGGCCCTCGCTCCATCGGCAGCTCGATCTCCCGAACTTGGTCGGTTTGAGCAATTATCTCGCCGGGAGCATGCAGGCTTCAGACGTGGTGCAGCGAACCGATCTCGAAACTCTCTTTTTTATCGCGTCGGGGCCGTTACCGCCAAATCCTGCGGACCTCTTCAGCGGCCAGAGATTTTCATCGTTGATTTCGCTCGGAGGCGAATTTTTCGATCTGATTATAGCGGACGCGCCGCCGGTCCTGGGAATCGCCGATGCTCCACTGATCGCGAATGCGGTGCACGATACGGTCTTTGTGATCTCCACCGGCGCAACCCGACGAGATGTGATCGGAATCGCTCTCAAACGACTGAACATGGCTCGTGCGCATGTGCTTGGCGTGGTGCTCAACCGGTTCCGTTTCGAGAACCAGAGCTACGGTTATGACAGCGCCTACGAATATGGCTACGGAACGGCAGGCGCTGCAGACGACCAGGACTCGTCGCAGCTCGCGTCTTCGACAGAGCGCTCCGCGACGCACATCGAAAGCTGAATCCGCACATGCATGAAACAAGAAGGACAGGCCGCGAGGTGAAGCGCGACAATTTTTTCGCGAAGCAATGGGCGATCGCGGTCGAACTCGTCATCGGCCTCGCCATTACGCTGGTCCTCTGCCGGATCGGATGGATGATCTTGGCGACGTCGACAGCGGACCATTCTTGGCGAAGCGACGCCAAATCGGCGCTTGCGTGGAGCCCCACGAATTCATCGGCCTTGCTGTCGATTGGTGAGACGATTTTTGTGAGAGCGACCAGACCGAGGTCGCAAGGGCGTAGTGAAAGCGTCCTGCTCCGGCCTCGAAAGGAAGGTGAGTTCAGGCCCGATCTCGACGGCACCGAGCTGACGCAAGGCGCGAACGTCTTGTTGAAAATGGCCGGACGCCCGATCATCGGCGATGTCGATTTGGTCGCGATATGGATTGATCTGCAGTTCAGCAGGAGCCATTATGCGAGAGCTGTCGAGCGAATGGCTCTCGAGGAATTGCAGAAAGACCAAAACTGGTTTTTGCCGCTCCTCGCCGATGGCCGACGTGGCTCACCCGTGGCTGTGTGGCACGTCGAAGAGCATCCAAATCTCGATCTGCTCGAGAGCGAGCTCCGCGCGGCGAGGACACTCGCGCAGATGAGCCTTGTTTCCAATCCACTACAACAGCGCGCATTCGTTCTGCTCTCAGACATCGCGGCGAGGCTCGGAGAGAGAGATCGTTCGGATTCCCTGTTGAACGTCGCGAGTAATCGCTCTTTCCGAAATGTCGCTTCGCACACGAGATCGATCGAGCTTCAGATCAGCCGATCCGACTATTCGAGCGCGATAGCGGGCGCCGACGCAATGTTGCACATTGGCGGAACAACTCGCCATCTGCTCGAGCAACTCCTGACGAGCGCGGCCATGGACGCTCGCTCGTATCCAGCGTTGAGCGAATTTCTCGTGAGAGAGCCTTCGTGGCGTCGATCTGTGTTCGAGCGACTCGGCGAATATGATGACGCCGATTCCGGGGTGAGATTGCTTTCGCAATTGGCAGGCGGCGGACATGCGCTGCGTGCAACGGACCTTGCGCCGGTTCTTCGACAACTGATGAAGCAAGGTCGAACCACGGAAGCATATTTGGCCTGGACGCAATTCCTGTCGGAAGCGAAAAGGCCGAAAGCGAAGCTTGTCTTCGACGGCGGATTTACCGAGCATCCATCGAACATTCCATTCGAGTGGAGCGTAACCGAATTTCCCAGAGGCAGCGTCAGTTTTCTCCGACTCCCGGACCCGGAAGGCAAACGCTCCATTCGCATAGAGTTCGTCGGCGCCGGCGGTCCGAAGCTTTCCGTCTATCAGGTTCTGTCGTTGTCGCCGGGGCGCTACCGCCTGAAAATCGAAGCGAGCGCCGACAGCCTGCGCGCGGCGCGCGGCGTCGTATGGAGATTGTCATGTCTCCAAAAGCGCGAAAACGTTCTCGCGGAAACAGAGCCGTTGCGCGGATCGACTCCGTGGCGGGAGCTTTCGGTCGACTTCGAGATGCCGGCGGACGTCTGCGACTTCCCCGTACTGCGTCTTGCTCTCAGCGCGAAATCTGCGCCGGAGCTGATAGCGAACGGCACGGTGTATTTTCGGAATCTCCGGCTGCTTCGTCGGCCCGCCAGAGTTGCCGACTCGGCTGCAGCAGGCGGACAGAACGACGTCGGTCTCATGGAGGGCAGCCGTCGGCGCGCGATCGATGAATCGGAAGGCGGAAATTGATTGACGGAGCATGGACGAGCGCTATCGTAGCCAGATATTTCAAATATTCTATTACCCGCGGTCGCGATTGCGATGCTGACGATGCGGGATCCAGAGCCGGAAAGGGGATAAGCGGACGATCCGGAAGCTCGCTCGACAATGCGGTCAGCGCGCGCGCCATGTGCAACCGCGAGGTAATCAGCAGCAGCGGGCCCGGCGTCTCGTGTCGTCGCACCCAGCATCTCGTCTCCACCGCGTTCTGAATCGTGTTTTCGGCATATTCGCCCCATTGCACGCAGCACTCCACCAATCGTCTAAGATCCCGGATGTTCGGGTTGCGCGCGGAGAATTGAGCGACGAAACGGCTCGGATGGAGGCCGGCGTTCGCATTCAGACCAGAGATGTAGAGAAGCGGAACGACACCGGAATTCATGAGTTGGAGGCCGGCGTCGATCCTCTCGAATGATCCGGTGAACACGACAGCCGCAGAAACATGTCGGGTTTCGACGGCCGATGGAAGCTCGAACGCATCGAACGAATCGAAACGACAGATTATGATTGCGAATACGTAGACGAGAAGCGTGTGCGTCGCCGCCCAGGACACGACACAAACGAGGGACGGCATCCGCTCGAGCATGCGCAATTTGAAACATCCTTCTATCGATCAAAGGCGACGCGCGGATCGTTCATTATCGGCCTCGACGTCTTTTGATCTTTGGCGGCGCCCTGTGAAATTTATGTGGCGGATGTCGAGGGGCGGGCGTTTCGCCTTTCATTCGCGTCATCCCCTGGTGAGCAAAGATCGCATTCGATCCTAGAAATTGTCCGGCCTTCGGCGCGGGTATCAGAGCAGAGCAGTCGATTATGAAGGAGATCGGAGTGGCGTCCATACAATCTGACTTACCACATGTCGAGCAATGGATCTGCCGTCGTCAGGATTTGATCTTGAAGGATACCGAGAGATGGTATGTTGCTCAGTCACTTCCGCGACAAGAGCCGCGGGCGGAGTTTCATCTGCGTCGCCAAGGGCTGCGAGCATTTTTGCCGCGAATGACGAAGACGGTCAGGCATGCCCGTAAGCTGCGAACCGTAAACACCGTCGTTTTTCCAGGTTACATATTTGTGATTCTCGACATCGGCCGCGACCGTTGGCGATCGGTGAACGGAACATTCGGCGTGGCGGGCCTCATAATGGCGGGCGAGACTCCACGACCGGCTCCCTCGGAAGTGGTCGAGGAATTGCTGGACATTGCCGATGAGCAGGGGGTGCTCCGTTTCGGCGACAAGCTACGGGAAGGTCAGACGGTGCGCGTCACGGTCGGTCCTTTTGCGGGCGCGGTCGGATGTTTGGAGCGACTCGATTCGAAAGGCCGCGTACGCGTGCTGCTCGATATGATGGGTGGAAAAGTTCCGATGGAGTTGGATCGCTCGACGTTCGAAGCCGTCGGCGAGACCTCGCCACCGCCAAGTCCCCCCCGCGCGACGCTGCGCGCACATTCTCCCGTCCTTCTTTCGCCTGGCGGCGGAAATGGCTAGCCCGGCGACCTGTGCGGCGCGAATAGAGCTTTACGCCGCATCGTTCATTTTTCATGAATTGTATAAGAGAGCGAGGAAGAACCAATGAGCATTATCGATCATTCCTCGGAGATCAAGCTCGCCGTGATCGGACTGGGATATGTCGGTCTGCCCTTGGCGGCGGAGTTTGCAAAACATCGCACCGTCGTCGGCTTCGACATCGACGCCGGGCGTGTCGCCGCGCTGGAAGCCGGGCGGGACGTAACGCTGGAAGTTTCGGAACAAGAGCTCCGCGAAGCGAGTGGTCTGCGCTACACCAGCAATCTGTCCGACTTGGTCGAGTGCAATTTTTATATTGTGACCGTTCCCACGCCGATCGACGAACACAAGCGCCCTGATCTCTCGCCGTTGCTCAGAGCGTCTCGCCTTATCGGAAAGGTCCTCGAGAAGGGCGACATCGTGGTTTTCGAATCCACGGTCTATCCGGGCGCGACCGAGGAGGATTGCGTGCCCGAACTCGAGGCCGTGTCCGGGTTGAAGCTCAATGTAGACTTCTACGTCGGTTACAGCCCGGAGCGCATCAATCCAGGCGACAAGGCGCATCGAGTTTCGACGATCAAGAAGGTGACAGCCGGCTCGACGCCGGAAGTCGCCGAGATCGTCGACCGGCTCTACCGCGAAATCATCGTCGCAGGGACCCACAAGGCGTCGAGCATCCGCGTCGCCGAAGCCGCCAAAGTCATCGAGAACACCCAACGGGATCTCAACATCGCCCTGATCAACGAGCTGGCGATCATCTTCAACAAGATGGGAATCGAGACGGAGGCCGTGCTGGAGGCCGCAGGCACGAAATGGAACTTCCTACCCTTCCGCCCGGGCCTCGTCGGCGGGCATTGCATCGGCGTCGACCCCTATTATCTGACGTACAAGGCGGAGGCGATCGGCTATCATCCTCAAATCATTCTCGCGGGTCGGCGTCTGAATGATGGCATGGGAGCCTATGCCGTCTCCCAACTCGTCAAAGCGATGGTCAAGCGTCGCATTCAAGTCGAAGGCGCGCGCGTTCTGGTGATGGGGCTGACGTTCAAGGAAAATTGTCCGGACCTGCGCAATACGCGTGTCGTCGATATTCTGCGCGAGCTCCGGGAATACAACGTCCTGGCGGACGTCTATGACCCTTGGGTCAACGCCGAAGACGCGCAGCGCGAATATGGCGTCACTCCGGTCGACGAACTGCAGGCTGGCGTCTATGACGCGATTATTCTCGCGGTCGCACATGATCGGTTTCGAACGATCGGCGCAGAGAAGATCCGCGCGCTCGGAAAGAGCGCCCATGTGCTGTACGACCTGAAATACATCCTGAAAGCGGAGGAGGCCGACGTGCGGCTGTAAATTGGCCCCTTCTCCTCGATCACACGAGAGGGACTTTCTTCAATGGAGGCGGGGCGACCTTTCAGGAAGCCGGGTCGAAAGCCCTCTCGTTTTTTCGATTATGTCACTCTTTCCGTTATGCAAGGCAGGTCGCTCGGCGCGGAGTTCGAAAATGTTTTCTTTTGCGGGCGCCGTCGGAGGGCGTCCCACCGCGGCCACGTTACGTATGCGCAAAGCCAGCGAGGACGAACATGCGGCAGCGCCCATGCGCGCGGGATCTTTACAATGTTATGAGCCCGGCGGGTTGCCGTGAAAACTGGATATGCCGTCAGTTTCTTTCAATACCCAGGGAGCTACATTCTAATGAAAATCTCCATAGTGCTCCCAGCTTACTTCAATGGCCCTCTCGGGGGTTATCACGTACACTATAATTACGCCAATCTGCTGCAGGCGCGCGGCCATCAGGTATGTATTATTTTTCCGCACACTCTCTCACTCTCCAGTGATTGGAAAGAGCGGATCAAAAGCCCGCTTTGGGCGCTCAAGACGCGCCTTCAGAACCGGCCGTTAACCCCGCATTTCAAATTACGCGATGATGTGCAGATTAAATTCGTGTCGGATCTCAGCGGACCCAGCTTGCCCAAAGCCGACGCCCTGATCGCCACTGCATGGCAGACCGCGGAGCTGCTGCGATACGCCCCCGACAACAGGGGCAGAAAATTCTATATCGTCTATGACTACGAGTTCTGGCGGACCGTCGAACCGGCCACGCGTGTGAGGATGGAGCGCACGTACAGCATCGATTTCGAAATAATTGCGACCTCGGGGGCGGTAGAAGCTATGCTGACGCAATGCGGCGCGCTGCCTCGTGCTCGGATCCCTTGTGGGATCGATTTCGACGCCTTCGGCCGCGATGTCGCCAGCACGGACAGAGCACCACTCACATTGGGGTTCCCTGCACGCAAGAAGGCTTTCAAGGGCGCCGCCGACGCTATCGTCGCGGCAACGTTGCTGCGCGAAATCTATGGCGATCGGCTCCACGTTACCGCATTTGGCAGCGATGAGATCGAAATGCCGCAATGGATCAGCCGATTGCGCCGACCCAGCCAGCCGAACCTCCGCGAGTTTTACAACAATAACGCCGTCTTTATGGTTCCGTCGCACTTCGAGGGCTGGGGGCTGCCGGGCTGCGAAGCTATGGCCTGCGGCGCTGCGCTCGTAACGACCGATAACGGAGGCTCGCAGGACTATGCGATTGCCGACATGACTGCGCTGGTGGTGCCGCCCAAAGAACCGCGCGTTCTCGCTGCCGCGGTCAATCGACTATTCCAGGATCCCCTCCTGCGGAGCGAGATCGCCGAACGCGGACACACATTTGTTCAACAATTCCGTTGGGAGCGATCGGCTGATAAGCTGGAGCGCTTATTGCAAGACGTAGTCGCCAGTCGGGGTGAGCTCTGAACCAGCCCCTGGTCACGCCAGGCGCCGCCGCAGTTCCCGGTTCAGGGCCTCTCATTTGCGTTGACCCGGTGACCGGCTCCGTGATGGCATCTGGCGCGAGGAGGCACGCATTTTCATTCGGCGCTCCGCCGCGTTTCTGCTCGAATTCGAACGTTGACGCCCCACGCTGTCGTTGTCGTGTCGAGGCCTGACCTTTTTCGCGCTTAGCGCGAATTTCGGTTCCGAATGAGCCGAATATGGCCGAATCCATGTCGGGGCATGCCCGTTCCGTCGCGCCTCTAGCGGTCACGACACGAAAGGCCGGCGAACTGAATTAGACTCGGGTCATCGAGAGATCGGGCCGCGCTCGATCGCGTGATCGGCTGGGAGAAAAATAATGCTCGTCATTGATGCTGTGAAGGACATCGTCAAAAGCACGCCATTGGCGGTCCCATTTATTTTGCTGAAAAATCTGACCACCGAAGCGACGTCGCAGAGCAACGAGGCCGAGATTCTAACGCGTCTCGCCTCGCGGGTCGAAATGCCGAAGCGCTTCATAGAGCTCGGCTTCTCCGGCTTCGAATTCAACACGGTCCATCTCGCCCGAAGAAAGGACTGGAAAGGACTCCTCGTCGATGGTGGGGCGTACAACGTCCGGGTCGCCAATCTGATCCTCCATGAGGGGATTCGGGCCGAGCAAATGTGGATCGATCTGACGACCCTGCAAAGGGTTCTCGATTACGCCGAATCGCAAGACCTCGGCGTTCTGTCGATCGACGTCGACGGCAATGATTTTTGGTTTCTGCAAAAGCTCATAACCGCGAGACCAGCGCTGATCGTCGCGGAGTTCAATATAACGCTTGGACGACGGCCGATAACCGTGCCCTACGACCCATTGTTCGATCGAAAGGCCAAACACGAGACCGGAGAATACTACGGCGCCTCGATCGTCGCGATCGCTCACCTCTGCGCCAGCAATGGATACAGTCTGGTCGAGATAAGCAGAAACGGCGTGAATGCGTTCTTCGTTCGAAACGATCTGCTCACTGGCGATTGGAGGACGATCGACGCCAGCAAGGTCAGGCTCGAAAAGTACTATCCAGACGGATCGAAAGCGCCGACCGACCAATTCTGGGAAAAGATAAAGACGATGCCGTTCATCGACGTTATCGATATGGCGCCAACCTCTTTTTCCTGACTGCAGGTCGGGCGTCCAGCGCGTCGTCGTTCGGCGACAAGGGTCGGATGTGCGAATAGGCGCATATGAAGACCTGCCTGCCGAGGAAAATGTCTATGATACAATCACAGGCAGTCATGTGATCGAACATGTTCACGAGCCGAATTCCTTGCTCCGATTCGTCAATTGGGTTTCGAAGCAGGGAGGAATCGTCTCCATCGAAACTTCGAACATCGACAGTCTCGGCGCCGTATAATTCAGAAAAAGCTGGCGGGGAATAGGGGCGCCACGCGACGTCGTCTCGCTCAATCCGTCCAGCAAAAGGCGAAGGCGTTTTTCAGATGATGGTCGAGGGCAACTAACGCCATTTCAATAATCTCGGAAGCTTGGTGAGGGACATGGCGCGTCGAGGATCGATGCCGCCGCCTTCGCCCGGGAGAAGAGACGCCGGTCTTTGAATGGCGACAATCCGGAAAGCGCTATCGGGAGATCGAGATGAAGGTATCCATTGCAATGGCGACCTATAATGGCTCGAAATGGATAGAGGAGCAGCTCGATAGCTTTGCAAGACAAGAATTGCCTCCGGACGAGCTGGTGATTTGCGACGACTGCTCGAAGGACGAGACGATTTCTATCGTCGAGCGATTCAGGAGGCGCGCGAGCTTCGAGATTAGAGTCGTTTCGAATGAAATTAACAGCGGCCATATAAAGAGCTTTTTGAGAGCGATGGCGGATTGCAGCGGCGATTTGATATTCTTGAGTGATCAGGACGATGTATGGCACAGGAACAAAATTTTGGCGATGACGCGGTTAGCCAGTGCAATGCCGCGTCACCATGTTTTTCTGAATGACGCTGCATATGCAGATGCGAATGGCGCGCCTTATGGCCTCACGGTGCTCAAACAGTGCATAAATGTCGGATCCGGCGCCGATGGTCACATCGCCGGTGCATGCACGGCAGTGACCAGGGAATTTGCCGACTTCATACGTCCGGAAAATTTTGTCGACATGCCAAAATATCATGACGTCTATCTACACCGTTGGGGCAAGGCGCTGCGGTGCAGGCATACGTGCAACGAGATTCTTCAGGTATGGCGGATTCATGAGGGCAATAGCTCAGTGGAGACGAAGATGGCGAATCCCGAGCCGATGTCCTTGGCGACGTGGCGCGCCAAATTCAAAGGGGTCGATCCGCGGACGGACTATTTGAACAAGGCGGCGCAATTTCGAAAGATGCGCGCGCATCTTCGAGTCAGACGCATTGAATTTGGCCGCTTGAATGTCTCTGTCGGTTTCGATGACGTCGACTTCGAGCTGTCGAGAAATATCGAGGCGCTCGAAAATAGGGCGGCGCTCCGTGAAATGTCATATACGGGGAGGCTCGCGGCGATCGCCGACATGGCGTTGCGCGGCAAATATAAATATTTCTATGGCTGGAAGAGCATAGCCAAGGATCTGATGATCTGACGCGGCGGTTGGCTTCATCGGTCGTGTTTCAGGCGAGCGCGAGAGAGCGGCGAATTCATGTGTGGCATTGCAGGATGTGTTTTTTCGGATCCCGCGCAGCGAGGCGAGGCCGTCGTCGTAGCGATGAGAGATCGGCTGACGAGACGCGGGCCCGATGACGCGGGCGTATGGGCCGACGAGGGCGGTCTGGTCTTTCTCGGTCACCGTCGCTTATCGATCATCGATGTGTCCGCCAATGGGCGACAGCCGATGCGCTCGAGCAGCGGCAGATACATCATCGCCTTCAACGGCGAGATTTACAATCATTCGGAGATGAGGACCGAATTAAGCAATATCGGCGCGGCGCCTTGTTGGCGGGGCGGCTCCGACACGGAGACGTTGCTCGCGGCCTTCGAGCGATGGGGCGTAGAGGCGACGCTCGTTCGCGCGGTGGGCATGTTCGCGATCGCGCTATGGGACACGGCTGCGCGCAAGCTGCATCTCGCGCGCGACCGATTCGGCGAAAAACCGCTCTATTACGGATGGGTCGGACGTGATTTCCTGTTCGGATCGGAGCTCAAAGCGCTACGCGCCTTCCCGGGCTTCTCAAATTCCGTGTGTCGAGAGGCGTTGGCGCTCTATCTACAATTCCTTTATGTCCCCGCGCCGAGAAGCATCTTTTGCGGCGTCTACAAGCTCGAACCCGGCTGCATTCTCACCATCGACGCTTCCGCCGAGCCGATAGTCGGGGAACCGCCGAGCGTTCCGACGGCGCAGCGCGGAATCAGCTTGCGGCGTTGGTGGTCGCTGGAAAAATCGGTTGAAGCGGGCGCGCAGCGCCAGTTCGACGACGAAAGGGAGGCGGTGCGCGCGCTGGACGAAGTTCTGAGAGAGTCGATACGCCTTCAGTCGCTCGCCGATGTCCCTGTGGGCGCCTTTCTGTCAGGCGGCGTCGATTCTTCGACCATCGTGGCGCTGATGCAGCGGCAGTCGCCGCGTCGTGTCAGAAGTTTCACGGTGGGCTTCGAAGACGCCGGCTTCGACGAGGCCCCGCATGCGCGCGCCGTCGCGCGGCACCTCGAAACGGAACACTGCGAATTGTTTGTGACGGCGTCCGAGGCGCGCGCGGTCATTCCCGAGCTGCCGACGATCTATGACGAGCCGTTCGCCGATTCTTCCCAAATTCCCACTCATCTGGTCTGTCGCGCCGCGCGTGAGCAGGTGACCGTCGCTCTGTCGGGCGACGCCGGCGACGAGTTGTTCGGCGGCTATAATCGGTATTTTTGGGCGCCGCGTCTGTGGCGCGCCATCGCATGGCTTCCCTATTCAGCGCGCAGCGCGCTTGCGGCTGCGATCGCAGCGACGCCTATGACGGGGTGGGACGCGCTCGGCGGACCGATCAACGCGCTGTTGCCTGGCAGCCGAGGCGTCGCCCGTTTGGGCGAGAAGGCGCAAAAGCTCGCGTCGCGCTTGGACGGCGCCCGTGACCTCGATGATCTCTACCGCAATCTCGTCTCCGAATGGCAAGCGCCGCATGACGTGTTGCGAAAGGATTCGATAGGTTCTTCCACGGCGCTCGGCCCGCTCTGCCATGAAAGGCCGATCGCGGGATTGGAGGCGGCGCAATTGCGCATGATGTATCGTGATTGCCTGACCTATTTGCCGGACGACATTTTATGCAAGGTCGACCGCGCCGCAATGTCGATCGGCCTCGAGACGCGGGCTCCGTTCTTGGATCATCGCGTGGCGGAACTCGCATGGCGGCTCCCGCTGCATATGAAGATCCGGAACGGAAGAGGCAAATGGGCGCTCCGCCGCGTTCTCGACAAATATGTGCCGCGCACGTTGATCGAGAGGCCGAAGTCTGGTTTTGGCGTTCCTTTGGGCAGTTGGCTGAGGGGTCCCTTGCGGGATTGGGCGGAAAGTCTCCTCGACGCGGCTCGGCTCGAGCGGGAGGGCTACTTCGATCCGGCGCCTATTCGGCGGGTTTGGACAGATCATTTGTGCGGTCGGCGCGATCGGGCTTCGAAGCTCTGGAGCATTCTGATCTTTCAAAGTTGGCTCGAGGAGAGCCGTTAGCATGTTGCCTTATTGGCTGATGTTTCTCGCGCCCGCCCTTGTTGCGGCGGGCATGCGCGGCACGAGAGCGGCTATTTGGGAGACACGACACCCGCTCGCCTGGGGATTCGTCTGGCTTTCGCTGACTGTCCTGATCGGCTTTCGCGAGCAAGTCGGCGGCGACTGGGGCTCTTACGAAAAAATGCTGAACAACACGGCGGGACTGGGGTTTCTCGATGTGCTTTCGACCAATGATCCTGGCTATTCACTGCTGAACTGGTGCAGCCTCGCCTTCGATTTCGACGTGTACGGAGTCAATCTCGTAGGCGGCGCGATCTTCGCATTCGGATTGGTGACCTTCTGCCGGGCGCAGCCGCAGCCTTGGCTCGCGCTCGCGGTGGCTGTTCCCTATCTCGTGATCGTGGTGGCTATGGGATACAGCCGTCAAGCGATCGCTCTCGGATTTATATTGCTCGGCTTGGTCGCGCTCGCCGATGGCTCGATGTGGAAATTCGCCATCTGGGTCGCGCTCGGAGCCACCTTTCACAGGACCGCGGTGCTCGTCTTGCCGATCGCGGCGCTCGCATCCTCGAAAAATAAATATTGGACCGCGGCTTGGATCTCGCTTCTCGGCGTCGGCATGTACAAGGCGCTGTTGGAGAAAGACGCGGACAATCTCTACCAGAACTATGTAGCCGCGGAGATGCAATCGGAAGGCGCGCTCATACGTGCGCTGATGGGCGCTGTTCCGGCAATTATTTTTCTGCTCTGGCGCAAGCGCTTTCATTTCCGCGAATCCGAGGCCGCGCTCTGGAGGTGGCTCGCATCGATTTCCGCGGCGCTGCCGTTCGTTCTGCTCGTGACGAGCGCGTCCACGGTCGTCGATCGCATGGCGTTGTATGTGCTTCCTCTTCAGCTCGTCGTCTTTTCTCGATTGCCGGACTCGTTCGTGACGCCGGAGACGGAAGGTGACATTTCGTCCGCGGGCGCCTCGTCGGGAATCCGGGTCGCGATCCTCGCCTACTATGGCGCGGTGCTGTTCATCTGGCTGAATTTCGCCAATCACGCATATTATTGGCTACCTTACAGGTTCTACCCCTTGGAAGCTCTTCTTTGAAACTCCTCCTCTTCGCCAATACAGACTGGTACCTGTACAATTTCAGGCAGTCGCTCGCCGCTGCCCTACGCGACTGCGGCCATGAGGTGATCTTGGTGTCGCCCGCGGGGCCATATGGCGCGAAGCTCATATCTCTCGGATTCGAGTGGATCGCTGCGCCGATGCGGCGCGGAAGCCTCAACCCGCTTCGCGAATTTGCGCTTCTCGTTTGGCTATGGAGACTGATGCGGAGGGAAAAGCCGGCTCTCGTGCATGGGTTCACGATAAAATGCGCTCTTTACGGAGCTCTCGCGGCTCGTCTCGTCGGCGCCCGGCGCGTCAACGCGATCGCCGGAATGGGGTATGTTTTCACGAGCGACGAGCTCAAGGCCCGGTTGCTTCGATTGCCGCTGCGGGCATTGATGCGCGCCGCGCTCGGAGGCGATGGCGCGAGGCTCGTCCTGCAGAACCCCGATGATGTGAACTACTTCGAACGGGAGAAAATCGCTCCGGGTGATCGAATTCGGCTCATTCGTGGGTCGGGAGTGGATTGCTCGCGGTTCACGCCGCGGCAAGAGGCGCCGGTTCGGGGCGGCGCGCTTCGCGTCGCTCTTGCCGCGCGCATGCTCTGGGACAAAGGCGTCGCCGAATTCGTCGCGGCGGCGCGGTTACTGAAGGACGAAAAACGATCCGTACATTTTCTGCTCGTCGGCGCGCCCGACAATGGCAATCCTGCAGCCGTGCCAGAGCGACGGTTGTTGGACTGGCAGGCGGAGGGAATCGTGCAATGGCTCGGTCATGTCGCCGACATGCCCGATTTGCTCGCGAGCGTCGACGTGGTGGTGCTGCCGAGCTATCGCGAAGGGCTTCCTAAAACCTTGATAGAAGCGGCGGCGTGCGCCAAGCCGCTGATCACCACGGACGCGCCAGGATGCCGAGAGGTGGTCACGCATGAAGTCGATGGATTGCTCGTGCCGATCGGCGATGCGAAGGCGCTGGCCACAGCAATCGCGCGGCTGCAAGACGATGTCGAATTCGCGCGACGACTCGGCGAGGCGGCGCGAGAGAAAGCGCTTGCGCTGTTCGACGAGCGTATCGTGATCGCGCAGACCATCGCGGTGTACGGAGAGTTGACGGCATAGCGATTCGGCAAGCGATAGGTCGACGAAACGGGCATGCAGAAGGTGCGAACCGCCAGAAATTGATGAAAGGCTCCGTCATGTCGCGACTTTTGTTGGTCACAAAAAAAATCGCCGGTGATCTCCACGGCGGTCGCGAACTGCTATTGGCGTTGAACCGCGATTGTCTGCAAGAGATATTCGAAGACGATCTGTTCGTTGTCGAGCTCGAGTCTGCTCCGGTGCGTACGGCGGCCGATCTCGTCGCGGCGATGAGCGGCCACATCGACGGGGTGAACGAGGTCTCTCTGCGCGCAATCGTGCGGATGGTGCGAGAAAAGGAGATCACGCAGGTTTTCATCGACGGCTCCAACATGGGCGTCGTCGCATCCGCTTTGAAGCGACAAAATCTTCCGATCAAAATCACGACGTTCTTTCATAATGTCGAAGCGCGATTCTTCCTCGGGGCGTTCTACGCTTCCCGGACATTGCGCGCGCTTCTCGTGCTTGTCGCAAACTATGTCGCCGAACGAAAAGCGGTGAAGAATAGTGACGTTATCGTCACTCTCTCGGAAGCCGACAGCCGGGTGCTCTATCGCACTTACGGGCGGCGCGCGTCATTGATCTGGCCCATGGCGGTCAGAGACAAGATGAAATCCACTCTCGACTCCGTCGTCCCAGCAAGCCTCGAACGAGATCCCTATCTCTTGTTCGTAGGAAGCGCTTTCTACGCGAATAAGGCGGGCATCCTTTGGTTCGTCGACAATGTCGCGCCCCATATCCGCATGGAGACGGTAATCATCGGTCGCGGGATGGACGCCATGAAGCCGCGTCTCGAGCGCAGCGGCAAAGTGCGAGTGATCGGGAGCGTGGAGGACCTCGGTCATTGGTATTTGGGCGCGAATATCATCATCGCTCCGATTTTCGACGGTTCGGGAATGAAGACGAAGGTCGCGGAGGCGTTGATGTTCGGAAAGAAGATTCTCGGAACGCCGCAGGCGTTCAGTGGCTACGAGGACGTAGCCGCGCGCGTCGGCTGGGTCTGCAAGGACAGCGAGGACTTCGTCGCGACCTTGAATTCGCTGAGTGGGCTCACTTTGCCCGCGTTCGATCCTCAATTGCGAGCGCTGTATGAAAGCCGTTATTCCTTTCCGGCGGCGCGCGCGCGCCATTTGCAGGCGTTAGGCGATCGATAGAACGTGGGCGGCGCGCGCCGAATTTTCTCGGGATGTGAATATGACCGCTATTTGTTTCTTTACTGCGAGGTATAGCCGGTCGGGTGTGCCTCTCGCTCAGCTTCGTCTCGCCAGGGCTTTCGTCGCAAGGGGAGATCGGGTCGACTTCGCTTTCGGATGTATTCCGGAAGGCATAGAAGCTCCGGGAGGCGACGGAATAGGCATACACGATTTCGGCCAATCGCGGGCCGTAAATCTGCTGTTCCCGATCATGCGCTTCATACGAAAAAAACGGCCTGATGTGATCTTTTCAGCAGAGGATCACCTGAACGCGATAGTCGTGCTCGCCGCTCTTCTTGCTGGATCGCACGCAAAATTGAGTGTTTCATCCCGCGTTACGCCGTTCGATACATATTCGAACGTCATTTTTTCTAAGAAATGGGTCTTGAAGCATGTCAGCCGCCTGCTGTGGCGACGGGCCGATGTTCTGACATGCGTCTCCGAGGACATGGTCGGACAATATCGGAATGTCTTCGGCCAGACCCGTCATTCGGCGATTTACAATGTCATCGTCGACGACGATCTGCATCGGAAGAAGAAAGAGAGCGTGGATCATCCCTGGTTCGCCGACAAGGCGGTCCCACTCATTGTCTCGGCGGGCCGGCTCGCTCCAGAAAAAAGATTCGCCGATATCATCGAAGCGATGAAAATCGTCAATGACAGGAGGTTCGCGAGGCTCGTGATATTGGGAGACGGTCCGCTGAGAGGCGAGCTGCAAGCTCTGATCGATCGACTGGAACTGACAGATAGGGCGCAACTCCTCGGATTTCAAAGCAATCCGATGAAATATTTCCAAAAATCGCGACTTTTCGTTCTTTCGTCACGCGTCGAAGGTTTGCCCAATGTGCTCGTCGAAGCGATGGCGTGCGGTTGTCCCGTCGTTTCGACGAATTGCCCGACCGGCCCGCGAGAGGTGCTCAAGGATGGAGAGTTCGGGGAATTGGTCCCGGTCGGCTCGCCGCCGGCAATGGCCGAGGCGATTCTGCGGGCGCTCGACAGCGATTCCAAAGACGAAAAGCTCGAGGAGGCGGTGCGTCCGTTCACGACCGAGGCCGTTGTCGCGCGTCATCTCGCGTCGCTGGGCCTAGGTTAGCGCCGATGGACAAGGCCGTCCCGCGCCTGCATGTGGCGTTCGTGATAAAGGCGATGAGCATTCCAGGCGGCGGCGCGGAGCGCGTGTTGGCCCGCATTGCCTCTGGGCTCGTCGATCGCGGGCACCGCGTCACCGTAATCACCAGCGATCCGCCCGAGAAGCCGTCCTACTATCCGATTCCCGGATCGGTGCGGCAGGTTTTTCTCGGCGTCGGCGCGGTGGAACGCAGCTCGAATTTCGGCGAGGTTCTGAGACGCATTTGGGCGATGCGGCGGGAAATTATGCGGCGCCGCCCGGACGTCGTGGTCGCTTTCATGCACAGTTCCTTCGTTCCGATCGGATTGGCGCTCATCGGCTCGGGAATTCCGATGATCGCGAGCGAGCACATAGGCACGGAACATTATAGTGGGCGGAGCTTTCAGCGGGCGCTTCTCATGCTGACGCCATTGCTCACGAACAAGATCACAGTGGTTTCCGAACGGATCAGATCGAGATTTCCGCGCTGGCTGAGGCGCCGAATGATCGTCGTTCCCAATCCGATCGGCGACGGATACGTGGTCGGCTCGGATACGGCGGACCCGGCGGCAAAAGCAAAGGTGCTGCTCGCCGTCGGACGGTTGTCCTCGCAAAAAGATCATAGGTGCCTCATCGAGGCCTTTGCCATGCTGGCCCAGCGCTTTCCCGATTGGACGTTGAGGATCGTCGGCGAGGGAGAGCTGCGCGGCGAACTGGAAAGGCAGATCGCCGATTGCGGTCTCGCCGATCGGATCGAGCTGCCGGGCGCAATCAAAGAAATCGACGCGGAGTATCGCAAGGCCCGTCTTTTCGTATCGCCGTCGAAATACGAGAGTTTCGGGCTCGCGACGGCGGAAGCTTTGCTCAACGGCACGCCGGCGGTCGCCTTCGACGACTGTCCGGGCACTGACACGCTGATCGAAAATGGCGTGAACGGAGTTCTCGTCGATGGAAGAAACGGACGCGCCGAAGCGCTGGCGATCGCCCTCGCGCGTCTGATGGCGACCCCAGAGGAAGTCGAACGACTTACGCAGGTCGGCGCGGCGCGCATTCGGGAGGTCTACGGATTGTCGAAGGCGCTCGACACATGGGAGAGTGTTCTCGGCGACATCGCCGTGAGCCGCTGAAAACGAGAATCGCCAGTCGCACCACGTCGCATTTTTCTCGGAATGTCTTCGGCGACCGCCGATTCGAGTGTGTGACAGCTTCGATGTGGTGATATCCGGCCAAGCGCTCGAACACATCGAGGTCGTTTTTGTCACCACAATCGAAATGGCGAGAGTGCTGAAGAAAGACGGTATCCTCTGCATCATCGCGCCGAATGGTTTCGCGGAACATCGGTTCCCTGTCGTTTGCTGGCGATTCTTAACGGATGGGATGATGCGCTCGTGAGATATCTGAATCTGGAAGTTCTGCATGCGCATAGGAACAGCGCGCCGTCGACAATGACGCGCTGGCTCTCCGCATTGCCGCCGGCGCTCGTCATCGCCTCGATGACGATGTGCGAACCGTCTTTTGCGGCTGTCGCGGGTGATCGGGAGGGCGCGCCGTTCGTCGTCGCGGATCATGGAGCGAGCGACGCGATCATCGTGGTTTCGCCGCAGGCCGGGCGCTACGAGCGCCAGGCTGCGGAAGACCTCGAAAAATACATTGAGCTGATGGCCGGCGCGGCTCTGCCGGTGACGCGAACGCAGGAGGCGGTCGACGGAGCTCTGGCGAGCGGTCGGCCGCTCATTCTCGTGGGCCAGGCCGCGCTCGCGGCAAAGCCGGAATTGTCCGATCGGTTGGCGTCTGTCGTGAAGAAAAATCCCTACATGCGGGCCGATGGCGTCGCGCTCTGGCGCGACGGCTCCAGAGTCTATCTGGCTGGCGCGAACGACGAGAGCCATTACTTCGCCGTGGCGGAGTTGCTGCGCGAATGGGGCGTGCGGTGGTTCATGCCGGGCGCCTTCGGGGAATGCGTTCCGGAGGAGGCGCAGCTCGCCATCGGGACTCTCGGTCTCGCTTATTCGCCGCCCTTCGAAATCCGGAACTTCTGGGTCGCTTGGCTGGGAGAGAGCGCGGGTCTCGAGGATTTTCAGCTGCGCAACATGATGAACACCAAGAACAGCGTCAAAATCGCCACTCATGCGCTCGGAAGTTACACGAAAGGGCTGGGGAAGAACCCCTTCAGCGTCCCGCTCTCGGATCCCGATACGGCGGAAATGGTGGCTCATCAGGTCGACGCGCTCTATGCGAAGGGCCAGGATTTTTCTCTCGCGATGGAGGACGGTCTCTATTCTTCTCCATTTCAGCGCGACAATGAATTGATGGCGCTGCGCTGGGACAAGTACAATCTCGGCCCGTCCGTCACCGATGCGATGCTGGAGCTGCTGAACGGCGTCGCGACGCGCCTGCGAGAGCGACATCCAGATAGTCGATCGAAAATCCTCTTTTTGGGCTACTCCAATATGTTTTTGCCCCCGGCCCGGGACATGGATCTGGAGCCGGCGCTTTTCGGGACTTTGGCGCCGATCGACATCGATCCGATCCACGCGATGGATGATCCGCAGTCGCCTCCGAAGCAGGAGTACAAGGCCATCCTCGAGCGATGGACGAAGCTGCTGGGCGGCCGTGTGACGATCTATGACTATGATCAATCGATGCTGATGTGGCGCGATCTGCCAAATCCGTCGCATCAGGCGTTCGAACGCGATGTGAAAATCTATCGCGACGCCGGCGTGATCGGATTCACGACCGAAAGTCGAATGGCGCTCGCGACGACGATCACCAACCTCTATTTGCGTGGCCGGCTGATGTGGAATCCCGACGAGAACGTCGCTTCGCTGCTCGAGGATTTCTATGCGCGCTTCTTCGGACCGGCGGAAAAGCCGATGCGGGACTATTGGGACGCGATTTTCGAGGCTTGGCGGAAAACGATCGTGACTGAGCACGAGTATTTTGTCGCGCCGGCGATCTACACTCCCGAGCTCGTCGCCCGACTGGGCGCGTCGCTGCTCGCCGCGGAACGGTCGGTCGAATATTTGCGCGCGCCCGGACGGCGCCTGTCGCGCAACGAGTCGCTCTATCTGGAGCGAATGCGGTTCGTGCGGCTCGGCTACGAAACGCTGAAATCCTACATGGCGATGGTCGAGGCCGCCGCGACGCGGGCGGATTATCGCGAGGCGGTCGCCGCGGGCGAGAGTGGATTGCGAGCGCGCGACGCTCTGTCCGACGCGAGCAAATCTTTCACTACGACTCGCCTCGAGAAAGGCTACGGGTTCTGGTCCGGCGAGGTTCGACAATATCGTGAGCTCGATGCGCTGGTGAACGGAGAAAAGGGCAGACTGCTCGTTCTGTTGCCGCTCGAATGGAGCTTTCGTCGCGATCCCGAGCGCTCGGCGACCCCGTCCGCGCTGCTGGGCGATCCGGTCGATCTGACCTTCTGGCGCGCTCATGCGAAAGATTATGATCTCAACGCGCGCAAGGATTATCCAGCCGATCAATGGGAGAGGATCCGTACGGATCTCTACGTGCAGGCTCAGGGAATTCGCGCCGCGGATCGACAGAGCTTCGTCGGCGACATCTGGTATCGAACGGATGTGACTCTTTCGGCGGAACAGATCGCGGCCAATCCTCATATTCACTTTCCGGGGCTCTTCAACGATTGTGAGCTGTTCGTAAACGGCAGGGAAACCGCGAGGCGAAAGCAGCAGGCGCTCTGGTGGCACAACGACTTTCGTTTCGAATGGGATGCGTCGCTGAAGAACTGGGTTCGCTCCGGCGCGAATTCGCTCGCGCTGCGGTGTCATAATCCGCATCATATGGGAGGGATGTTCCGGCGCCCGTTCATCTATGCGCCCGTCGAAGCGAAAGCCCAATGAGGATCGCGCCGAAGCTCGAGGCGCCGCGCTACCTAGGTCGAAATTTCGTTTGTCGGATAAAATGCCGCCTGCTATTTTCCGGCGTCGAAATTTCTGTTCGTAGAGAGTCGACGCTCCGATGTGCGCGATGGCGTGACCTTGCTTTCTGGAACCAAGTCATTCGAATGGAGATCTGCTATGCGAATTGCGCCGAAGATGTTTTTTACAGTCGCGGTCATGCTGACCGCGGACGTTGCGCTCGCGGCGCCTGTCGCTGTGCTGAGCGAGACGTCGGGACAAGTGTCTGTCCAGACCTCGGACGGCATCGTCACCGCGAGACGGGGAACACAGCTGTCGGAAGGCGACCGCTTGGCGGTGGGCGACGGCTCGGCGATCGTTTCCTTTCTGCGCGGCAAGTGCAAGGGCGACCGTGAAATCGGCGCGCGCTCGATCACTGTGATCTCGACCTCCGCCAAAGAGTGCTCGAAGCGCATCGAAGGAGCGAAAGCGCAATCGCTGGACCAGAACCTCGGCCAATGGGCGGCGCCGGCCGCCCTGCTCGCCGCGGGCGGCATCGCCGCCGGCATCGCCCTCCCCAGCAATGGCGGTGGGGGCAACACCGTTCTCCTGGTGATCAGCCCCTGATTCGCCTGTTTTCGGCAAGGCGCGCGCCTCTGGTCGGGGCGCGCGCTTTTATGACTGTCGAGATCGCGTTCGAGGCATTCGATGGAGAGTGGAGCATCATTCAGATCGGCTAGCGATTGGCCGATCCTCGCGGCTTGCGGAGCGGCTCTCGCGCTGGGCGGCGGCACGACACAAGGCCTCTGGTCGGATGCAATCGCGCAGCTGGGCGGTTTGGTCGTCATTCTGTTGCTGTCGATCCGGCTGATGCGCGGGGAATTTCGGCTTTCGAGTCTCGGTCCGCTTTGTTTCGCGCTAGCGGTTGCCGCAATCTCGTCGATGCAGCTGTGTTTCCTGCCGCCCTCGATCTGGTCGAGGCTGCCGGGACGCTCGACGATCTACGAAGGGCTCGTTCACGCGGGTGTCGATCCTCCGTGGCTTCCGCTCAGCCTCGAGCCGGAGTCGACGCTGCGCAGCTGCCTGTCGCTCATTCCGCCGATCGCTGTGTTCTTATCGTCCGCGCTGCTGGGCCCGGCGTTGCGCCGTTCGATGACTGTCACCGTGCTCGCGGTCGGGGCGTTGAGCGTGTTGCTCGGCGTCGCGCAAACTTATGGCGGTCCGAATTCCCCATTGCGCTTTTACGAGGTCACCAACCTGAGCTCGCCGGTCGGTTTTTTCGCGAATCGAAACCACTATAGCGCCCTGTCTTATTGCGCGGCGGCATTTCTGGGAGCGTGGTCGATCGGCTGGGTTCGAGACAGGCGAGAGGGCGAGACTGTCAAGCTCGCTCTCGCTTTCCTGCTCTATGCGACTTTCGTTTTCGGCGTCTTGTCGGCCGGGTCGCGCGCCGGCCTGTTCCTCGCGCTCTTGGGCGGGCTCGGGCTCGCGGCGATGGCGCTGAGTGAGTTCGAGGGCTTCAAAACGCTCGTCCCGGTCGATCGAATCGCGAAGGGATCGCGTCTCCTCGGAGTATCGCTATTGGCGACGACGGCCTTGGCCGCGCTGGCGGCGACGATCTGGAGCGACAAAGTCGCTCGCATCGTGGAAGAGGTCGGCGCGCGTGAGCCTCGTGTCGAGATTTTTCGAACGACCTTCAGAGCGGCGAGCTCGTATATGCCTTTCGGCGCGGGAATAGGAACATTCGAGTCGGTCTATCAGATGTTCGAAGATCCGCAGCATATCACGCCCGAGCTGATAAACCGCGCGCACAATGATTGGTTGGAGCTTTGGCTGGAGGGCGGCGCGCCGAGCCTCGCGGTCGTCGTCATATTGTCCTTCGGTCTGTTTGCGGCGATCGGGCGTGTCTGGCGCGGCGCCGAAAATGGCGTTTGCGAATTCGATCAGAGATTGGCGCGAGCGTCCAGCATCGTGGTCGTTCTGCTCGCGATCCATTCTCTGGTCGACTATCCGCTGCGAACGACTGGCCTCGCCTGCGTGTTCGCGCTCGCGTGCGGCAATCTCGTTGGTTGGCGCAAAGTCGAGGCGGTGAGGGACCTCGTCGCCGCGCTCGACGATCGTGTGATCAGTCGGCCGATGCGACGGCCGGCGAGTCGCGAGCCTCTTGTCGCGTCGACGGACGAGAAAGCGGCCGGCTGAGAGGCGCTTCGTCGAGTCGAGCTTGTTTCACACAGGAATTCGCCATGGGTACGGACACGAGCCTACCTCCGCCTTTGCGGTGGATCGAAGGATTGCGCACGGCGGCGAGAGCCGAGTCGTGGCGCGAAATGTTCTCCGCGCGAATGCGCTCGGGCAGAGGCGCGGCGACGCTCGCGCTACTCGCCGCAGGGGCGATCTATCTTGCGGGACATTCGCTGTTCGAGGCGCGCTCCCATTCGGAGGACGCCGATGCGCCGCGATCTACGCGCGACGATAAGCTTCATCTCTCCGAGGATCCGTCGGCGGCCACATTTGCTCCCGTCGATCTGCAAGCGCATTTGGATTGGCGCGCGGGAGCCTTCGGCGTCGTGTTGACATGGGAACCGACGTACAGCGAGCTTCGAATCTACCGCATTCCCGTCGGAAAATCGAAATATGTCGAGGCCGATGGCTCGTCCGGGCAATTGTTCGACGCGGATGTCGTTCCCGGCCGCGTCCATTATTATGTGGCGTGCGCCTATGTTCGAGGCGAAGAATATTGTTCGGACCCGATCACTTACGAAGTTCCCCGGCAGATTTGGCGATGAGGAGCATGAAAAATCGCGTGGCGGTTCGGCTCCGCCATTCGGGAAACGCGAATCCGTCCCCCGCTTTTCGCGCATCGCGGTTCATGATCTCCGCCTCGGGCAGGGTCGTCATCGGTCTCGCTTGCCTACTGTGTTTTGTCTCGCCGACGATCGCGTCGTCGCACAATGAGGTGACCCACTGGACGAAATTCTTCGGACCGCAACCGGTAGACCATGGCGGAGATATCCCCGTCTATGTGAACGCGGTCGCCGCCGCCAATAGAGCGGAGGCTCTCGTGGTGATCGAAGGCACATGCGCGTCCGCCTGCACGATCAAGCTCGCCGCAAAAATCCGATGCGTGATGCCCGACGCCGTCCTGTGGTTCCATTCGGCTCTGGAAGGCGAATTCATTTCCCATGCCGGAAATGCGTTGCTTCTCGACGCTTATCCACCGCGCGTGCGCGAGGAGGTTGTGCGTCGTCACATGCTCGACGAAATCGAATCGGATCCTGAGCACACTCTCACGGGGCGCGAGTTGATCGCCTTGGGCGAGAGAGCGTGCCGGTGAGAGAGCGTGTGGCGTACGGGCGGCGGCGCTCGCCGGATTCGCCTCGTGGGCGCGGAAGGACGGATTCCGCCGATCGCATCGCGTCGACCAATCGTAGTTCTATTTGGGACCGTATCGACACCGAAGGGCCGAGCGCGTGGTGAAAGAAACCGCCGAATTCGAGACGATGGTCGGTCGCCGTTCGCAGCAGGAAAACCGCGACGGCGACGATGAGAGCGCGCGCATGGCCCGAGAAAAAGAAGGCCTTCGCAAGCTGGTCTTCGAACCGCCGTATCGCAACCCTGCGGAGCGCGCGCGACCGAAAGCGCCGCAGAGCGAGCCGGAGATTCGGCGACGTCGCGGCGGCGAAGCCGTCGGCGCGGACAAAAGACCTCCGCGCGACCGCGGGAGGGACGTCGCATCCGCGCGGGCGAAAGCGACAGGAGATGCGAAGTCGGGCCGGATGGAGAACAAATCGGCGGATCGGCGTCGCACGCCGGATGCCGGAAATCCAAGTGTCGCGGGCCGGGCAAATCACCTCGGTTGGCCACCCGCCGCAAGCTATGTCATGGCGGCGGTGCTGGTGGGGGCGGCGAGCCTCGGCGCCGGATTCCTGTCTCGAAGCGACGGCGTCGAGCCGCTGTCGAAGCGGAGGGGCGCGGAGATCGCCGCGCCGAAAATCGAACCGGAGCCGAGGAGCGCGGAGCAACATTCGACGGCCGGCGAAGTCTTCGCCGACTCCGACAAAGGAGCCCAGCAGTTGCAGAGGCCGGAGCCGGCGGTCGGTCTGACGGAAAGCCAGTCGAGCTTTCCGTCCTCGGCGGTGGCGACCGCGACGGCGCCTCCCGAGCCTGTCGAATCGCCTCAGAGCGCAATTCCCCCGGACCGGGCGGCGCAACCGAGCAGCTTGATTTCGGTCGGCGGCGCGTGGTTCTTCGACGATCGAGCGCCGCCTTTTGTCGGGTCGATAGACAGAGAGCCGCCGCCGTCCAAATCCTCGGTCGCTCGCGCTGAGGCGAAGCGGGCTCCCGAGCCCGCGCCGAGTCGGAGCGGCAGAGGTCCCCTCACCGCGCCGCAGCCCGAGAAAGGCGCGCCGCCGCGTGCGCCTGCCGCTGCTCACGCCTTCTCCGCCAATTCGGGAAAGAAGAAGCCCGTGGAGCCGCCCGTCGCGGTCGGGCAGGATCGGCCGTTCGAGAGTCGTGACGATAATCGAGCCGAACAGACAGCCGAGCCGGCGCCGTCGCCCGAAGCGGACGAATACAAACGCGCCTCTCTACAGGAGGCCTTGGAGTTCGTCGCGGACATGCTCAAGAACCAGCGGCGTCCGGAAGAGGAGCAGCGCTGAGGCGGACCGCTCGCCGATGGGCGTCCGGCTCATGGATGCGGCGTCCGGCTGTCGCTCTGGATCTCGCGCCTCGAGTCGTTCCATGTTTCATTGAAACACGGAATGACTCGAGACGAGACGATTCTTGGATAGGGACGGCCGCGCTTCGACGTTCCATGGCCGTTGAAATAGGTGCGGCGCGAGCTATACTCGCGCGGCTGGCGGCGTGCCGCCGCCGTATCTCGCGTGAGGCGCCTCGTCTCCCATGAAGCTCGCATCCTTTAATCTCGAAAATCTTTTCCTTCGCGCTCGCGCGCTGAATGGCGAGACATGGTCCGAGGGCAGAAAGGCGCTGACGGCGCAGGCCGAGCTCTCCGCCATATTCGGCAAGGCCGTCTACACCTCCGCCGACAAGAAGAAGATCGTAAAGCTGCTCGGCGAATTGAAGCTCGACAAATCCGACGACGGCGGCCCTTTCGCGATTCTGCGCCAGAATCGCGGCCATCTCGTCAAGCGCGCGAAGGCCGGCATGGAGGTCGTCGCCGGCGGCCGCAATGATTGGATCGGCTGGGTCGAGCTGAAGCGCGAGGAGGTGAACGAAGAGGCGACGCGCAACACGGCGCGCGTCATCATCGATGTCGACGCCGATGTGCTCGGGGTCGTGGAGGCGGAGAGCCGGCCGGCGCTCGTGCGCTTCAACGACAATGTCATCAAGGGGCAGGGCGGTCGGCCCTACGCCCACGCCATGCTCATCGACGGCAATGACGATCGCGGAATAGACGTCGGCCTCTATACGCGCGAGGGCTACGACATTGCCGCGATCCACAGCCATGTCGACGATCGCGACAAGACCGGCCGCATCTTCAGCCGCGATTGCGCGCATTACGAGATCCGCACGCCCAAGGGCCATGCGCTGCATCTGCTCGTCAATCACTTCAAGAGCAAGGGCTTCGGCTCGCAGACGACTTCCAACGCCAAGCGCGAGCGGCAGGCGGCGCGGGTGAAGGAGATTTACGATCAATTGCGCAAGAGCGCGGATCACGTCGCCGTCATCGGCGATTTCAACGACACGCCGGATAGCGCGCCGCTCGTGCCGCTGCTCCGCCAGACCGATCTGAAGGACATAAGCGAGCACGCCGATTTCGACGATGGCGGACGGCCCGGCACTTTCGCCGCCGGCGCGGCGTCGAACAAGATCGATTATATTCTCCTCTCGCCGGCGCTGTTCGCCGCGGCGAAAGGCGGCGGCATTTTCCGCAAGGGCGTGTGGGGCGGCAAGAACGGGACGCTCTTTCCGCATTATCCGGAAATCACCAAAGCCTCGGAGGCGGCCTCCGACCATGCGGCGATGTGGGCCGAGATCGATCTTTAGGGTCTTTCCGTGTTTCATTGTGACGCGTTTCCAACGCCGAACCGGCGTCCACTTCGGCGGGAAACGCTCTAGATCGCAGGCGGCGCGGGGCCGTTTCATTTTCGTCAACCATGAAGAATGCTTCAGATTTACGATTAGAACTCACGGTTTATTCTTGTCCCGGTCCAGATCTAGCAAGACGTTCGCGCCGAATCTCTTTCCGCGACGCCGGGGGCAGTGCGTTCCATGTCCAGAAGAGTCCGCGTTTTCGTAGCCGTCCTTTTCGCGTCCTCGATCGGGTCGGCCGCCGCCGCGCCACGCGTCATTGCCGGCATAGGTGAGCGCGAGGCGGGGTAGCCTCTTCCGCGCCCGAGAGCCGGCTCAAGGGCCGGTCGTCGCGGCCCCGGCTTCCACCCTCGCTTCCGGCTATGTGTCGCCGGCTGCGCCCGGCGCCTATGGCGGCGGCTTCATCGAGCTGCTCGTCACCGGCCGGACGCCGGAGCCGGGACCTCGCCCGCGCCTCGCCGCGCTGGGCGCGCCGGAGACCAATGTCCGCCGCCAGATCGATCCCGTCTTCCTGCGTGCGGAGGTCGATTACCACGGGTCCGAGCGCCCCGGCGCGATCGTCATCGACTCTGAGAACAAATTCCTCTACCTCGTGCAGACGAGCGGCCGCGCCTTGCGCTATGGCATAGGCGTCGGCCGTCCGGGCTTCGTCTGGAGCGGCGTCAAGACCATCTCCCGCAAGGCCGAATGGCCGGATTGGACGCCGCCCGGCGAAATGCTCGCCCGCCGGCCCGATCTGCCGCGCCATATGGTCGGCGGGCCGGCCAATCCGCTCGGCGCGAGAGCCATGTATCTCGGCTCCTCGCTCTACCGTATCCACGGCACCAACGAGCCCTATACGATCGGCCAGAACGTCTCTTCCGGCTGCATCCGCATGATGAACGAGGATGTCGTCGACCTCTACGATCGCGTCCATGTGGGAACGAAAGTGGTGGTTCGTTGACTCTGACGAGAGATCGCCCGTGGCGGGCGGCGGCCGCGCGCCTATCTCTCGAGGCGCGTCGATGGTTGCAAAACGACCGGCTTCGGGCGATAGCTGCCATGCGTTCTTCTCGAAAGGGGCCGATTCTTGCCCAGCCTCATCCGCTTTTTGGTCATTGTCGGCGTGCTCGCCGCCCTCGCCTATGCGGGGATGCTCGCGCTCGTAGCCTATGTCACGCCGCAGCCGCGCGAAATGACGCAGACGATCGCGCCGCAGCGCCTCAACAAATGAGATTTTCATGGACGACGGCAAGCGCCAGCCGCTGATCGTCGCCTTTCTCGACATGCTGGCCGCCGAGCGCGGCGCCGCGCGCAACACGCTCGACGCCTATCGCCGCGACCTCGAGGATTATTTCGCTTTTCTCGACAAGGCCGGCGCCGATCCGACGCGCGTCGAGACGGATGGGCTGCGCGCCTATCTCGCGGCGCTGGAGGCGCGCGGCATGAGCGGCGCGACCGCCGCGCGGCGCCTCTCGGCGCTGAAGCAGTTCCACAAATTTCTCTACGTCGACCGCTATCGCGCCGACGATCCGGCCGCGTCGCTCGAGGGCCCGCGCCGCCATCGCAGCGCGCCGGACATTCTCTCCATCGCCGAGGTCACGCGCCTGCTGGACACGGCGCGGGAGGGGGTCGACGACGAGGCGCGCCCTTTTGGAGAGCGTATGCGCGCCGCGCGCCTCTACGCCGCGCTCGAGACCCTCTACGCCAGCGGCTTGCGCGTGTCCGAGCTCGTTTCTTTGCCGGCGAGCGCGGCGCGCGCGCGCGATCCTTTCGTGACTGTGCGTGGCAAGGGCTCGAAAGAGCGGCTCGTCCCGCTCTCCGAGCAGGCGCGCGCCGCGCTCGAGGTCTATCGCGCTTTGCTGGCGAAACATTCGCCGGGGCTCGTGGCCTCGCCTTTCCTTTTTCCCTCCGACGCCGCGGAAGGGCATCTCACCCGCCAGGCCTTCGCGCGCGATCTCAAAAGCGCGGCCGCGGCGGCGGGACTCCCCTCGCAGGACATCAGCCCGCATGGTCTGCGCCACGCCTTCGCGAGCCATCTGCTGCAGAATGGGGCCGATCTTCGCGTCGTGCAGGAGCTGCTCGGCCACGCCGACATCTCGACGACGCAAATCTATACGCATGTGCTCGACGAGCGCATTCGCGCCATGGTGCGCGACCTGCATCCGCTCGCCGACTGACGTAGTGGGTAGTGAGTAGTGAGTAGCGCATCCCGCAACCGACCACTCACCACTCACTACTCACCACTCACCACTCACTACCCCGTCGCTCGATGAAATCCGCGATCGCTCGAATTGTCGGCGCGTCGAGCAGCAGCGGCGCATGGCCTTGGCCCGGCACGGTCAGACGCTCGAGCAGCGGATGGCCTTCATCCATCGCGGCGAAGGTCTCGGGCGAGAGCAGGTCGGAATTGCCGCCGCGAAGGACGAGCGTCGGAATGGCGGCCATGGCCTTCCATTCCTCTTCGAACAGAATCGGCCCGCTGTCGGGCCCGACCTCGTCGAGCGTATGGGAGAGCGCCGGATCATAGCGTAGCTCGAGCCGGCCGTTCTTCTCGACGAAAGTGGACTGCGCCCACTCCTCCCATTCCGCTTGGTCGAGGCTCGTGAATTGCGGCCCGGCGACGAGCTTCAACGCGGCCAGCGCCACCGCCATCGTGGCGGAGCCCGGCTGGCGCCCCACATAGCCCTTTATGCGCCTGAGCCCGGCGGCGTCCACGACCGGGCCGATGTCGTTGACGACCGCGGCGCGCAGAATCTCGGGCTTGCGCATGGCGAGGCGCATCACGTGAATGCCGCCGCGCGACGTGCCGACGAAGACCGCCTTCTCGACGCCGGCCGCCGCGAGCGTGGCCAGAATATCGGCCTCCTCGACCTCCAGGCTGTAGCGTTTCCAATCCGCGTCCCATTCCGAGAGGCCGCGGCCGCGATAGTCGAGCGCCAGCACGCGCCGGCCGCGGCTGGCGAGCGCCTGCGCCAGGGAATGGAAATCCAGCGCCGAGCGCGTGAGGCCGGGAAGGCAGACGACCGGAACGGCCCCGCCGCCGCCGGCCGGCTCGTATTCCGCATAGTGAAGCCGCAGCCCGTCTTCGGCGGCGAGAAAGCGGCTTTCGCGCCGCACGCCGTGCTCACCCATGCGCGCCCTCGATTTTTCGCTCCGCGCCCCGCGCGGGCGGCCGCTCGGTGGATATAGGCGCTGCGGCGACGACTTGTCTGCCCCCGCCGGCGCGGCGCCTAGAAATTCTCCGGCCCTGTCGGCGCTTGCGCATTCTGCCGCAATTTCGCGCAGGAGCCGGGCCAGCTTCCGCCTCGCACAGCCTTGATGCGGGCGACGTTTCTCAATAATTTGCAGTCCAGGCTCGTCGAAGAGGCGAAATAACGCGTTTCGAGCGAGCAGATCGTCGCGCTGCCCGTGATTTGAGCGGGCGCGCTCCCCGAAAAGACTGGCGGCGCTGACGCGCCCCGACGCCCCAGGGGCTCGAATGTCCGTCCTCATCGACAAGAACACCAAGGTCATCTGTCAAGGATTTACCGGCAAGACCGGCACCTTCCACTCCGAGCAGGCGGTGCGCTACGGCACGCGCATGGTCGGCGGCGTCTCGCCCGGCAAGGGCGGTTCGACCCATCTCGATCTCCCCGTCTTCGACACGGTGGCGCAGGCGCGGGAGAAGACCGGCGCCGACGCTTCGGTCATCTATGTGCCGCCGCCGGGCGCGGCCGACGCCATTTGCGAGGCGATCGACGCCGAGATCCCGCTCATCGTCGCCATCACCGAGGGCGTTCCGGTCCATGACATGATCCGCGTCAAGCGCGCGCTGACGGGCTCCAAATCCCGCCTCATCGGGCCCAATTGCCCGGGCGTCGTCACCGCGGGCGAGAGCAAGATCGGCATCATGCCGGGCAACATCTTCAGCAAAGGCTCCGTCGGCGTCGTCTCGCGCTCCGGCACGCTGACCTATGAGGCCGTGTTCCAGACGACCCGCGAGGGCTTGGGCCAGACGAGCGCGGTCGGAATCGGCGGCGATCCGGTCAAGGGAACCGACTTCATCGAGGTGCTGGAGTTGTTTCTGGCCGACGAGGCCACCAAATCCATCATCATGATCGGCGAGATCGGCGGCTCGGCCGAAGAGGACGCGGCCCAGTTCTTGAAAGACGAAGCGAAGCGGGGCCGCAAGAAGCCGATGGTCGGCTTCATCGCGGGCCGTACCGCCCCTCCGGGGCGGCGCATGGGCCACGCCGGTGCGATCGTCTCCGGCGGCAAAGGCGACGCGGAGAGCAAGATCGCGGCGATGGAATCGGCCGGGATCGTCGTCTCGCCCTCGCCGGCGCGGCTCGGCAAGACTTTGGTCGAAACGCTGAACCGTTAGAGCGCTTTCCGCTCGAACGGAATCGTTCGAGCGATCAGAATTCCGATCCAATGGGATCGGACACAAGTCTCGGGGGGTCCCTCCTCGCGCCGGCGAGCGAATCGCCGGCGCATCCCTTCGAAAAAAAGCGCGGAGCGAAATCTTTAAAGAATTGTCAAAATGATTTCGTTCAACTTCGAGAAGGTTCGGCGCTCGGGAGACTGAACAGAATGGCGCGTCTCGAGACGAATGGCGGATCGGCGGGCGGCGAAAAGCCCTCGTCGCGCGGGAACGCTTCCGTTGGGAACAGGCTGCTGCAGAGCGTCGACGCCAGCTACATCGAACATCTGCTCGCGGCCTATGAGGCCGATCCCTCCTCGGTCGGCCCGGCCTGGCGCGACTATTTCGCGAGCCTCGACGCCGAAGCCGCGCCTGCGGCCGGCGGTCCGTCGATTGGTCCATCTTGGGCGCGTCCCGGCTGGCCGGCGACGCCGGCGGACGAGCTCGTCGCGGCGCTCGGCGGCGAGCCGCGCGAGAGCGCCAA
This sequence comes from Methylosinus sp. Ce-a6, assembly GCF_009811655.1. Lineage (GTDB taxonomy): Bacteria > Pseudomonadota > Alphaproteobacteria > Rhizobiales > Beijerinckiaceae > Methylosinus. The sequence goes on along the minus strand of NZ_BGJX01000001.1, from coordinate 104,120 downwards.
GCCTGTATCGGAGCCTGTCTCCGAGCCCACGGCCAAGGCTGCGCCCGGCGAGCGCGCGCCTTCGGCCGAGGAGATTCAGCGCGCCGCTCGCGACAGCGTTCGCGCGCTGATGATGATACGCGCCTATCGCATGCGCGGTCATTTGCACGCCAATCTCGATCCGCTCGGCCTCGAGCAGCGCCACGACCATGGCGAGCTGCATCCCGAGACCTATGGCTTCACCGACGAGGACTACGACCGCAAGATCTTCATCGACGGCGTGATGGGCATGAAATACGCCAGCGTCTTCGAGATGGTGGCGATCCTGCGCCGCACCTATTGCGGGCCCATCGGCTATGAGTTCATGCATATCTCCAATCCGGAGGAGAAGGCCTGGATTCAAGCGCGCATCGAAGGCCCCAAGAAGGAGATCGCCTTCACCGAGGAAGGCAAGAAGGCCATTCTGCGCAAGCTCGTCGAGGCGGAAGGCTTCGAGAAATTCCTCGACGTCAAATATACGGGCACCAAGCGCTTCGGCCTCGACGGCGCGGAGTCGATCGTGCCGGCGATGGAGCAGATCATCAAGCGCGGCGGCGCGCTGGGCGCGAAGGAGATCGTGCTCGGCATGGCGCATCGCGGCCGGCTGAACATCCTCTCCCAGGTGATGGGCAAGCCGCATCGCGCTCTGTTCCACGAGTTCAAGGGCGGCTCCTTCCTGCCGGACGAGGTCGAAGGCTCGGGCGACGTCAAATATCACCTCGGCGCGTCGTCCGACCGCGAGTTCGACGGCAATAGGGTGCATTTGTCGCTGACGGCCAATCCGTCGCATCTCGAGATCGTCGATCCGGTGGTGCTCGGCAAGGCGCGCGCCAAGCAGGACCAATATCGTTGCACGGAGACGGAGCGGCGCGTGGTGATGCCGCTGCTCATCCATGGCGACGCCGCCTTCGCCGGCCAGGGCGTCGTCGCGGAATGTTTCGGCCTCTCGGGACTCAAAGGCCATCGCACCGGCGGCTCGGTGCATTTCATCATCAATAATCAGATCGGCTTCACCACCTATCCGCGCTACTCGCGCTCATCCCCCTATCCGTCCGACGTCGCCAAGACGGTCGAGGCGCCGATCTTCCACGTGAATGGCGACGATCCGGAGGCGGTCGTCTACGCCGCGCGCATCGCGACCGAGTTCCGTCAGCAGTTCCAAAAGCCCGTCGTCATCGACATGTGGTGCTATCGCCGCTTCGGCCACAATGAGGGCGACGAGCCGGCCTTCACCCAGCCGTTGATGTATAAAAAAATTCGTTCGCATAAGACGACGCTTGAGCTCTATGGCGAGAAGCTCGTCGCCGAAGGGCTGATGACGCGCGAGGATATAGACGCGGTCAAGAACGAATGGCGCCAGCGCCTCGAGCAGGAGCTCGAAGCCGCCCAGTCCTACAAGCCCAACAAGGCGGACTGGCTGGATGGCCGCTGGGCCGGCGTGAAGCCCGGCTATCAGTCCTCGGAGGACGAGCGCCGCGGCAAGACCGGCGTGCCGGTGGAGAGCCTGCGCCGCATCGGCGTCGAGATGACGAAAGTCCCGGAGAATTTCCACATTCATCGCACGATCCAGCGCTTCCTCGACACGCGCCGCGCGTCGATCTCGAGCGGCGTCGGCATAGATTGGGCGACGGCGGAGGCGCTGGCCTTGGGCTCGCTGCTCGCGGAAGGCTATAATGTCCGCCTCTCCGGCCAGGACAGCGAGCGCGGCACATTCTCGCAGCGCCATTCCGTGCTGATCGATCAGGAGGACGAATCCCGCTATTTGCCGCTCGACCATGTCGGCGTCGGGCAGGGGCGCTTCGAGGTCATCAATTCGATGCTCTCGGAAGAGGCCGTGCTCGGCTTCGAATATGGCTATTCGCTCGCCGAGCCGCGCGCGCTCGTTCTGTGGGAGGCGCAATTCGGCGATTTCGCCAATGGCGCGCAGGTCGTCTTCGACCAGTTCCTCTCCGCCGGCGAGCGCAAATGGCTGCGCATGTCGGGCCTCGTCTGCCTGTTGCCGCACGGCTACGAGGGGCAGGGGCCGGAGCACTCCTCCGCCAGGCTCGAGCGCTATCTGCAGCTCTGCGCGGAAGACAATCTGCAAGTGGCCAATTGCTCGACGCCGGCCAACTACTTCCACATTCTGCGTCGGCAATTGCATCGCGACATTCGCAAGCCCTTGGTGCTGATGACGCCGAAGTCGCTGCTGCGCCACAAGCGCTGCGTCTCGCGTCTCGAGGAGATGGGCGAGGGGACGATGTTCCATCGCTTCATCTCCGACGACGCCGAATTGCAGCCCTCGGACAAGTTCCGCCTCGCGGCCGACGACAAGATCGCGCGCGTGATCCTGTGCTCGGGCAAGGTCTATTATGATTTGCTCGAGGAGCGCGAGTCGCGCGGCGCCAATGACGTCTATCTCTTGCGCGTGGAGCAGCTCTATCCCTTCCCGCTGAAGGGCCTCGTGACGATGATGTCGCGCTTCAAGCAGGCCGATGTCTTCTGGTGTCAGGAGGAGCCCAAGAACATGGGCGCCTGGTCCTTCGTCGAGCCCTATCTCGAATGGGTGCTGACGCAGGTCGGCGGCAAGTCGAAGCGCGCCCGCTATATCGGTCGGCCGGCTTCGGCCTCGACGGCGGCGGGCACCATGTCCAAGCATCAGGCGCAGCTCAGGGCCTTTCTCGACGAGGCCTTCGCGACGCGCATCTCTCTCGCCGCGGAGTGATCATGACCGAAATTCGCGTTCCGACCCTCGGGGAATCGGTGAGCGAGGCGACGATCGGCCGCTGGTTCAAGAAGCCGGGCGATACTGTGGCCGCCGACGAGGCGCTGGTCGAGCTCGAGACCGACAAGGTCACGCTCGAGGTGAGCGCCCCCGCCGCCGGGGTGCTGACCGACGTTCTCGCCAAGGATGGCGAGACGGTCGCGCCCGGCGCGCTGCTCGGGCAGATCGCCGAAGGCGCCGCCGCCGCGCCGCGTCCGGCCGCCGCGGCGCCGATCGTCGCGCCGCCGCCTGCCGCCGCGGCGCCCATCGGGGACGCGGCCGGCGCCGCCCTGTCGCGGCCGCCTGCGCCATCGGCCGCGAGAATCGCGAAAGAGCAGGGCGTCGATCTCTCCGGCGTCGTCGGCTCCGGCAAGCATGGCCAAGTGCTGAAAGCCGATGTTCTCGCTCTGGCGGCGCGGCCCGCGCCCGCCGTCCCGCCGCCCGCCGTCTCGCCGCCCGCCGCGCCCGAGCCGGTCAGCGCTCCGCCGGCGCCGCGCCCGGCCGCGCCGGCGGCCGACGCCGAGCGCGAGGAGCGGGTGCGCATGTCCCGCCTGCGCCAGACCATCGCCAGGCGCCTCAAGGAAGCGCAATCCGCCGCCGCCATGCTGACGACCTTCAACGAGGTCGACATGTCCGCGGTGATGTCCTTGCGCAACCGCTACAAGGATCTGTTCGAGAAGAAGCATCAGGTGAAGCTCGGCTTCATGGGCTTCTTCGTGAAGGCCTGCTGCAAGGCGCTCGAGGAGATCCCGGCCGTCAACGCCGAGATCGACGGCGCCGATGTGATCTATAAGCATTATTGCCATATCGGCGTGGCCGTGGGCACGGAGAAAGGGCTCGTCGTGCCGGTGGTGCGCGACGCGGATCGGCTGAGCGTCGCCGAGATCGAGAAGGCGATCGGCGAATTCGGCCGCAAAGCCCGCGAGGGCCGGCTCGACCTCGAGGATCTGACTGGCGGCACCTTCACCATCTCCAATGGCGGCGTCTATGGCTCGCTGATGTCCACGCCCATTCTGAACGCGCCGCAATCGGGCATATTGGGGATGCACAAGATCGAGGAGCGGCCGGTCGTCGTCGCCGGCAAGATCGAAATCCGCCCCATGATGTATCTCGCCCTCTCCTATGACCACCGCATCGTGGATGGCAAAGAGGCGGTCACTTTCCTGGTGAGGGTCAAGGAGCAGCTCGAGGATCCCGCGCGCCTCGTGCTTGATTTGTGACGGTTTCACGAAAAAATCTCGGACAGCGCCCCTGAAAATCGGCCGCTGCGATGCACAGATATCTCTCGTGCTACGCAAAGTAGGCGTCCGCCGGGCGGGTCGATGCGACCGCCGAGGAGAGTGAGATGGAAGGCAAGACCGCGACCGAAAGACGATTTCCCCCGCTGACTCCCGAGCAGTTCGCGCATCTCGGCGATGGCGCCATCGCCTATGTCCGGACGATGCGCTCGGAGGACGTCAAGCGACTCTACCCTCAGGCTCCGGCCATAGAGCCCGGCATCACTCTATTCGCGCTGCTCGGCGCCGACGGCACGCCGATCGTCCTCGCCGACACGGAAGAGGGCGCCCTCGCCAACGCCTGGGAGCACCAGCTCCAGACCGTCAGCCTCCACTGAGGCTGACGGCGGCGCCATATCGAAAGCTTCACCGCGAATGCTTTACCGGAGGAATCCGAATGGCGCCACGACCCGCCCGGCGCCGAGATTGCTTCGTCCTTTTCCACCTTGCAGGAATTCCGAGGAGGAAACGGTATGGAAGAGCCGGCACGCGAAATCTTCGCCGTTTGCCATGTGAATGACGTCGCCAAGCGACGCGCCGTCGGCTATGTGCTGGCGCGCGTCAACGAGGAGGGGAAGACGGTTCCCTTTCCCGTCGTCATCGTGCGCCACGTCGGCAAATATTACGGCTATGTGAATCGCTGCCCGCACCAGGGCAGCCGGCTCGATTTCGAGCCCAAATCCTTCCTGGACCCGACGCAGCGCTTCCTGCTCTGCGGCAAGCATGGCGCGCAATTCGACATTCCGACGGGCGTCTGCAACGACGGCCCCTGCGTCGGCGCTCAGCTCGAAAGGGTCGAGGTCGTCATCGACGACAATGAGGTCTGCATCGCGGGCGTCACCATAGCCGAGGAGGACGGGCTCGACCGCGAGGAGAACGACGTCTATCCGGAGGTCGTCATCACCTCGGACTGAGCCGGGCTCGGCCGGCGCGCGGCGAGGGTCTTCATGAGCCGCGTCACCTGAGTTGAAAGGGCGTTGTCATTCCCGGCAGGCCGAAGGCCTGACGGGAATCCAGCACAACGACACGAAAACTCCGCCTGTTGCTCTGGATTCCCGATCGCTCGCCGCGCGAGCGTCGGGAATGACTCTCCGTCTAAATGAGCTGACGCTCTCCTCGTCGCGCGCGGCGCCCGAGCCTATTCGGACGGCGCCGGCAAGGAGATCGGCTTCTCGCCTATCACTCTGACAAAGGCGGGACGTGGCGGCGCGCTCTCGGCCGCTGGCGTCCCCATAGTGGGGCTGCGCGCCGCGGCGGCGGCCAAAGCGCCCGGCCTCGGCCGGCGCTTCATCGCGCGCTGGCTCGAGGACATCGCCGAATAATAGAGCGCGCATAAAAAAGCGCGGTCCGCCAGACGCCGGGAATGCGTCTGGGGACCGCGCGAGACGGCGCCGGCGGGCGCGCGGCGCCTCTTCAGCTCCACATCGAAATCAGCCGCGCACGGAGACCTTGCGGAACGGGTTGTCGTGATTGGTCACGAAGACATGGCCGAACTCGGTCTTCGTCCATTCGATCGCCTCGGCCGGCAGGAACTTGAGCGCGGTGACCGTGACCGGGAAGTCCTTGGTGGCGGAGACGCTCGCCAGCTTGATTTCCGTATTGCCCGGGCCGACCGAGAGATCGGCCACCGGCGCGCCGTCGGCCTTGGAGAGGCGCGCCCAGCCCGGCGTGCCGATGCCCGTCGCGACGACGGATGTCTCGACGAACAGCGGCGCGGTGGCCCCGTCGGCGGCGTCCGGGCCGAAAGCGGGAGACTGGAAGGTGAATGTCGCCATCACCTCGCTGCGGGTGATCGCATGGTCTGGTCCGATCGGACGTCCGGTCGAATACAGAACCAATTTGCCGCCGTCGAGCGCCGCCTTGATATCGTCGAGCGTCGCCGAAGCGAAAGCCTCCGCCAGTCTCATATCGCTTTCTCCACTTTGCGAAAGGCACGCCGCTTTTGCGACAAAAGCGACATGCGGACAGGTTCTCGCCCCGACCGTCGCAATTGTCGTGCCGTTTGTCTCACAATTTGAGGAGAGCGAAACGCTCGCTCGAGCGTTTCCGGCCGAAGCGGACGCCGGTTCGGCGTCGGAAAGACTCTCGGCGGCGTCAGCCGCCGAACAGTTTCTCGAATATGTTCTTCTCTTCGCGCGAGGGACTGCGTCGCGGGCGTGGAGGCCCCTGGTTCGGAATGTCGGCCGGCGGCAGCAGCGCCTCGAGCCCATGGACGGAGCCGGGGGCGATGTCTTCGTCGTCGTCGCGCGCCGGGCGGCGGCGCGTGGATTTCGGAGGCGCGGCCTCGGGCTCGGGATCGGAGGAAAAGAGATTGAGCAGCGGCGCGATCGGCGAGGCGCTCTCCGGCGCCGCGGCCGAGCGCCAGGAGCCCGAAGGAAGGGCCGCGACCGGCACGCCCTGATGCGCCGCCTTCATGAAGCGGCTCCAGACTTCCACCGGCAGATTGCCGCCGGAGACTTTCTTCGTCGGCGAGTTGTCGTCATTGCCGAGCCAGACGCCGGCGACGAGATGCGGCGTATAGCCGACGAACCAGGCGTCGCGGAAATCCTGGCTGGTGCCGGTCTTGCCGGCGGCGCGCCAGCCCGGCAGCTCCGCCTTGCGCGCCGTGCCGGTGGAGAGCGTCTCCTCCATCATCGTGTTCATCATCGCCACATATTGCGGCTCGATCACGCGGCCGTTGCTCGAGCCCTTGCGGGCGTAGAGCTGCTTGCCGGCGGCCGTGCGCACCTTGGAGATGATGTGCGGCTGCACGCCGACGCCGCCATTGGCGAAGGGGGCGTAGGCCGCGACGAGCTCCAGCGGCGTGACCTCCGACGTGCCGAGCGCGATGGAGGCGTTGGGCTGCAGCTCGGAGGCGACGCCGAGACGATGCGCGGTCTTGACCACCGTCTTCGGCCCCGCCTCGAGGCCGACGCGCACGGCCACCGTGTTCAGCGACAGGGCGAGCGCCTTGGTCAGCGTGACCGGGCCGAAATATTCCCGGCTGTAATTCTCCGGCTGCCAGCCCTTCACATTGATCGGCCCGTCCTCGCGGATCGTGTCGGGCGTCAGCCCGTGCTCGAGCCCGGCGAGATAGACGAAAGGCTTGAAGGCGGAGCCCGGCTGCCGCTTGGCGGAGACCGCGCGGTCGAACTGGCTCTCGGCGTAATTGCGTCCGCCGACCAGCGCGCGGATGGCTCCATTGGGGTCGAGCGCGACGAGCGCCCCCTGGCTGACGCCGAATTTGTCGCCCTTCTTGTCGAGCTCGTCGGTGACGGCTTTTTCCCCCGCCTCCTGGAGCTTGCGGTCGAGCGTCGTGGTGACGACGATGTCCTGGTCGATCGCGCCGATCGTGTCGTCCAGCATGTCCATCACATAATCGGCGGCGTAATTGATCGAGCCCGCGCCGCGATCCCTCCGCGCGACAGCCGGCCGGCCGAGGGCGAGCTTGGCCATGGATTCGGTGATATGGCCCTCCTGCGCCATTGCGGTGACGACCTGCGCCGCGCGCTCGGTCGCGCCTTCGGGATTGCGATCCGGCGCGAGCTTGCTCGGCGCTTTCATCAGGCCGGCGAGCACGGCGGCCTCGGCGAGCGTCGCTTGGGCGGCGCCATGGCCGAAATAGCGCTGCGCCGCCGCCTCCACGCCATAGGCGCCGGAGCCGAAATAGACGCGGTTGAGATAGAGCTCGAGAATCTGGTCCTTGGAATATTTGTGCTCGAGCCAGAGCGCGAGGATCGCCTCCTGGATCTTGCGCGAGATGGTGCGCTCCTGGGTGAGGAACAAATTCTTGGCGAGCTGCTGGGTGAGCGTCGAGCCGCCCTGCATAGCGCCGCGCCCGGCGACGTTGCGCGTCAGCGCCCGCGCGACGCCGATCGGATCGACGCCCCAATGGGAATAGAAGCGGCGGTCCTCTATGGCGACGAAGGCCTTGGGCAGATAGGGCGGCAGATCGACGAGCCGCACCGCCGCCCCGCCGGTGTCGCCGCGATTGGCGAGCAATTCGCCGTCGGCCGCGAGTATGGCGATATTGGGCGGGCGCTTGGGGACGGCCAGAGTGTCGATCGGCGGCAATTGCGCCGCGTGATAGGCGAAAAGCCCGCCGGTCCCGATCGCGCCCCAGATGGAGAGCACCGCGCCCCAATAGACGACGCCGCCGAGGCCGAAGCCGCCGCGCTTTTTCTTCTGTTTGGCGGCGCGCGGCGGCGGATCGTCGTCGATATCGTTCGGCGGCGGCGCGCTCTTGCCCTTGCGCTTCGGTTTCGCCATGCGATCCTCTCGCGGGTCGGCGCGAAGATCGCCGCTCCCGTCGCCGTCGAAACGCGGTTCGCGGCGTTGTCTCTCGCGCGCCATGGTGGGTCCGCCGCCTCGGGGTTCCGTTTCGCCGCGGCATGGGTGCGCGCGGCCGACGCCGACACTAGCTTTAATGCTGTCGATTTAAGGGCCGGTTAAGCAAGGCGGGGCGCCGCTTTCCGTCATGGAGAGACGCGGATAGGAACTTATGCACAGAAAGGCGGTCGAACCGCTTGCGCCACTTGCGCTATTCGTTCCAGCTTGCCAAAGTCTCGCCCTTGGAGCGAAAAACCGCGGCACGGATCGAGCGTCATGAAAGTCACCATCGAGAGAGCGGCGCTGCTGCGCGCCCTCGGCCATGTTCACCGGGTGGTGGAGAGACGCACGACGATCCCGATCCTCGCCAATGTGCTGATCGACGCCTCCGCCGGGGCGCTGCTGCTGAAGGCGACCGATCTCGATCTCGAGATCACCGAGAAAGTCCCCGCCGACGTCGCCCAGCCGAGCGCGACGACGCTTCCCGCCCACACGCTCTACGACATCGTCCGCAAGCTGCCGGAAGGCGCGCAGGTCTCGCTGGAGGCGACGGGCGAGCAGGGCCAGCTCACATTGCGCTCGGGCCGCTCGCGCTTCAGTCTGCAGAGCCTGCCGGAGAGCGACTTTCCGGATGTGACGTCGGGCGATTTCTCGCATCGCTTCGCGCTCGCGCCGGCCGATCTGAAGAAGCTGATCCTCAAGACGCAATTCGCCATCTCCAGCGAGGAGACGCGCTATTATCTGAACGGCATCTTCCTGCATTCGACCGAGGTCGAAGGCCATCAGCTGCTTCGCGCGGTGGCGACGGACGGCCATCGCCTGGCGCGGGTCGAGCTGCCGGCGCCGGCGGGCTCGGTGGGAATGCCCGGCGTGATCCTGCCGCGCAAGGCGGTCGCCGAGGTGCTGCGTCTCGTCGAGGACGCCGAGGAGGCGGTGACGATCGAGCTCTCCCAGAACAAGATGCGCTTCAGCTTCGGCGAGACCGTGCTGACGACGAAGCTCATCGACGGCACTTTCCCCGATTACGGCCGCGTCATTCCGGCCAATAACGACAAGCGCCTCACCGTCGAGCGCGGCGTGTTCCGCGAGGCGGTCGATCGCGTCTCGACCATTTCGTCGGAGCGCGGCCGCGCGGTGAAGCTCGCGCTCGCGGACGGAAAGCTGGTGCTCTCCGTCACCAATCCCGATCAGGGCTCGGCGGTGGAGGAGATCGAGGCCGATTATGACGGCCCGCCGATCGATATCGGCTTCAACTCCCGCTATCTGCTCGACATCGCCGATCAGCTCGACAGCGACACGGCGCTGTTCCGGCTCGCCGACCCCGGCTCGCCGACGCTGATCCAGGACCGCGACGGCGCGAGCGCGCTCTATGTGCTGATGCCGATGCGGGTGTGAGGCGGTTCTCCAGGTCTTTGCGCGGCGGCCGGTCGCTTCCTTCTCCCCGTCGCCCGGAAACCGTCCGAGTCGAGCCGCTCGGAGCTCACGAAGTTCGGCTCGCGGCGGTGTCGCACTCACTCGACCGCGGGGATTTCCGCCTCCCGCGCTCGCGCCGCCAGGACCGACGGCCGCGCCGCGATTCGTTCCCGATAGGCAATGATGTGCGCCCAGCTTTCGAGCTCGATCGCCAGCGCCGGCATCCAGTTCAGGACAGCGAACAGATAGGCGTCTGCGACGCTGAAGCCGTTGTCCATCAGATAGGCGTGCTTCGCCAACCGCGCGTCGATCAGATCGAAGCGCTCGAATAGCCGCATCTCGAGCATTTTGCGAACCGCTGCCGGCAATTCTTTATTGAACAGCGGGCTCGATCCAGCATGGATTTCGCTGGCGATGAAGTTCAGCCACTCCTGGAGCCGCGCGCGCTCCAGCGTTCCATTCATGGGAGCGAGCCCTGCCTCTGGCTCCAGATCGGCAAGATACTGAACCAGCGCAGGTCCTTCGGTCAGCACCTCGCCGCTGTCGAGGAGGAGCGCCGCGACATAGCCTTTCGGGTTGACGGCCAGGAAATCCCCGCCCTCGGAGGTGCGCTTCGTCCGGTTGTTCACCCTGACGAGATCATAGGACAGCCCCAGTTCCTGCATCACGATATGCGGCGAAAGGGAACAAGTGTCGGGCGCGAAATAGAGCTTCATCGAGAAATTTCCGCTGTCGGGAGTGTCACGCCGGATATTGACCGAGCGATAAGAAGAAGTGAAATTACTGACAAAGAATCTTGGTATAAGTTTTTCTACTATGAATCTCACCCAGCTTCGCAGCCTGATCGCCGTCGCCGAAGCCGGCAGCTTCACCGCTGCCGCCGAAGCGGTCGGAGTCACGCAATCCGGCATGAGCCAGGCGATCGCCGCGCTGGAAGAAATCCTCGGCGTGAAGCTGCTGGCGCGGCGGCGACATGGCGTCGAGCTGACGGCCTTCGGCGAGCAGACGCTCACCCATGCGCGGGCCGTCATCGCCCATTTGGAGGCGATTCGGCAGGAGGCGGCGAAAGCGGCGGGCGAAGAAATGGGTTCGATCCGCATCGCCGCCTTTCCGAGCGTTTTCGCAACGGTGCTGCCGCCGCTTCTGCGGCGCTTCCGGTCGCTCCATCCCGGCATAGAGATAGTGGCGCTCGAGACGGATGATCGCGAAGTCGAAGTCTGGCTAAAAGCGGGGACCGTCGATCTCGGCGTCGTGCTCGATCCATCGCCGGACCGCGCGGCTGCGCCTATCGGACAAGATGCGTGGGTCGGCGTCGCGCCCGCAGGTCACCGCCTCGGCCGGCGCGGCGCAATCTCGCTGGCCGAGCTCGTCGCCGAGCCGTTCGTGCTGGCGACCGGGGGATGCCATGTCCATGCCGGCGCGCTCATGGAAGCCGCCGGCCTCTCGCTCGGCGACGTGCGGATGGAGATACGCGATTGGACCAGCGCCATTGCGCTGGTCCGCGAGGGCGTCGGCGTCAGCGTTGTGCCGGAATCGACTCTGCCTGAGAATCGGAGGGGCTTGCGCGTGGCGCGGCTCGATCCGCCGCTTTATCGGCGCTTCGGTCTGATGGCCGCGACAGGACGTGAGCCTTCCCGGCCCGCCAGCCTGTTGTTGGAATTCGTGCGTGAGAAGATCTGACGCATATATTCCCGGGAGCGGCTTTCGATCGATCCCGCTCGCTCGCCACTAAGATTGCGGGCCGACAGATGGCGGGCCGAGCCTTGCCAAAGATCGGCCCGTGACGCAATCTCGCCGAGCCGGCCGGACCATGCGAGCGCCATGACTTATCTCCTCACGCATTTCTGGGCCTGGGGCGTCTCGGCCTTTGCGGTCGGGCTCGCGACGGCGCTCTCCATCGTCCGTCGGCCCGAGCGGGGCTTGGTCGCCGGCTGGCTGATCTGGTTCGCTCTGGCCTTCGCCGCGGGGCTGTTGGTCGCCGCGCTCGGCCTGCTGCCGGGGCGCCCGGCCTTCTGGCTCGAGACGGCGCTCATGCTCTTACCGGCCTTTCTCGCCGGGGCGGCGCTCGGCGCGCTGCTCGGCCGGCATTCGCTGCGCGACCATGAGGGCTGGGCGATCGGTCTCATTCCTCTGGCGCTGATCTGGCTCGGCGCCGGCTTCCTCGCCGGACGTTCGACGGAGCGGGACCTCGAGCGCAAGGCGGCGAGCGCGGTGGAGAAAGCCGGCGGCGATCCGGCCTATCTCGACGTCGCCGGCCGCGACATTCTGCTGCCGCGCGACGCCCCCGATCGCGCCGCGGCGGAAGAGCAGATCGCGCGCATTCCGGGCGTCCGGCGCGTCGCGGAGGTGGACGCGCTGACGGGCTCGGGCGCCAAATCCTATGAGAACGCCGTGACCGCGCGCCGCGCCGCGCGCGAGAGCGAGGCGCCGCGGTCTGCCTCGCCGGAGACGCCCGGGGAGGCTCCGCCGAGCGGCGCGCCGCAGCCGGCGACCGATGGCGCGCCCGCGCCCGCGGGCCCGGCGGCGAAATCCAAGGAGCCGACGCGCGACGGCGTGAAGCCGGCCCCCTCGACGCCCTCGGCGGCCGCGCCGGAGCTCGCCCGTCCCTCCGCCGCGCCGCCGGCGCCGGCCGCGCCGGAGCAGGGCGCGGATGCGGGCTTTGTTCCGGCGAGCGGCGAGCTCGATGTCGGGACCTGTCAGATGGCCATATCCGCCGCTCTCGCCCGCGAGCCGGTTCAATTCAGCCGGCAGGGCGCCGGGGTCAGACGAGCCGCGACCGGCGCGCTCGACAAGACGGTCGGTCTGCTGCAACGCTGCCCCCAGACCGAGGCCGAGGTGCGCGTGCGCGCCGAGGGCGGCGATCGCGCCGCGCGCCGGCTGGCGCGCGACCGCGCCGCCCGCGTCGTCGATTATCTCGGCCGCATGGGGGTCGAGCGCGGGCGACTTTCCGTCGCTGGCGAGAGCGGAGGTCCGGTGTCCAAGGACGCGCCGGAGAACGAGAGCGGCAGCGGCGTCGATCTGCGGCTGTCGCCGCGGCGCTAGAGCGTTTCCAGCCGAAGTGGACGTCGGTTCGGCTCTCGTCAAAACAGAAGCCTGGAGCCGTCTCCGCCGCATTGTGGACGTTATTGAATAGACAAACTGCCGCCCGAGATTCGCCCCTTCGTTTTTCGGCGGCGCGGATGGCGGGCGGGTTCGACGCCGTTTCGGAGGCGAAGGGCGAGCGGCGGGGGCGATGGGACGTAGAGCGGAGCGGCGGGAGTTGGGCGAGGGACGCCGCGCGGCTGCGGCTATGTGTCTCGTCCTGGCGGCGATAGGCGACCCCGCGCGCGCGGAAAATCTGCGCGGCGCGATCGCGCCGACGACGCTCCGGCCGACGCCGATCGTCGAGACGCAGTCGGGAGCCGAGGACAGTTCCGAAATTTCGGGAAAGCGCTCGGAGCTGCGCGGCCTCGAGGACACGATCAACGTCTCTGCCGAGAGCCGCCGCAAGATCGAGACGGAAATCGAGACGTTGCGCGCCGACCGGGTGAAGCTCAACCAGGCGCTCGTCGAGGCGACGCCGCGCGTCGGCGTGCTGGAGACGCGCGCCGAGGACGTGGGCGCGCGGCTCGAGGCCACGGCCGAGAGCGAGCGGGCGCTGGCCAGATCGCTCGCCGGCCGCCGCGCGCTGATCGGCGAGGTGCTGATCGTGCTGCAGCGCATGGGGCGCAAGCCGCCGCCGGCGCTTTTGGCCAAGCCCGAGGATATTCTGGAGAGCATTCGCGCCGCCATGCTGCTCGGCTCGGTGCTGCCGCAGATGCGGACCGAAATGGAGACGCTCAAATCCGATCTCGTCGAGCTCGTTTCCCTGCGCCGCCGCATGGAGGCCGAGAAGGCGAGCCTCTTGGTCGAGCTCGAGCATTTGAAGGAGGAGCGCGTTCGCCTCGCCGCCCTCGTCGAGGCGCGGCAGAAGGCGCTGATGCTGGCGCAGAGCGCGCTGGGTTTCGAGGCCGAGCGGGCGCGCGCGCTCGCGGCCAAGGCGACGAGCCTCAAAGAGCTGATCGCCCGCATGGAGGGCGAGGTCGAGTCGGCGCGGCGCGCGGCGGAGGCGGCGCGTCGCGCCGACGCCGAGCGCGCCGCCGCGGACGCGGCCATGTCGCAGGAGAGCCGCGCCAAGGCGCTCGCAGCTCCGTTCAAGGACGCCGCCCGTCTCGCTCCAGCCGTCGCCTTCGCCGATCTGAAAGGTCGATTGGCGCTGCCGACGGCCGGCGAGATCGTCAAACGCTTCGGCTCCTCGGACGGCTCGGGCGCGACCGAGAAGGGGATCTCCGTCGCGGCGCGGGAAAACGCCGTCGTGGCCGCGCCGTGCGACGGCTGGGTCGTCTTCGCCGGGCGTTATCGCTCCTATGGTCAACTCTTGATCATCAACGCCGGCGGCGGCTATTATGTGACCTTGGCCGGAATGGACCAGATCTCCGTCGCCGTCGGACAATTCGTTCTGGCCGGCGAGCCGGTGGCGAACATGGGCGGGGGCGCCGTCAGGACTGCGGCGGCCATTGCTATCGGCGCGAAACAGCCCATTCTCTATGTCGAGTTTCGCAAGGACGGAACGTCCATCGATCCGGGCCCATGGTGGGCGAAACCGGAACTTCAGAAGGTTGGCGGATGATGCGCAAGGCCTCATTGATCATAACGGGAATCGTCATCGGAGCGGGATGCGCCACGCTCGGACAGCAAGCGCGCGTGCTGATCGGCTCCCCCGCCTTCGCCGCCGCTGCGGACACGTATAAGAACCTGAGCCTCTTTGGCGACGTCTTCGACAAGGTTCGCGCCGATTATGTCGAGAAGCCCGACGAGCAGAAGCTCGTCGAATCGGCGATCAACGGCATGCTGACGTCGCTCGATCCGCATTCGAGCTACCTCGACGCCAAGGGCTTCAAGGATATGCGGACGCAGACCGAGGGCAAGTTCGGCGGTCTCGGCATAGAGGTCACGCAGGAGGACGGCCTCGTGAAGGTCGTCACGCCGATCGACGACACGCCGGCCTCCCGCGCCGGCGTCATGTCCGGCGATCTCATCTTCGCCATCGACGACGAGAATGTGCAGGGCCTCACGCTCAATCAGGCCGTCGACAAGATGCGCGGCCAGATCAACACGGCGGTGAAGCTCACCATCCTGCGCGGCAAGGACAAGGAGAAGATCGAGGTCAAGCTGGTCCGCGCCGAGATCCACATCAAGTCGGTGCGCTCGCACAAGGAAGGCGACGACATCGGCTATATCCGCATCTCCCAGTTCAACGAGGAGACCTCGGACGGGCTGCGCACGGCGATCCAGAAGTTCCAGCAGGAGTTGCCCGGCGACAAGCTGAAGGGCTATGTTCTCGACCTGCGCAACAATCCGGGCGGCCTGCTCGACCAGTCGATCCAGGTCGTCAACAGCTTCATCGACCATGGCGAGATCGTCTCGACGCGCGGCCGCACGGCCGACGAGACTCAGCGCTACAACGCCCGCGCCGCCGGCGACATTTCGCGCGGCAAGCCGGTGGTGGTGCTGATCAACGGCGGCTCGGCCTCGGCCTCCGAGATCGTCGCCGGCGCGCTGCAGGACCATAAGCGCGCGACCATTCTCGGCACGCGCTCCTTCGGCAAGGGCTCGGTGCAGACGATCATTCCGCTCGGCGGCAATAATGGCGCGCTGCGGCTGACCACGGCGCGCTACTACACGCCGTCCGGCCGCTCGATCCAGGCCAAGGGCATCGATCCGGACGTCCTGCTGCTGCAGGACGTGCCCGACGAGCTCAAGGGCAAGGACGACACCAAGGGCGAGGCGGCGCTCAAGGGCCATCTCAAGAATGGCGAGGACGAGAAGAGCGGCTCGCAGGCCTATGTGCCGCCGGACCCCAAGAAGGACAAGCAGCTCACCGCCGCGGTCGACATTCTGCACGGCAAGTTCAAGCCGCAGAGCGCCGCCGAGCAGTCGAAGCCTTCGGAATCGTCGAAATCCAAGGTCTCCAATTGATCGCGACGCAGGCGGGGAGGGCGTGAGGCCTTCCCCGCTCGCGCCGTCTCGTTCCGCGGGTTGTCATGATCGCGTTTTCGTCCCTTGCCAATCCGGCCGTCTTTCTGCGGCTGACGCGGCGCGTCCTGCCCTGGCTAGGGGGCGCGAGCGCGCTGCTCATCGGCTTCGGCCTCTATCTCGTCTTCTTCGTCGCGCCAGCCGATTACCAGCAGGGCGAGACGGTGAAGATCATGTATATCCATGTGCCGGCGGCCTGGCTCGCCATGTTCGCCTATGTGGTCATGACGTCGGCCTCGCTCGGCGTGCTGGTCTGGCGGCATCCGCTGGCCGACGCCGCGCAGAAGACCGCCGCCACGCTCGGCGCCGCCTTCACCTTCATCTGCCTCGTGACCGGCTCGCTCTGGGGCAAGCCCATGTGGGGGACGTTCTGGGTGTGGGACGCCCGCCTCACCTCCATGCTGATCCTCTTCCTGCTCTATCTGGGGCTCATCGCGCTTCGCCAGACGATGGAGGATTCTCCACGCGGCGCGCGCATGGCGGCGATCATGACGCTCGTCGGCTTCGTCGACATTCCGATCATCAAATTTTCCGTCGACTGGTGGAACACATTGCATCAGCCGGCCTCCGTGTTCCGCGCCGGCGGCCCGATGATCGCCGCCTCGATGTTGTGGCCGCTGCTCATCATGGCGCTCGGCGCGACGACGCTGTTCCTCGCTCTGCATCTGATGGCGATCCGCAACGAAATTTTGCGCCGCCGCGTCGCGCGGCTGGCGTTGCAGGCGGCCGCGGCGGGCGAAGAGGGCGGGGCGGACGAATTGTTGGAGCCGGCGCAGTGACCGACGAACATTGGGGCTATATCGTGCTGGCCTATGGCGTGACGGCGGCGGTCATTCTCGGCCTGCTCATTCGCATTCTGCTCGAGCATCGCCGCCTCGTCGGCGCGCTCGCGCGCCTCGAGAAGAATGGCGCCGGGGATCGCGGGGAGGGGCTTTGAGCACGCAAGACTCGCCCGCGCCGCGCGGTCGGCTGGCGCTCTTCCTGCCTTTGGCCGTCTTCGCGGCGCTCGCCATCCTGTTCTTCCTGCGCCTCTTCGCGGGCGACGCCTCGCGCCTGCCCTCGGCGCTCATCGGCAAGCAGGCGCCGGCCTTTTCGCTTCCCGCTCTGCCGGGGCTCGCCGGCGTCGGCGGCCTCGCCGGCGACGATCTGCGCAAGGGCCATGTGAGCGTCGTGAATGTCTTCGCTTCCTGGTGCGGGCCCTGCCGCACGGAGCATGCGCAATTGCTGACGCTCGCCAAGGATCCCGCTCTCGCGAAAAAAGGCGTCACGCTCGCCGGCCTGGCCTATAAGGACGAGCCCGCCAACGCATTGCGCTTCCTCGAGGAGGTCGGCAATCCCTATGCCGCCGTCGGCGTCGATCTCGCGGGACGCGTGGCGATCGACTTTGGCGTCTATGGCGTGCCGGAGACTTTCGTCATTCGCGGCGACGGCGCCATCGCCTACAAATTCGTCGGGCCTCTCACCCGCCAGGCGCTGGAAGAGACGCTTCTTCCCGAGATCGAGAAAGCGCTCGCGCAGACGCGCGCCGCCGCGCTCTCCGACGGCGAGAAATAGGCTTTTATTAACCTTAACTTAACGTTGACTGAGCCATAACGGTCCCGCGGCGGTTCGGGAGTCCGGTCGATAGGCGTTGTCCCGGGCGGGCGCGGTTCGTCGCGCTCACGACCGGCGTCCTCGATCCGACGAATTCTCGTCGGCCAGAGCGCCGCAGTCGACCATTCGTTTCGGGTGGCCGGGAGATTCGATGGTGAACAGATCGCGTGGCATTCTTCTGACCGGACTGCGCGTGCGGTCGGCCGTATTGCTGTCCATCATCTCCGCGATCGCATTCGCGCAGGCGCTCGCGAGCTGGAGCCTCTTCGCCGGGGCCGGCGGCTCGGAGGCCGCGCGCGATCCGCGGTTCGCCATGCTCTTCATCGGGCCCGTCCTCATCGCCATTCTCTGCTTTCTGGGCGGCGTCGCCGTGCGCACGCGCATGGTCGCTCCTCTCGCCGCGGTGACCGAGGCGATCCGCGGGCTCGCCGACGGCGATACATCCCGTCGGCTCGAGATCGACGAATGTACCGAGAGCGTGCGGCGGCTCGCCGAGGCTTTCGTCAATCTCCGGCAGGTCATTCTCGATCATCGCGCCGACGAGCGGATGATCGCCGAGGCCAATGCGGCGCAGGCGCGCATCGTCCAGCTGCTCGGCGACGGGCTCGCCAGGGTCGCCGAGATGGATCTGACCTACCGGCTGACCGACGAGATTCCGCCCTCCTATCGACGGTTGCAGACGGATTTCAACACTGCGGTCGGTCAATTGTCCGAGGCGATCGGCGAGATGGCCGAGAGCACGCGGCTCCTTGGCGCAGGCATGCAGGAGACCGTCGCCGCGGCCGACGATCTTTCCCGGCGCACGGAGAGCCAGGCCTCCAGCCTCGAGGAGACGGCCGCCGCGCTCGCGCAGATCACCGAGACGGTCGCGCAGACGGCGGAGGACGCCGAGAATGCGCGGCGGATCGTCTCCAATATGAGCTCGGAGGCCGAGGCGAGCGGCGGCATCGTGCGGCAGGCGATCGGCGCCATGGGCGACATAGAGCAATCGTCGAAGAAGATCGCGCAGATCATCGGCGTCATCGACTCGATCGCGACGCAGACCAATCTGCTGGCGTTGAACGCCGGCGTCGAGGCGGCGCGGGCCGGCGAGGCGGGGCGCGGCTTCGCGGTGGTGGCGGCCGAGATCCGCGATCTCGCGCGCCGCAGCGCCAAGGCCGCGAAGGAGATCGACATATTGATTTCCGTCTCCAATGCGCAGATCGGCCGCGGCGTCTCCCTCGTCGGCGACACGGGCGGCGCGCTGTCGCGCATCGTCGAGGAGATCGCGCGCGTCAATGGCGTCGCGGCGGAGATCGCCGATCGCGCGCGGCAGCAGGCCGCGGCGCTGAACGAGGTGAACCGCGCCGTCGGACAGATGGATATGATCACGCAGCAGAACGCCGCCATGGCGGAACAGACCACCGCGGTGAGCCATGGCCTCAGCGAGAAGACGAGGGCGCTGATCGCTCTGATCTCGCGTTTCCGGATCGCCGAAGACGCGCGCGCCGCCGGGCTGCGTCTCGCCGCCTCGGACGGCGAAGTCGTCGCGCCCGTCGTCCCGACGCGGCGCGCCTCGGATATTGACCGTCGTGTCGGCGCGAGCGACCGTCGCGCCAGGGTCTGGACCGACTTCTGATCCGGCGTCGCATGATATCGAGAATTATGAGCCCGACACGACGATCCCCTTATTCCGCCGCTTGTCTTGCGCTGGCGCGCAAGCCGCGCGCGCGCTTCGCCGGACTTGCGCTCGCGGCCGCGCTCGGCCTTTCGGCCTGCGCCAAGCCGACGCGGGACGTCGAGCCGCTTCCGGTCGATCCGGCGCTGTTCGCCGGCGCCGATTGCGCGCAGCTCGTGGCGCGGCGCGCCCGCATCTCGCAGGCGCTGATCTTCGCCGGCTCCGCTCAGGATCAGATCGCCGCCGACGATCGCGTCCGCACGCTCGGCGTTCCGACGCCGATGGGAACGCTGTTCGACGGCGATCGAGAGGCGGAGGTCGCGCGGCTGAAAGGCGAGCTGCACGCGGTCAATGCGCAGATGGAAATGCAGCTATGCGGGCCCGACTTCAGGTGAGCCGCGTCGAGGCGAGAAGCGCGGCGGCTCGCAACGAGAGGTTGTTCCGTAGATTGATTCCTCCCGGGCCTTCATGTAGGGCTCGAAACGAGCGGCTGTCGTCGATCAGCGTTTGGAGGTCGCCGTGACGCATTTCGAGCAACCGTCCTCGCGGGACGGCGACGAAGAGCCCGGTCCCTCCGGCCGGATCGGACCTTTTTCCGTCACGCAATGCCGCGATTGCGCGCCGGCGCTGCGGCGTGAATTGGAAGCGCTCGACTATGAGCTGCGCGGCGCCGTCAATCGCCTGCTGGCCGAGGTGGACGACGCTGGCGAGGACGCCGCGACTTTTCTGCGCGCGGCGACGACCGTTCTTCTCTCCGTCGCCGCCGGATTGATGGAGACCGCTGCGGAGCGGGCGCGCGAGCCGGCCGACATAGCTGCGTTCAAGAATGTCGCCGAGGACGTCGCCCAATGGGCGCGAAGCCGCAAGCTGCGCGACCTGCTCGCCGACGAGGAATGAGCTCGGTTTCTGTTTTGACGCGTTTGCGCCGCCGAGCCGGCGTCCGCTTCGGCTCAAAAGGCTCTCAGAAGAATTCGAATTCGCCCGCCGGGTGGTCCGTTCGACCGTCGTTAGAGCCATCCGCGAGGCGCGCGGCGAGCTCGGCGAGCTTGACGCTGCGCGACGCCGTTTCGCCGGCGATCTCCCAATCAGGCGGCGAGAGAGCCGCGAGCGCCGCGACGAAATCGGAGAGGCCCGAGAGCGTCTGCTCGATCGCGTCGATCGCCTGCGCCGAATGGATGAGCTCGTGCTTTTCCTTCACATTGCTCCATTCGACGCCATCGACGAGGCGATGGAGTCGATCCGTGTCCTTGGCCACGTTGCCCAGCTCCGCCGCCAGCCGCAAGAGGACCTCGACCAGCGGTTCGGTCCGCGCAGTTGCGCCGCGGGGCGAGGTCGTCTTCGGCTCGGTCATCAAAATAGCTCCAGTGAACCGGCTGCAGGGAGTTTCGGCATGACGATCGGCGGCGTCGCGGCGGTCGGCGTCGCGCCGGAGAGAAGGCTCTGTCGCGCCCGCCCGGAGACGGGCTCGTATTCGACGCGCCGTCCCCTGTCGCCGCCGAGATGCTCGGCGACGAGGCGGATGCCTTCGTTTTTCAAAAAGCGCTTCGCGAATTCGGCGTTTTTCGCGCCTATGTCGGACAGGCCTTCCATCATGCGCGCGCCGCCGAACAGCTTGCCTTCGAGACGATCGCGGCGCGCGCCCTTCTTCAAGAGGCCGTTGACGAGCAGCTCCATGAGATGCACGCCATAGCGCTCGGCTTCTCCATTGCGCGACGAGGTGAAATCGCCGGGCAGCAGAAAATGATTCATTCCTCCGACGCCGGCGTCGGCGTCCCTGAGGCAGGCCGCCACGCAGGAGCCGAGAACCGTCGCGAGGACGGCGTTCGGATCGTCGACGACCCGATATTCGCCTTGGATGATGTGGATTCGCTTCGTGCCGGCGTTCATTCGAATCACGCGAGTTTGCCGATGATCGCTTCGAGCGCTTTTTTCAGAGCCGGAACGGTGAATGGCTTGGTGAGGAAGTTGTTGACGCCGAGCTTCACCGCATTCTCGAGCAACGCCTTGTCGGCGCGCCCGGTGAGCATGATGAACGGCACTTTCTTCGTCGCATTGTAGCTGCGAATCGCCTTCAGCAGTCCGAGGCCGTCGAGCTTGGGCATGTTGAAGTCGGAGATGACGAGATGCGCGGGAGTGGCCATCATGAACTGCAGCGCCTGCTCGCCGTCGCCGGCGAAGAAGATGTTGCGGACGCCGAGCTCCTCGAGGCCGTCGCGAATGAGCATTCGGCTCGTGCTCGTGTCGTCCACGATCAAGACTCTCAACTGGGCGGCGATGGACATGGATTCCCCCGTACTGTCACTGGTTCGTCGAATTCAGGATGTGAGCGGCGATCCGCTGCAGCGCGAGCTGCTTGCCGACTCCGCCGATCTCGAAGGCCGCTTTCGGCATTCCATAGACGAGCGAGGTCGCCTCGTCCTGGCCGATCGTCTCCGCGCCGATTTTGCGCATTGCGAGCAGTCCCGCCGCGCCGTCGCGGCCCATTCCGGTGAGGATGACGCCGAGCGAATTGCGCCCCGCGCTCTGGGCGACGGAGTTGAACAGAACGTCCACCGACGGACGATGTCCGTTCACCGCCTCCGCATCGACGAGCCGGCAGCGATAGCCGCTCGCGCGCCTCGCGACCTCGAGATGGGCGTCGCCGCCGGGCGCGAGATAGACGTGGCCGGGCAGGATCGGAGCGCCGTCCGTCGCTTCCGTCACTTGCGGCTTGCACAGGCGATCGAGGCGCGCGGCGAAGCTCGCCGTGAACACCGGCGGCATATGCTGCGTGACGATGGTCGGCGGACAATTTTCGGGAAAATGCGAGAGAATGGCCAGCAGCGCTTCCACGCCGCCGGTGGAGGAGCCGATCGCGACCAGCCGTCCGTCGGGCGAATAGCGGGACGCCGCAATCTGCGGCTCGCGGCGCAGCGCGGGCGCCGAGGCGGACTCCTGGCGCGGCTGCTCCAGGCGGCTCGGCTCGTGCCGGCCGATGGGCGAAGCCGCGATCGCCTTGATCTTCGCCGGAAGCTCGTCGAAAGAACGCGGATCCTTGGCCGAAGGTTTGGCGACACAATCGAAGGCGCCGATCTCGAGCGCCTTGATCGTCGTCGACGCGCCGCGCTCGGTCATCGTCGAGACCATGATCACGCGCGTCGGACGCAGCCGCATGATCTTCTCGAGGAAATCGAGGCCGTTCATATTGGGCATTTCGACGTCGAGCGTCACCACATCCGGATCGAGCGTCTTGATCGCCTGCCGCGCCTCGAGCGGATCTGCGGCTTCGCCGACGACGGAGATGGCGGGGTCCCGACCGAGCGTCGCCGCGATGAGGCCTCGCATTGTGGCGGAGTCGTCGACGATCAACACACGAACAGACATCTTACGACTTTCCTCTGGCGCGGAGACGATAGGTGGTGACGCCGTCATATTCGAAGGCGGATGCGGCGGCGCCGGACACGCGCTCGGAGTGGCCGATGTAGAGACGGCCGTCCGGATTGAAGAGGGGAACGAAGCGGCTCCAAATATTCTCTTGCGTCTTCTCTTCGAAGTAGATCACCACGTTTCGACAGAAAATCGCATCGAAGCGGCCACTCATCGGCCAATGGCCGATGAGATTGAGCTCGCGGAAGGAGACGAGCGAGGCGAGCTCCTCCGTCACGCCCCATTCGTCGCGTCCGCCGCCGAGCGGCGTGAACCAGCGGCTGCGCAGATGCGACGGCACCGCCTCCATGACATCGCGGCCATAGACGCCATTCGCGCCGGCCGTGACCATGTTCGGGTCGATGTCGGTGGCGAGAATTTTCACGTCGAGCTCCGCCGCCTCGGGTATGACGGAGAGGATCGACATGGCGATGGAATAGGGCTCCTGCCCATTGGAGCAGGCGGCCGACCAGATGCGCAGGCGCGCGCCTTTGCGCACCGCGCTCGCCCGCTTGGCGAGGACATTTTCCTCGAGATGCTTGAAGTGATGCGGCTCGCGGAAGAAGCGCGTGACATTGGTGGTGAGCGCCGCCATCATCTTCTGGCGCTCGTCCACGCCGTTCTCGCTGACGACGAGCGCGCAATAATCACGAAAGCTCTCGAGCCCGAGGCTGCGCAGCCGCTTGGCCAGACGGGAATAGACGAGCGTCGCTTTGGAGTCCGGAAGATAGATTCCGGCGTCCTCGTGCAGGATCGAGGCGATCCGGCGGAAGTCGTCCCGCGTCAGCAGAAATTCTCCGGGGACGAGCGGGGTCGAGGCGACTTGACGGTTTTTCATGAGCTGGCTTGCGGTTTCGTTCGTCCCGGCGTCCCGGCGAGGCCGGGACGCGATGTCGGCGTCGAGGCGGCCTATTCGGCGGCTGCAGGCAGTTCCGCGACGATCATGTCGGCGCGCGGTCGCGCGACGATGGCGTCGACGTCGAGAATGAGAGCGACGCGGCCGTCGCCCAGGATCGTCGCCGCCGCTATGCCATGCACATGGCCGTAATTGGTCTCGAGGCTTTTGATCACCACCTGCCTCTGGCCCTGGATCGCATCGACGAGCAGCGCGCATTTCGCGCCGCTCTCCGACTCGACGAGCAGCGCGACCTGTGAGGTCGGATCGATCGGCTCGTCGCGATAGAGCAGAACCGCTCCGACGTCGATGAGCGGCGTGAAGGTGTTGCGCGTGGCGATGACGCGCGCGCCGCTGCCGAGCTCGTGCACGCTCTCCTTCTTGGGCTGCAGCGTCTCGATGATCGCAGTCAACGGAATGACGAGCGTCTGCCCGCCCACGGTCACGACCATTCCGTCGAGGACGGCCAGAGTGAGCGGCAAGCTCATCGAAAATGTGGAGCCGCGCCCGGGAACCGAGGAGATGGAGATGCGGCCGCCGAGCGCCTGAATTGCGCGCTTGACCACATCCATGCCGACGCCGCGGCCGGAGATGTTCGAGACCGAGGAGGCGGTCGAAAAGCCAGGGAGGAAAATGAGATTGTCGACCTCGTCATCCGTGAGATTGGCCTCCGCGGGAATGAGGCCCTTGGAGATGGCGATCTGACGCACGCGCGCGCGATTGATGCCGGCGCCGTCGTCCGCCACCTCTATGACGATACGGCCGGAGCGATGCGTCGCCGAGAGGCGCAGCAAACCTTCCTCGGGCTTGCCGGCCGCGACTCTGTCTTCCGCCTTCTCGATGCCATGATCGACGGCGTTGCGGATCATATGGGTGAGCGGATCCGTCAAGCGCTCGATGACGGTCTTGTCGACTTCCGTCGCCTCGCCGTCCATCACGAGGCGCACGGATTTTCCAGTCATCGACGCGACCTCGCGCACGGTGCGCGACATGCGCTGGAACACGGGCTTCACCGGTTGCGCGCGGATCGCCATCACGCTGTCTTGAATGTCGCGCGTCAGCTGCTCGAGCTCGTCGAGGCCGATCACGACGGAGGAGGCGCGCGACAGCCCGGCTTCGGAAACCCGTTGCGACAACATCGCTTGATTGATGACGAGCTCGCCGACCAGGTTGATGAGGCGATCGACGCGATCGAGATCGACGCGGATCGTCGCCTGCACGGCGCCGGAGCCTTCGCCTTTCGCCGCTTCCGCCTTGCCGGCGGCGGGATGATCTTCGCTCGTCGCGGGGCCGGATTGCGGCTCGGGCGCAACCGCAACGCTCTTTTCCGCGGGTTCGGCGATCGTGATCGCGACCGCGGCCCGTTCGGCAGGCGCCTCGCGCGGCTCCAAGGACTCCTGCAGCTCCTCGAGCAGCTTGCCGACATCCGCCGTCTCGACGGAGAGCTCGCAATCCCATTCGACGAATTCGAAGATCTCGCGCACCTGCTGCTCGGAGACGCTCGTCGTCAGACGGATCGTCCAGCACAGATAGGCTCCTTCCGGATCGAGCTCCGTCAGCAGGGGAATTTCGCCGATGTCGCATTCGACGCTCGTCTCGCCGAGGCGGCCGAGCTCGCGCAGGAGGCGCAGCGTCTCGTTGGCCTTGGCGTAGAGGCCGGCGCTCGGCTTGAACCGAACGATGAAGTCCTGCGTCGCGGGCGCTTCCTCCTCGCCGACATCGAAGATCGAGTCGAGCGAGATGGTGACCGGCTCGAAATCGAGGGATTCGACGCTGATCGTATTGTCTTCTTCGTCGCCTCGCGGCGCTCCGCCGAGCAGGGCGTTGAGCTCGTCGGCGATGACCTGCACCGCCGTGGCGTCGGCGCTGCCGCCTTCGCGCGCGGCGCGCACGAGATCGGCGAGGATGTCGGAAGCCCGCAGCAGCGTCTTCGTCACCGCGGGTGTCGCGGCGAGCCTGCTGGAGCGGATGAGATCGAGCGTGGTCTCGAAGACATGGACGAACTCGACGAGCTCGTCGAATCCGAAGGCGCCCGCGCCCCCTTTGATCGAGTGGACGGCCCGGAAAACAGCGTTGACGGTCTCGAGATCGTCGTCGCCGTCCTCCATTTTGAGCAGCCCGCTCTCCAACTCGACGAGCTGTTCCTCACATTCCTGAAAGAAGGTCTGCTTGATAGCGGCCATCGGATCCACGGACGATCTCCCTACACGCTTACACGGCCACGCGGCGAATTGCGTCCACGAGCTTCACTGGACTGAACGGCTTGACGATCCAACCGGTCGCTCCGGCCCGGCGCGCGCGGTCTTTCTTTTCGCCGTCGCTCTCCGTCGTCAGCACGAGGATAGGCACGCCGCGATGCTTCTCGTGCCGCCGCACGCCTTCGATGAATCCGAAGCCGTCCATGCGGGGCATGTTGATGTCGGTGACGATCACATCGGGCGTCTCCTTCTCGAGCACTTCGAGCCCATGCACCCCGTCCTCGGCCTGCACGACGCTGAAGCCCGCTTCGGAGAGGGCGAGCATCAACATTTCGCGCATGGTTCTGGAATCGTCGACGGTCAGAATAGTCTTGCTCATTTCGTACTTTCCTGTTCGGAAATTTTGGTGAAGGGAACGCCGAGCGTCTCCAGGGCCTCGAGGAGCGCGTCGGACGGATGGACGACGCTCAGAGGCATGCCGTCTGTCGTCCAGGTCGCATGAGCCGACAACAGCACCTGAATGCATTGCGCGCCGACTCTGGCGACGTTCGAGGCGTCGATCGTCAGCGGATTGCCGCGCGCATGCAGAAGCTCTGTCGCGAGCGGAGAGGCGGCGCGAATATCGAGGATCTCGGGGAGGCGGACAGTGACCATGAGGCTCGTCTCATTTTTTTGCCTGGGCGGCCTCGCTCAAGCTGCGTCGAGAGTGGGCTCCGGAAGGAGATTTTGGATCGTCAGCACGCTGATCATCTCGTCTCCGGCGGCGACGACGCCCTTGACGAATGTCCGTGCGATTTCCGAGGCGACTTCGGGCGTCGGCTGAATCGCGTCCGGCGTCAGCGTCAAAATGTTGGAGACGGCGTCGACGAGAAGCCCGGCGACCTGGCCCGCCGACTGCACGACGATGACCGCATGACGAGCGGTGGGCTCGCTCTGCGTGAGGCCGAGACGCGTGGCGAGATCGATGACCGGCAGCACGGCGCCGCGAAGATTGATGACCCCGCGCACGAAGCTCGGCGCATGGGGCAGCGGAGTCGCGGGCGTCCAGCCGCGAATTTCGCGGACCGCCATGATGTCGATGCAGAACGTCTGCGCGCCGATGTGAAAGGCGATAAACTCCTTCGCCTCATTCGTCGCCACGCGGGAAATCGTCTCGGCCATGATCAGAACTCCTCCCAGCCCTCTTCGATCTGCGCGACCTGCTCTTTCGGGAGAACCCCGCCACGCGTCGCGGCGCGCCGCTGCGGCGGCGTGATTGTCGATTGCGGCTTCGAGCGCTTTACGGTCGGAGCCTCGGTCCGCGGCCGCTCGCCGAGATCGAAGGCGCCGACGGAAGTCGACAGCCGTTCAATGTCATTCTTCAGACCGTGGCTCGCGGCCGTCGTTTCTTCCACCATGGCGGCGTTCTGCTGCGTGAACTGATCCATTTGCGCGACCGCCGTGTTGACTTCGGCGAGGCCGATCGCCTGCTCGCGCGCCCCATTGGCGATCTCGACGACGACCTTGTTCGCCTCCACCACCTGATTCACGATGCGATCGAGCGATTTGCCCGTCTGCGCGACCAGCGCCACGCCATCCTCGACCTGCGACGAGGAGGTCGAGATGAGGCTCTTGATCTCACGAGCGGCTTCGGCGGAGCGCTGCGCGAGCGCGCGCACCTCGGAGGCGACGACCGCAAAGCCGCGTCCCGCTTCGCCTGCGCGCGCCGCCTCCACGCCGGCGTTCAGCGCGAGAAGATTGGTCTGGAAGGCGATTTCGTCGATCACGCCGATAATCTGACCGATCTGGCGCGATGACGTCTCGATTCGTCCCATGGCTCCGATCGCATTGCGCACGATCTCGCTGCTGCGCGCGGCGTCGGCCTGCGCCTCCGAGACGACGGTGGCGGCGCGTTGCGCGCCGTCGGAGGTCTTATGGACCGTCGCGGTGATCTGCTCGAGCGCGGCGGAGGTCTCTTCGAGGCTCGCCGCTTGCTGCTCCGTGCGCTGCGCCAGAGCGTCGGCCGCGCCGGCGATCTCTCCCGTGCGCGAGGTCAAGCCGTCGATATGGCCGATGATGTCCGCGAAGGCGCCGCGCAACTTGTCGAGCGCCGCATTGTAGCAGTGGCGGATATTCTCGTAGTCGGTGGAGAAAGGATCGTTCAGACGGTGCGTCAGGTTACCGCCCGCGAGGCGATCGAGACCCTCGGTGAAGGAATGCACGAAGTTTTCATGCGCCGCGACATAGCCGCGCGATTGGGCGTCGCTCGCGGTCTGCCGTTCCGCTGCGGCGCGTTCTTCGGCGAGCTGCGTTTGCGCCCGGCCGCGCGCCTCGCTTTGCAATGTCGCGCGAAGATCGTTCAGCGCGTCGAAGATCGCGGCGAGCGCGCCGCTTCGCCCGCCGGCCGCGACGGGCGAATCCAGCTCGCCGCCACGAATGCGCTCTATCGCCGTGACGAGCGTCGTCGCAGGCTGCGAGACGTGACGCGAGATCGCTCGATGAGCGGCCGCGGCTCCCAGAATCGTGAGGGCGGCTCCGGCGGCTCCCCAGACCGGATCGAATGGCGCTTCGCTCTGCAGCATGCGCGGTCCGAAAAGGACGAGAGGTCCGGTCGCGATCCCGATCGCGGGCGGTAGAAGCGTCGCAAAGAATTTCACCGCTATGCCCTCGCTGCTGATGATTAAGACGAACGGGCTCCGCCGCTAATGGGGAACCTTACGATCGCTCAGACAGGCGAGGAGGACGAGATGTCTCGTCGCGCGCATGCGAGCTCTTTGCAGAGAGCGGCGTCGCGCTGGTTCGGCTGACAGTGCTGAAGGAGGCGCCCCGACGGGGACATGCCGGATCGCCGGCATATCGAGGCAGCTTCATGCTTTTGACCGACGCGAACGCGGTCAACCCGATATGCATTCAACCTAGCGGTGGGCGGTTAAATCTTCATTATCGGGCAATAGAGGCGTCCGCCGACGGCGAGCGCCGTGATTCGTGGGACCGGCCGCTGCGCCGAGAACGCGGCGCGGCGGTTCAGGCGACGCGGTGCGCAGGAATATAGGGAGTGACCCGCGGAGAGGACGAGGGCAGGTCGTTTTTGTGCCGGGCGTCGAGCGCCGCGACGGTCGGCCGGTGAACAGGCCCGTCGCTCTGCGCCGGCGCGTTCGAGCTCTCATAGATGCTCGACAATTCGCCGATGAACCGCTCCATGGCCTTCAACGCTTGATACTCGGGTATCTGCGTCAGCTGCTCGATCATCTGCTCGCGAAGCTGCTTCAATTCATTGATCGGATGCATGTCCATATCTCCCAGGAGCGGCGGGTCATTAACAAATTAGTAATCAAATCTGGTGCGAGCCTTGCGCCGCCGCCCCACTGCTCATTGAACCGCATAGTACGGGCCGCTCATCCGAAGCAACAGTTTCTTGTTGTGCGGCCAGCGGCCTTTCATCCGACAGCCGACGTCGACGCCGTTCTGCCAGACGACACTCGCCGCGAGCAGCGCGCATTGATGATCGTCATAGAGTAGAATAGACCGTGGGAGCGGCACGCGCTGAACCAGTCGAATCCTGATCCCCCCTTCGGTTCGGTTGCGATAGAGAAATTCGGTCAGAAAGCGCTCGCCGTCGTCGAGGATTTTGCCCGATTGCAAATGCGCCGGCCGCCTCGCCTCGCGCCGGCGCTCCACGAAAGACGCCGGCGGCGATTCGACGACGACCGAATAGGTGACGACGCCCTCTCTGGGAAGCATTCGTCCTGCGGCAGAACGAAACCACGCGTTCACGCCGACGTTCTTCGTCTTCGCTCCTTGTAGCACCTGCTTGCTTGGATCTCGTCTCGCCAACTCGAACATCCCTCTATCGACACGTCACGCAGAACGAGCTCGAACGGGCGAGCGTCGCGGCGATCGAGGAACGATATGAAGGCGATATTATTTCAAGGTTAACTGTTTTCATCTAATGCATCGAACGCACGCAGCCGACAGCCTCACGCAAGCTTTGCGACTTCTAATCTCCCTGTCTCACGGGCAATGAAGGAACGACAGATGACGGCGAGCGCCCTCTTCAACACTTCGGTGATGGGCATGTCAGCGCAGACCACGGCGCTCACCGCGGTCGCGGAGAACATCTCGAATTCGAACACCGTCGGCTACAAGGAGGCGACAACGCAATTCCAGACCCTCTTGACGAGCTTCCGAGGCGGCGAGGATGAAGGCGGCGGCGTCTCCGCCAGCAATGTCATCGAGGTCACCAAGTCCGGCACTGCGATCAACACGACGTCGGCGACCGACCTCGCCATTCAGGGCGACGGCTTTTTCGTCGTGAGCGACGCCAGCGGCAACACCTATTTGACGCGGGCGGGGTCATTCCTTCCAGACTCCCAAGGCCGGCTCGTCAATACGGCCGGCTATTATCTCATGGGCTACAGCTCCTCCGCCGCTTCGGCGCCGACCGATCCTGCGAGCCTCCAAGCGATCACGATTCCTTATGGCAAAGTGATCGGCGCGCCTTCCACTCGAGGTTCGCTGACAGCCAATCTCCCTTCCACCGCTTCGACGATCGCCGCCGCGGACCTTCCATCGGCGAATGCGTCGAGCTCGACCTACTCGAAAAAGACGTCGCTCACGGCCTACGACAATCTCGGCAATCCGTTGACGCTCGACGTCTATTTTTCGAAGACGTCGTCCAATGATTGGGAGATGTCGGTGTTCGACGCCTCGACCGCGACGAATGGCGGATTTCCTTATTCTTCCGGCCCCATCACGACGCAGACGCTGACGTTCTCCTCTACGGACGGCGCCATCACCGGCGGCTCCAGCGCTTCGATCGCCGTGCCCAACGGCTCGACGCTCACGCTCGATCTCAGTGGCGTGACGCAGCTCGGGTCGACTTTCTCCGTCTCCAACCCCACGATCGACGGCAACGCCGCCTCGCAGGTCAGCAGCGTCAACATCGCGAAGGACGGCACATTGAGCTATGTGCTCGGCAATGGGCAGACGGTGTCGGCCTACAAGATTCCGCTCGGCACAGTCGCGAGCCCGACAAATCTGCAGGCGCTCACCGGCAATACATTTGCCGTGACCAGGGAATCCGGCGCAGCCTATCTCGGCAATGCGAATTCCGGAAGCCTCGGCGCGATCGCCTCGGATCAGCTCGAGGGCTCGACTGTCGATCTCGCGACCCAATTGTCCAATATGATCGTCGCGCAACGCTCCTTTACCGCGAACAGCCAAGTCTTCCAGGTGGCGTCCGAAGTGATGCAAGTGCTCAACAATCTGAAGTAAGCAATTCGATGATAGGCGCTCGCCATGTCACTCACTAATGCGGGAGCGATCGCCAATCAGTCGCTCGGAACGATCGCAGCGCAAATAAATGTCGTATCGCGCAACATAGCCGGAGTGCATGTCTCCGGCTATGCGACAAAGACGGCCCTCGTCTCGACCGCGTCGAACGGCGGAGTGGCGGTCGATGGGGTGGCGCGCGCGACCAATGCCGCGCTCTTCCAAAACTCCCTGCAGGCTTCCGCCACGCAGGCGGCCGCGGCGGCTTTGTCATCGGGATTCGATCAAATCGATCAGGCGCTCGGACTTTCCTCCGGGTCCGCCACCGACGCCTCCAGCAATCGCTCGCCCGCGGCGTTGCTCTCGGCGCTGAAAAGCGCGTTGCAGAGCTATAGCGCGTCGCCTTCCGATACGACCGTCGCGCAGTCGGTTCTCTCGAGCGCCAAAGCCGTGGCTCAGGCGCTCAACACCGCCGACACGACGGTGCAGAGTTTGCGTGCGCAGGCCGACAACGATATCGCTTCGTCGGTCGCCAATATCAATTCAATTCTCACGCAGTTCCAGCAGGTGAACTCGGAGATCGTCGCCGGCGTGCAGACCGGCCGCGACGTCACCTCGGCGCTCGACCAACGGGATGCGCTTCTCAAATCGCTTTCGTCGGAAATCGGCGTCACGACAGTCACGCGCGCCAATAACGACATGGTGATCTACGCCGACGGCGGCGCGACTCTATTCGAGACGGCGCCGCGCGCGGTCGTATTCCAGGCCACCGGCGCCTACACGGCCTCGACGACCGGAAACGCCGTCTATGTAGATGGCGTTCCGGTGACGGGCGCCTCGGCTTCAATGTCCATTCAATCCGGCAAATTGCAAGGGCTCACGCAGCTTCGCGACGTT
Organism: Methylosinus sp. Ce-a6; assembly: GCF_009811655.1. Taxonomy (GTDB): domain Bacteria; phylum Pseudomonadota; class Alphaproteobacteria; order Rhizobiales; family Beijerinckiaceae; genus Methylosinus. The sequence goes on along the minus strand of NZ_BGJX01000001.1, from coordinate 72,412 downwards.
ATCGCGCCACAATATCAGAGCCAGCTCGACGAGACCGCGCGCGGATTGATCGCCGCCTTCGCCGAGAACGATCAAACCGGATTGGGCGCGGCTGCGCCAGGCTTGTTCACCTATTCGGGAGCGACCTTTGTTCCCGGCGCGAGCGTCGCGCCGGGACTTGCGGGGCGGATCATCGTCAATCCCAATGCGGATCCGAGCCAGGGCGGCGATCTCGATCGGCTGCGCGACGGCGGCGTTTCTGACCCGACCAATGCCGCCTACATCTACAATACGACCGGCGCAGCGGGGTTCACGAATCGAATAAACGCGCTCGTCGCCGCCTTCTCGACGACGCAGAGTTTCGATCCTTCCGCTGGTCTCGGCTCGAGCCTCTCCTTGACGGATTTCGTGACCTCGTCGGTCGGTTGGTTCGAAGCGCAGCGCCAGCAGGCGTCGGATACCGAATCCTATCAGTCGACGCTCCTGTCGCAAACGACTGACGCGCTCTCCAATGCGACTGGAGTCAATCTCGACGAGCAAATGTCGAAAATGCTCGATCTCGAAAACTCCTATCAAGCGTCGGCGAAGCTCATTTCTGCAATCGACGCGATGTACACCGCCCTTTTTCAAGCGATCTGATGGATGGACGGACAAATGGTCTCGATCACTTCGACTCAATCGCTCACCAATGCGCTGCGACGCTCCGTTCTCGACGTTCAGACGCAATTGTCGAAAACTCAGACGGAGGTTTCGACCGGCCGCGTCGCCGATCTCGGCCTCGGCCTCGGAGCGGCGATCCAGCACGTCTATTCCTATCGCTTTCATGCCGACGATCTCGCGGCGCTCACCGCGAGCAATGATCTGATCTCGACGCGGTTGAGCGCGACGGACACTGCGCTGAGCTCGATCGCGACCACAGCGCAAAATTTCCTTCAGACGCTGGTGAGCGCTCAGTCGGGCGGCGGCAGTGACCCTGGGATCATTCAAGGTTACGCAGAGACCGGATTGAAGTCGCTGATCTCTGCTCTCGACACGAGCGTCGACGGGGTGCGGATCTTCGGCGGCGTGAACACGGGCGTCGCTCCGGTGGCCGACTATTTCTCCGATCCAGCATCGGCGCCGAAGCAGGCTGTAGATCAGGCCTTTTTCGCCGCATTCGGAATTGCGCAGGGAGATCCGGGCGCAGGCTCGATCACCGACCAGCAGATGCAGGATTTTCTGTCCGGTTCATTCGCCGATCTGTTTTCGTCGTCTGGATGGAGCGGAGCCTGGTCGAGCGCCACCGACGAGACGGCGACGAACCGGATCTCGCTGTCGCAGACCTCAGAAACGTCGGTCAGCGCCAATGAAACCGCGCTCCGTAGCCTTGCGCAGGTCTATTCGATGGTCGCGGATCTCGGCGTCCAGTCGTTGAGCAGGCCCGCATATCAACAGGTTCTCCAGACCGCGTCGGCGACAATGGCCGATGCGATTTCCAGTCTGACGACGCTGCGGGCGAAGGTCGGCTTGATGCAGAAGGCGATATCGGACGCAAACGACTCGCTGTCGGCGCAACGCGACATGATCGCCACGCAGATCGGCGCTCTCGAGAATGTCGATCCTTACGAGGCTTCGACGCGGCTGAACAATCTCACGACTCAGCTCGAGACTTCCTATACGTTGACCGGGAAGATTCAAAACCTCACCCTGTCGAAATATATCTGAGCGCAAGCATGATCCGAAGAGAATCGCATGTACCGTAATGTCTATGCGCAGACGGTCGAAGACTCCCCCGCCGCTGCTCGTGTACGAGAGCGAGCCTTGCTCGAGCGCGCGATTCGGCTTCTCGCCGTCGCGAAGGTGAAAGGGGTGAGAAGCAGCGAATCATTCGAGGCGACAGCGAACATGCGCCGAATTTGGACGGTGTTCATCGAGGATCTCGGCAGCGATGGAAACGCGCTTCCCGAGGCGCTCCGCGCCTCGCTCATATCGATCGGTCTCTGGATCCTGCGCGAGCTCGAGGCGATCGATTGCGGCAAGTCCGACAATCTCGACGGCGTCATCGAGATCAACCAGATGATCGCCGATGGGCTGAGCTGAGGGCGGCATGAACATTTCGTTACGTCGGGGCGAAAAGCTCTATCTCAATGGCGCGGTCATCCGCGCCGACCGAAAAGTCTGCATCGAACTGCTCAATGACGTGACATTTCTGCTCGAAAACCACGTCATGCAGGCGAAGGATGCGACGTCTCCCCTGCGGCAGCTCTACTTCGTCGTGCAGCTAATGCTGATGTCGCCGAATGACGCCGCCGCGGCGATCGATATGTGCCGCAGCATGCTGGCGTCGCTCAATGCGGCGTTCGGCGACCCGCGAATTCTCAATGGATTGGCGCAAGTCGCCAAATCTGTCGACGAAAAGCGCATGTTCGATGCTTTGAAGACGATCCGGGCGCTGTTTCCCTACGAATCGGAGATAATGAGCCCGATTTCGAAGCAGGACAGCGGCAAGGCTGCCTGAGGAGGCGATACCGTGACGGTGACTTCCACGACCTCGCTGACCAATGCGAGCGCCACGACGAGCTCGAGCACGACGACGTCGACGAGCAGCTCCACGAAGGCGCTCGGCTATGATCAATTTCTGACGCTTCTCGTGACCGAGATGAAATATCAGGATCCGACGAAGCCGATGGATCCGACTGAGACCGTTTCGCAGCTCGCGTCGTTTTCGGCGGTCGAGCAGGCGGTCAAGACGAACTCCACGCTGACATCGATCCTGAACGCGAATTTGCTGACGCAAGCGAGCTCGTATATCGGAAAGACGGTCTCGTCCTCCGATGGCTCGTCCTCCGGGACCGTCGCTTCGGTGACGATTTCGAGCTCCGGCGCGACTGCGACGCTTACCAATGGATCGACGATCTCGCTCGGTTCGGGCGTGACGGTGAGCGGATGAACGAGGCTGACGCGCTCGAAATCATGCAGCGCGCGATCTTTACCGTGCTCGTCGTATCGAGCCCGATCGTCGGCGCGGCAATGGCCGTCGGAGTCGTAATCGCGCTGTTGCAGGCCATGACGCAGGTCCAGGAAACGACCTTGACCTTCGTGCCGAAGATCGTCGTGATCTTCGTCGCTCTCGGGCTCTCCGCGCCATTCGTGGGCGCGCAGATCCAGGCGTTCACCGATTATGCGTATTCGCGTATCGAGAAGGGATTCTAAGTGTGGCCGCGTCTTTGACGTCGCGGGGCGCCTGACATTGCCGGGAGAGAGACGATGAGCGACGCCGCATTGGCTGCACGCGCGCCGGAGGGGCGCGTCAAGGATGTCGGCTTCGCCCTGGCGATCGTCTTCATCCTTTGCATCTTCTTCCTTCCGATTCCGCCATTTCTCATCGACATGGGCCTCGCATTCTCGATTGCGCTCGCAGTGCTCATATTGATGGTGTCGCTCTGGATTCAGAAGCCGCTCGAATTCTCCGCCTTTCCGACGATTCTCCTCGTCGCGACGATCTTGCGTTTGTCGCTCAACATAGCGACGACGCGCCTCATTCTCGGACATGGCGCGGAAGGCACCGCTGCGGCCGGATACATCATCGCCGGCTTCTCTAAGCTCGTGATGAGCGGCGACTTCGTCATCGGCCTGACTGTCTTTGCGATCATCGTAACCGTCAATTTTCTCGTCATCACCAAAGGCGCGACGCGTATCGCCGAAGTGGGCGCGCGTTTCACTCTCGACTCGATTCCGGGCAAGCAGATGGCGATCGACGCCGATCTGTCCGCCGGCCTCATTGACGAAAAGCAGGCGCAGCTGCGGCGTCGTGAGCTCGAGGAAGAGAGCTCGTTCTTCGGCTCGATGGACGGCGCCTCGAAATTCGTGCGCGGCGACGCCATCGCCGGCCTCGTCATTCTCGCCGTCAATATTTTCGGCGGTATCGTCATCGGCGTCACGCGCCATGGCATGCCGCTGTCGAACGCGGCCGATGTGTTCACCAAGCTTTCGGTAGGCGAGGGGCTCGTCTCTCAAATCCCGGCGCTCATTGTTTCGCTCGCGGCCGGTCTACTCGTTTCGAAGGGTGGAACGCGCGGATCGACCGAGCAGAACATCGTGCGCCAGCTCGGCAGTTATCCGAAGGCGCTCTATGTCGCCTCGTCATTGCTGTTCGTGCTCGCAATGATGCCGGGACTGCCGCTGACGCCCTTCATGATGCTCGGCGGCGCGATGGCCTTCGTCGCTTATTCCACGCCGAAGCAGGCCGCGAAGCTTCGTGCGAGCGAAGAAGCCAAAAAGGCGGAGGACGAGCGGCGCGCGCAGGCGGAAGCGAAGGATTCGATTCGCGAATATCTCAAGACGCCGGGCGTCGAGCTCTGTCTCGGAAAGCAGCTGTCGGCGCGTCTCTTGATGTCGCAGGATGAGCTCGCGCATCGTGTCGGAAAAATGCGCCGCAATTTCGCTCGCCAGTATGGCTTCGTCATACCAGAGATCAAGCTGACCGACGATCTCGCGCTTAAGCAGAAGAGCTATCAGATCAAGATTCATGGCACTGTCGTCACGACGCAGGAATTGCAGCTCGGCCAGCATCTGATCATCGTCGGTCAGGGCCGTCAGCCGGACCTGCCCGGCGACGAGACGGTCGATCCGGCCTTTGGACTGAAGTCTTTCTGGATTCCCGACGCTCTCGTGGCGGAGGCGCGTCGCGAGGGATTCGAGCCGGTCGATCCGATCTCCGTGCTGCTCACGCATCTTTCGGAAGTGTTGCGCAACAATCTGTCGCAGCTATTGTCCTACCGCGACGCGCGCATGCTTCTCGACCGGCTCGAGCCGGAATATCGTAAGCTCATCGAAGAGATGGTGCCAAATCTGATCTCCAACTCCGGCCTACATTCGGTGCTCAAATTGCTGCTCGCGGAGCGCGTTTCGATCCGCAATCTCGATCTCATCTTGGAAGCGGTCGCCGAAGTCGTTCCATATTCCCGTCGCGCCGAGCCGATCGTCGAACACGTTCGCACGCGCCTCGCGCCGCAAATTTGTGGCGAGGTCGCGGTGAACGGCGTATTGAGCGTTTTGCGTCTCGGCGCGCGCTGGGATTTGTTCTTCCATGAGAGCCTACGCCGCGATGCGAAAGGCGAGATCGTCGAATTCAACGCCGATCCCTCGCTCATCGAGCAGTTCGGCCAGGAGGCGGGAGCAGCGATCCGCGACCGGATCGAGCGTGGCGACATTTTCGCCGTTGTGACGACCCCCGAGGCGCGGCCCTATGTGAAAATGATCGTCGGCCGCCTTTTTTCATCGCTCCCGATCTTGTCGCATCTCGAGATCGCTCGCGGCGTCGAGATCAAATCGCTCGGGACGATTTCGTGACGATGGGACTGACGGGCGTCGTCATGGCGCTCTTCATTTTGTTCTGCAGGATCGGCGCCTGCATCATGACGATGCCCGGCTTCTCGAGCCAGCGGGTGCCGGTGCGGGCGAGACTATATATCGCTATCGGGGTGACTGTGGCGCTCGCGCCCGCGCTCACGGAGGTCGTCGCGCCTGTCGTGGCGGAAGCGACGCCTGGAGGCGTCGTGTCCGTTCTGCTCGGCGAGCTTTTCGTCGGCGTGTTGATCGGCTCGATGGCGCGTTTGTTTTTTTTCGCGCTCGAGACGTTGATCACGGCTGCGGCGATGACGATGGGGCTCGGCAATATTTTGGGCGCCCCGGTCGAGGAGGCGGAGCCGCTCCCGGCGATGAGCTCCTTCATCATGCTCGGCGCCACCACATCGATCTTCGTGCTGGACCAGCATTGGGAGATCATTCGCGGGCTTTTCGCGTCCTACAGCGCCATTCCGCTGAGGGATGGCGTTCATGTCGATGGGATGCTGCGCGAATATATGAAGGTTCTGTCGCAGGCATTCCTGCTGGCGCTGCGCATCAGCAGCCCGTTTCTCATGTTCGGGTTCATCGTCAACCTCTCGTTCGGGTTCTTGAATCGAATGTCGCCGTCGGTGCCGGTCTATTTCGTGTCGACGCCATTGCTCATCGCACTGGGCGTCTATTGGCTCTATGTGATGGCCGATGACTTCTTCACGGCTTTCGCCTCGGCGTTCGGCGCCTGGCTCTTGTCGGGATAAAGGTGATGAATTGGAAAAATCAGCGGCGGATTCTCGCGGTGCACGAGCAACTTCACAGGATCGAAATCGGGCGACTGTCGCGTCTCGAACGCAGGGCGCGCGAGTTGAAGGAGGAGGAGGGGCGCATCGTGCGTTGTCTCGACGGCAATCGAGATATGATCGCGCTCTTTCCCGAGGTCGTTCTGCAACGGTTGAAGGCCAACATGAGGCAGCAGAAGGAACTCGGCGTAGAAGTCGATCGGCAGACGAATGTGACCTTGGAGCAGGCCAAGCGCGTGAAGCAGGCGGAGCGTCTCGTCGCGGATGCGGAGAAGGAGCGCGATCAGGTCGAGGATCTCGAATCTCTTCGGGAAATCATTGACGCTTGCGGTCGGCCGCGCGACTTCAGCGCGCCGTAAGTCTCTTCGTCTAAAAGAGACGCTGTCGAAGGAATCGAGACACATGTCGATTTTTCCCGCTACCGATCTCGTGACAGAAGTCGCTCAGGCCGCCGATCCTGTTCGGCGCAACGCTGCGATTGCGCGCTTGAGCGAGTTGTCGCCGGTCGCGGCGAGAACTGCCGAGGGATTCGCTCATCTCGTCCCGGATAATCGCCAGGCGGAACCGTCGCTGAGGCCGTTGGGCGGCGCATACTCGATTGCGTCGAACGTTTCCGTTTCGCGGTCGACGGGCATTCGGCCAGGCGAGGCGACTCAGAAATTCGAGGCCTTCATCATTCAGTCTTGCCTAGAGACGATTCTTCCGAAGTCGAAAGATGGTTTCTTTGGCCGCGGCGCCGCTGGCGATGTATGGCGATCGATGGTCGCGGAACAGATCGGCGATCAGATCGCCAAATCTGGCGCTCTCGGACTGCATAAGCTTCTCGACCACGAAATGGCGACGCATGCGGCGGCCGATTCGGCGCGTTCGGGCGAGGCGTCGTGATCTGGAACTTCGAGGATGGCGGCTCGAACAGGTTGGAGCGGACTTACGGACATGGTTGCGCATCGACATTGTGATGAGGGACCGGCTGGAGCGCCAATCAGGAACGATTTTGCGCAGGAGGCTCGTCGCGCGGCCTTCGTCGGCTGTGTCGATCGGCTGACCCGGCTCATCGAGCGCGAGACCGAGGCGTTGAGGACGCGGTCCGACGTCGATTTCGAGGATTTCAACGCGCGCAAGACGCACGCGCTGCTGGAGTTCTCTCGCGCCTCTCGCGCCGATACGGCGCCTCGTTCCGCCTCGATCGAATCGAAGATCGAGCGTCTGCGCGCCACGCTTCTCGAGAATGGAAGACTGTTGGAGCGGCGGCTGCGGGCGATGAGGGAGATCGCCGGCATCATGATCTACACGATGGAGATGGCCGAGTCCGACGGAACCTATTCGACGCGTTCGTCGCCCGAACGTTGACGTTGGAGTCGAGACGATGCTGCGGATGGTGTTGATCGGAATTTGGGCCTGCGTCGTGACGTTGGCGTCCACATACGGCGCGTCTTATTGGAAGTCGCATCGCGGCGCGCCGGCCGAAGAGGCTCCCCACGCGGAAAAGCTCGAGGTCAAGAAGGTGAAGCCGATCACCGTCCCCATCATTTCCGAAGGAACGCTGAAAGGCTATGTTTCGGCCGAATTCGCCTATGTCGTGGAAGCGTCGAACAAGTCGCACGGGCGCGGAGGCGACGGAGCGGTCGATGCGGACAGTTATGTGATGGACGAAGCGTTTCGGCGTCTCTACGCGGACAATAGCCTCGATTTTCGCCATATCGAGAAATACGATCTCAACTCTCTGACCAAGGAGCTCACGAAGAGCATCAACCAGCGGCTCGGCGCGGAACTCGTGCGCGAGACTCTGGTCAAAAGCTTCGCCTTCGTCCCGAAAGACGACATCCCGCATTAGAAAAAAATCCGGCTGGCGAAACGCCCGCCGGACTCACGAAATGCGGGAAGGATGTTCGATCGATCGCAGATCAGCCGATCAGCATGTAACCGAGAAAACGTTGCGAATCGATCGGGTCGTAACCGAGGCGCGCGCGCAGCTTCTTGCGTAGCTTGCTCACATGGCTCTCGACGACATTCTCTTCGACGACATCGTCGAAGAGGCCATAGACGGCGTTGAAAATCTGCGATTTGGTGAGACGACGGCCGCGGTTCATCACGAAATATTCGAGAATCCGCCGTTCGCGGCGCGGCAGGCTGAAGGCTTCGCCGCGCACCAGCGGATCGCGACCGTCGAAGAACACCTGCATGGGGCCGACGACGGCGTAGTCGCGACGAGTCTCGGCGCGCCGCCGGATGGCGTAGACGCGTGCGAGAATTTCCTTCACATGAATGGGTTTGCGCACGACGTCGTCGACGCCCGCGGTGAACAGCCCCAGCGTCTGTTCGAGCGATGGCGCTTCGTTCATCGCGATGACCGGCGCCTGAGAGCGCTTGCGAATGAGCTTCGGCAGCTCCTCGCGCTCTGGACATTCGCCGATCAGGAAGGCCTCGACGGCCAGCATGTCCGTCTCTATGGCCGAATCGACCCAGTCGATGAACTGCCCGGAGCAGAACCCCGCCGAGGAGATTCCCTCCTGGCCGAAGTGGCGCGCATACCCACTCGTCACCAGTTCACGCTCGTCGACGATTATAAACATTGCCGTCCCCTTGACATCCGTCTCGCCATGGCAATTTGCGCGAATCACTATGTGACTACTTAGCCGCATCGATTCCACGGCGTCAACGAAATAGTAACCAAATAAAGTATTGCTCCATTCATTGGCTTCGCGTTGCGTTTCGCGGGATCGCCATCGGGCGCGTGCAAGCCACGCGCAAGGCGGATCAGGCAGCCTGTGTCGTGTCAAAGACCGACCTTGAGCCATATCCCATGCCAAAATTGCGAAAGGCGCTCCCGCTCGTCGCCGCGGCGGCGTTCGTATCCTGCGCCTTCGCGGTCGGGGCGGAGCAGAAAACGCCGGAGCCGATCTCGAGGGAAGAGCCTTTGCGCCTGCGCGAGGCCCGCGCGGCGCCTCCGCCGGACACGCGGCAATATTGCGCAGACGTCGCAGCGGCGGCAGGCGCCGCTCGCGCGGCGCGGCAGGAGAAGGAGCTGCTCGACATAGAGCAGAGGATCGCCAAGCGCACGGCGGAACTCGAAACGAAGCGGGCGGAGCTGCAGGACGTTCTCGATCGTTACGACGCTCTGCTGAAGCGAACGGACGAGAGGCTCGTCTCTATCTATGGACGCATGCGTCCAGACGCGGCGGCGGCGCAATTCGCGAGCATGGAGGAGGACATGGCGGCGGCCATGTTGATGCGGCTGCAACCCAAGCAGTCCAGCGCGATCCTCAACGAGATGGAAGCCGCCCGCGCCGTGGTGCTGACGAAAAAAGTGGCGACGCTATCGAGCCTCGCCGGCGGCGGGAAGAAGCAATGACGAGACTGGGTGTTGCGATCGGCTCCGCTCTCGCGCTCTCGGCATGCGCGGCGGATCCGCGCGACATCGGCCGAGAGCCGCATATGAGCCCGGTGGGCAGCGGGCTGACCTCCTATGACGATCAGCTCCCGACGGGCTCGGTTCGCCCGCCCGCGCTCGGCCCGAACATGCGTCTCGACGAGAATAGGGTCAATCTCTACCGCGACGTGCGGGCGATGACCGTCGGCGACGTCGTCACTGTCAACATTTCCATGGACGACAAGGCGGTTCTCGGCAATTCGACGGATCGCTCGCGCGATGCCAAGGTCAAGACGACTTGGTCGTTCCTGTTCGATTTCCTCGCAGGCGCCGCGTCGGCTGCGCCGGAGAGCAAATGGACCGGCACGATCAACAATGATCTGCAGTCGAGCACATCGACGCAGGGGCAGGGTTCGATCAATCGGTCGGAGCAGATTCGCTTGTCTGTCGCCGCGGTCGTCACCGCGGTTCTGCCCAATGGCAATCTCATGCTGCGCGGATCGCAGGAGATGCGCGTCAATTACGAGCTGCGCGTGCTGACGATCGCAGGCATTGCGCGGCCGCGCGACATAGGCAAGGACAATACGATCTCCTACGACAAGATCGCCGAGGCCCGCGTGTCCTATGGCGGACGCGGCAGATTGTCGGAGGTGCAGCAACCCGCGTGGGGCCAGCAGGCCTACGATTTGTTCGCGCCGTTCTGAGACAGGGAGAGAAGAATCGTGGCCGCCGCCGAACCGCAATCGTCGTCTTCCGGACAGCTGGCGCTCGCGCTCGTCGTCGCGACCGCGCTCGGAGCCGGGGGGGGCGGCTTCCTCGGATTCACGCTGACCGGCGATCCGTCCGCGGCCGCCAAGCCGCCCGCCGCGGAGCCCTCGCCGCTGGAGAGCGCGGGGCCGAAAAAAAACGCCGAGCCTGCGGAAAAAGGCCATGGCGGTCACGGGGCGGCCACGCCGAGCGAGGGCGCGAAGGAGGGCGCCGTCGCCTCGAAAATGAAGCTGAAGGAGCTCGCGCCGATCGTCACCAATCTCGCCTCGCCCGAGACAGGATGGGTGCGGCTGCAGGCGTCGATCGTCTATGATTCGCAAGCCGTGCCGCAGCCCGACATATTGATTTCCCAGATCACGGCGGACATCGTCGCCTTTCTGCGGACAATGACACTCGCCTCTCTCGAGGGCTCGGACGGCCTACGGCGTCTGCACGAAGATCTGACCGATCGGGCGGCGATCCGCTCCGAGGGCCATATTCAGGAAGTCATCATTCAAGCGCTGGTCGTTCAATGAAGCGCTCGGCCGCGATCCTCTTTCTCATTCTGCTTCCGACCGCCGCCTTCGCGCAGCAGGGTTTGGACCTCAACGCCCTGCTGCCTTCCGGTGGAGGCGCGGCGAGCGGACGGATCGTTCAGCTCCTCGTCATATTGACGGTGCTCTCCATCGCGCCTGGCCTGCTCATCATGGTGACGAGCTTCACCCGTTTCGCCATCGCGCTGTCGTTCCTGCGCAGCGGACTCGGGTTGCAGAGCACGCCGGCCAATCTCGTCTTGATCAGTCTCGCTCTGTTCATGACCTTCTATGTCATGGCGCCGACCTTCGACGCGGCCTGGAAAGACGGTTTGAAGCCTTTGATGGACAATAAAATTTCCGAGGTCGAGGCATTCGATAAAATTTCGCAGCCGTTTCGCCGCTTCATGATCGCCAATGTGCGCGACAAGGACATCAAGCTGTTCGAAAATCTCACCAGCGACAAGGCGACGCCTGGAGACCATGAGCAACTCGGCCTGCAGGTGCTGGCGCCGGCCTTCATGATCTCCGAGCTGCGCCGCGGATTCGAGATCGGATTTTTGATTGTTCTGCCCTTCCTCGTCATCGATATGATCGTCGCGGTGATCACAATGTCGATGGGCATGATGATGCTCCCGCCCACGGCCATTTCGCTTCCGATCAAGGTCTTGTTCTTCATTCTCATCGACGGCTGGAATCTGCTCGTCGGCAGTCTCATCCGCTCTTACGCCTGAACGCGCCGGGAAGGGTCGAGGCCGCGCTCTGCGGGTTGCAAATCCTCGTTAGCCCTTCATTAATCGCATTTTCTGCGATTTGTGGCGCTCCTTCGCCCCCCGTGTAATATCCGATTGTCCGGCGCGGCTACGCAAAACCGCGGGCGCGCCGTCGACAGAGTTCTTCGGATAGGGCGAAGGCGCCCAAGGCATGATGCCGTTTCCGTCGAGCCGGTGAATTTCCGGGATGTCGCGTTCACCTCATCCAAGGATCGACGAGTCATGTCCAGCATTCTGACCAACGCCTCCGCCATCACCGCTCTGCAGTCGCTGCGCTCGGTCCAGTCGTCCCTCGCTTCGACCCAGAAGGAGATTTCGACGGGCCTGAAGATTTCGTCCGCCGCCGACAACGCCTCCACCTGGTCGATCGCTCAGACGATGAAGTCGGACCAGGGAGTTCTCTCCACGATCAGCGACTCTCTGGCGGTCAGCTCCTCTGTGCTCAACGTCGCCAATGCGGCGGTGACCAACGCCATTTCGGTCATCAACAACATCAAAGCGGCCGTCGCGCAGGCGGCGCAGCCCGGCGCGGATCTCGCGAAGATCGGCACGAGCCTCACGGGCCTCAGCGATCAGCTCAAGAGCGTCGTCACCTCGGCGAATTTCAACGGCCTCAACCTGCTCGACGGTTCTCGCAGCAACTACAACTCCATCGCCTCCTATAGCGACGGAACCGGCACGGCGGTTTCCACCCTGAACACGATCAATCTCAACGCCACCGCTCTGATCGGCGGCGGCGGCGCCGCTCCGGCGGTCGCGGCCGGCGCGGGCGTGCTCGAAGTGGCTCAGGCGACCGGCGCCACCGCAGCGACGAATTTCACCACCCTGTCGGCCGCCGACGTCTCCTCCACCGCCACCATCAACGACACTTTGTCGAATGCCGACAAGGCCATCGCGGATCTGACGAAATATGCCGCGCAGATCGGCGCCGCCCAGACCAGCGTCCATGGCCAGGGGGCCTTCATCAAGACGCTGAACGATGGTCTGACCGCCGGCATCAGCTCGCTGGTCGATGCGGATATGAACGAGGCTTCCACCCGCCTGCAGGCGCTGCAGACGCAGCAGCAGCTCGGCGTTCAGTCGCTGTCCATCGCCAATCAGAACAGCCAGATCATCCTGCGCCTGTTCCAGTAATCCGCCGCTCCCGAGTTTCGGGAAGAAGCCGCGCCCCCCGGGGCGCGGCTTTTTTTGTCGCGCGCGCGCGGCAATGTCATTGACGGTTTAGACCTTTATTAAGGTTATTTGATTAGGTTAACCACCGTGCAGACTGTGCTGTAGCCGTCGAGACCGATGGGTTTCGACGGGTCGTCGAGTGGATTGGCTCCCGCAACATGGCGGCGCTCCGTCGACGACTGCTTCGGATAGGGCTCCCCCAGCCCAAAGGCATGATGCCGTTTCCGTCGAGCCGGTGAAATTCCGGGATGCCAATCGTCACTAGTTTCACCCCAAAAGGGATCGATGAGTCATGTCCAGCATTCTCACTAACTCCTCGGCTATCACGGCGCTGCAGTCGCTTCGGGCGACGCAGCACGCGCTCGCGAACACGCAGAAGGAAATCTCGACGGGTCTCAAGATTTCGAGCGCCGCTGACAACGCCTCCACATGGTCGATCGCCGAGACGATGAAGTCCGACCAGGGCGTGCTGTCGACGATCGGCGACTCGATGACGGTGAGCTCGTCTCTCCTCAACATCGCCCAGACCGCCGTGACCAATGCGATCTCGGTGATCAACAACATCAAATCCGCGGTTGCGCAGGCGGCGCAGCCCGGCGCCGACACGGCCAAGATCGGCACGAGCCTCACCGGGCTGAGCAATCAGCTCAAGAGCATCGTGACGTCTGCGAGCTTCAACGGCCTCAACATTCTCGACGGCTCCCAGGCCTCCTTCGCCTTCATCGCATCATACACGGATGGCGGCGGCGCTTCGCTGTCGGCCCTCAACACGATCACTCTCAACGCGACCGCGCTGATCGGCGGCGGCGGCGCAGCCCCGGCGGTAGCCGCCGGCTCGGGCATTCTCGAAGCCGCTCAGGGGACGGGCGCCACGGCTGCGACGGACCTCACCAACCTGTCGGTGACGGATGTCGCTTCGAGCGCGGTCATCTCCGACACGCTGAGCAACGCCGACAAGGCGATCGCCGATCTCACCAAATACGCCGCTCAGGTCGGCGCGACGCAGACGACGGTCACCGGTCAGGCCGCCTTCGTCAAGACGTTGAACGAAGCGCTCACCAATGGCGTGAGCTCGCTCGTCGACGCCGATATGAACGAAGCCTCGACCCGGCTGCAGGCGCTGCAGACGCAGCAGCAGCTCGGGGTCCAGTCGCTGTCGATCGCCAACCAGAACAGCCAGATCATCCTCAAGCTCTTCCAGTGATCGGCCCGACGCTCCAAGGAAAGGTCTCGCCGCAAGCGGCGAGACATTTTCCGGTCTGAAACGAGACCGGCAAAGTTCGCGCAAGCCACCGCAGGCACATTGGGGCAACGCATCGCGTCAACCCGATGAAACGCCCCCATGGATCGCCTGTATCAGCTGCGGGACAATCTGCTCGGCCTCGGTCCGCGCAGGCTCGCCGCCCTCGCTATGATCTTCGTCCTCGTCCTGGCGGTGACCGGCGTCGGGGCCTATTATCTTTCGCGGCCGAACTTCGAGGTGCTCTACGCGGGCCTCGATCGCGAAGATGTGAGCCGTATCGGCTCTGCGCTGAAATCGGCCGGCATTCCTTTCGACATCAATCCGGAGGGCAACGCCGTCTCGGTCCATTACGGCCAGACGGCGCAGGCGCGCATGATGCTGGCCGAAAGAGGCCTACCACAGAGCGCCAACGCCGGTTACGAACTCTTCGACAAGGTCGGATCGCTCGGATTGACCTCCTTCATGCAGGAGATGACTCGCATTCGCGCGCTCGAAGGCGAGCTCGCCCGCACAATCCAGCTGATTCGCGGCGTGAAGGCGGCGCGAGTCCATATCGTTCTGGCCGACGAGGGGTCGTTCCGTCGCGCCAAGCAGCCGCCGTCCGCCTCGGTCGTCATTCGCACGGAGAGCCCCGACGATTCGAAAGCCGCCCATGCGATCCGACATCTCGTCGCCGCCGCCATCCCCGGCATGACGGTGGATCAGGTGACGGTGCTCAACACCGACGGCATGTTGCTGACCACTTCCGAGGGAGATGAGAAGGACGCGGTTCCGGGCAAGACGCTGACGCTCGAGCGCACCGTCGCGAAGGACATTCAAGACAACATCCGCCGCACCCTCACGCCCTATCTCCGCCTGTCGAACTTTCAGGTCAGCGTGCGCACGCGCATCAACACCGACCGCAGGCAGACGAATGAGACGATTTTCGATCCGGAATCGCGCGTCGAGCGATCGGTGCGCGTCGTCAAAGAGAATTCCACCTCGCAGAACAACAGCACGACCGGCGCCGCAAGCGCGGATCGCAACGTTCCGCAGGACAACAGGCAGCCGGCTCCCGAGGGCAAGCAATCCAACGACGAGAACAAGAAGAACGAAGAGCTCACCAATTTCGAGCTCTCGTCCAAGACGATCACGACGGTCAGCGGCGGCTACACGGTCGAGAATATTTCGATCGCCGTTCTCGTCAATCGCGCGAGCCTCGCCGCCGCCGGCAAGGGTTCGCCGAAGCCGGACGAGGTCGAGCGGCAGATCAAGGAGATCGAGCAACTGGTCTCGACAGCGGCCGGCCTCCATAAGGAACGCGGCGACACGGTCAAGGTTTCGGCCGTCGACTTCATGCCCAATGAGAACGACATGGGTCCGGTCGAGTCGCCGGGTTGGGCCGACGCGCTCACGCATCAGCTCGGCTCCGTCATCAATGCGATCGCGCTGATCGCCGTAACTGTGATGCTCGTCATCTTCGGTCTGCGCCCGGCGACGCGCGCCTTGCTGGCCGAGGCGCCGCCGGCGATCGCCGAAAATTCTACGGCGTTGCTAGATGTCGACAATGCCGTCGAATTGCCCTTCACGCCGCTCGAGGCGCCGGAATTCACCATGGCCTCGGCGCTCGAAACGGGCCTCATCGAAGACATCGCCGATCATGAGAGATTCACGCAGCAGAAACGCCTGGAACGTCTGATCGAAGCCGACGAGATGCAGGCCGTGGCGATACTGAAGCAGTGGATGTATGCGGAAGGACGCGTCTGATGGCGCGCTCGGTCGCCTTTTATCTTCCACGATTCGACGAGGTGCCGAAGATCGTCGCGCCGGAGCCCACGGCCCTCGCGATCGATCTCGTGTTGCCGGAGCCCGAAGCAGATATCGTCGAGTCCGAGCCCGAGCTCGAAGATCCACGACCGGCGCTCACCGACGAGCTGCGCGAGCAATTGCTCGAGGAAGGTCGCGCATCCGCGAAGGCCGAGTGCATCGAGACGATAGAACGGGAGCGCGCCACATTCGCGCAGACGCTCGAAGAGGAGCGACGACACTGGGCGCGCGAGGAGGGCGAGCGTCTCGGGCGGGATTTTCGCGACGCGCTCGGGCGCTTCTCCGCGCGCATCGGCGACGAGGTCGAACGAATTCTCGAGCCATTCGTGGTGCGCGAGGTTCGCGAGCGAATGCTGGTCGGCCTCGTCGACACTCTGCTGATTCTGCTCGCCGATCATGAGAATCCGGTGGTCCATCTGAGCGGGCCGGTGGATCTGCTCGAAGCGCTCTGCGCAAAGCTGAACAGCGAGGATGTCGCGACGAAAATCGACGATGTCGGCGGCGTCGACGTGCGCGCGCGCCTCGATACGACGACGATCGAAACGCGCCTCGGCGAGTGGATGGCGCAGCTGCGCGAAGGGGACGAGCCCGCATGAGCGATCACGAGGAAAGCGAGATCATCTTCATCCGAAAGAAGCATGGCGAGGACGAGGAGGGCCATCACGGCGGCGTCTGGAAGCTCGCCTTCGCGGATTTCATGACGGCGATGATGGCGTTTTTTCTGGTGATGTGGCTCATCAATTCGACCTCGAAGGAAACAAAGGCGGCGATCGTCCAATATTTCAATCCGGTCCAACTCATCGACTCCAATCCCGCGCATAAGGGACTGCGCGATCCGGCGGAGGCCGGTCAGGGAAAGAGCCAGCAATCCAGCGCCGCTCCGAACAAGGGGGCGCTCGCCTCCGCGTCGTCGAGCTCCTCGGACAAGGACAGTCCGCAGCACGAGGCCGCTCTGCTCTACGATCCGATGACGACGCTCGAGGAGATCGCCGGCAAATCCGCGCAGCCCACGTCTTTCGGCGATCCTTTCGATCGCAGCGCGCATGGCGCCGGCTATGTGGACAAGCGCTTCGAGGACAATGGGTCGCCCGATAAAACGACAGCCGCGGAGCCCGTGGAAGGACAGCGCGCCAAGCCGGCGCCGTCGACGCCGCGGAGCAACGCCAAGTCCTCGGTCCAGCCGCCTCGTTCGGCGGTGGCCGCATTGCCGCCCGCCGAGAATAAGAAGGGCGAGATGTCCGTCGCGGCGATGAAGGCCATGGTCGAGAAGGCGGTCAAAGCGGAGATCGCCGCGCCGAGTGTCGAGGTCGCGGAGACGCCGGAGGGGCTGCTTATCAGCCTGACCGACGACGCCAATTTCTCCATGTTCGCGGTCGGCTCCGTCGAACCCAGGCCGCAGGCGGTGCGCATCATCGGTCAGATCGGCCAGCTCTTGGCGAAGCAGAGCGGCGAGATCGAATTGCGTGGCCATACCGACGGCCGCTCTTACAAATCGGCGACCTATGACAACTGGCGCCTCTCATCAGATCGCGCCAACATGGCCTATTACATGCTCGTGCGTGGAGGCGTTTCGGACAAGCGCGTCGTGAAGATCGCCGGCTATGCGGATCGTCGGCTGAAGACGCCCAAAGAGCCGCTCGCGGCCGTCAATCGCCGCATCGAAATTTTGCTGCGCAGGAGCGATCGTTGAAAAATTCTGCGCGAGCGGCTCTTCTGGCGGCCAGCCTGGTTGGTCCTTTCACATCCTGCGCCCGAGCGGGAGAGCTCACTGAACAGGTGCGAGCGCTCAATGCGCTGCAAGGCTCGATGGCGCAGGGCGCGACAGGCGCGCGCGCCGCCATTTCGGCGCAGATAGAGCGCATCGAGCAGGTCGTGGGATCGCTCGACGGCGATGCCTGGAAGGACAGAAGCAATACGGCCGCGGCGGCGATCTTTCTGTTCTGCGGCGGCCCGGCGCGCTCGGTTCGTAAGATCGTCGACGCGCATCTTGTGCCGGAGGCGGAGACGCAGCTCCTCGATGGCGCGCTAGCCTATGCGGAGGGGCGCTTTGAAGAAGCCACAAAATTGCTGACGGCGCTCGACGCGCGCGCCTATACCGACACGCTCGCCGCGCATCTGGCGCTGATACAGGGCGGACTGTCGATTTCCTCCGACAAGGCGAAGGCGCGCGAATTGTTCGACCTCGCGCGCCTGCTGATGCCGAGCTCGCTCGTCGAGGAAGCGGCGTTGCGCCGCGAGCTGTCGATCGTCGACGCCGTTCAGGACCCGAATAAATTTCTGGTGCTCGGACGTCGCTATGGCGCACAATATGCGAAATCGCCATTTTCCCGCAACTATTGGGACGAGATGCGCGCAGCGACCTTGCGCGCCGCCGTCGGTGACAATAGTTCGCGGTTCGCCGAATTTCGCGCGATGCTGAAGGGCGCGCCGGCCGCCTTGCGCTTCGAGACGCATATGGGTGTCGCGCGTTACGCCATTCTCAACGGACGCGTCGCATTGGCGACGACCGAAACCCAATATGCCGGACCGCTGGCGGACTCCGCTGCGGCGCGCGCGCGCGTCGAATTCTATCGCGCCGCGCTCGCCGGGCTCACGGGCGATTTCGAGACGGCCGCGTCGGAGTTTCAGAAAATCGACCCGAGGACTTTGTCGTTTGCGGACCTCGAGGTGCGCAATATCGTGACCGCCGCGATCGCTCGTCTCCAAGGCGCGTCCGACGGCGTGTCAGCTGCTGCGGCGACCGCGTCGGAGCCGGAGCAGACGCGACCGGAATCGACGGTGGAGCGATCGGCGCGGCAGGCGTTGACAGACGCCGATGCGATGCTTCAACGGGCGACGCGCCGATGACTCTAGACGCTCTCTTGGCCAATTTCACCGGCCCTCTGCACAGCGATCGGAAAGAATCTCCATCCCGAGGTCGGAACGACGCCGAAGCCGCGACTGTGCGCCAATTCGCCTCGCTCCTCTCCGATCTCGACAATCGCGACGCATCCGCGGCTCGCGCCGATGCCGTCGACGACGCCGCCGATGCGAACGATATTTGGGACAATCGCTCCGATCGTCGCGCCTGCGACGAAAGGTCGGCCGCCGACCCGGCGAGCAATTCGCCGACGCCGCTGCAGATCTTCGTCACGGCGCCGGCCTACGACATGAGTCGGCCGCCCACAGCGATCGCCAGAGAGTTGGGTTCGTCGACGGGAGACGATGCTCTTTCGACGGCCGAGCAGGGCGCCTCGATTCCGGCGGCGAGCGGCGCAGCGACCGCGCGCGAATTTTCATCGCCCGCAGCGCCGACCGCTCCGGCGCCGTTCACGTTTGCGTCGGATAGGCGCGCTGTCGACGATGATGCCGGGATGTCGCGATCTTCCATTGCCGAGGCGCAGGCGCCGGCTGGAGGGGCGCCTTCGACGCCACGCCAGCCGAGCCTCTCCGGCGCTCTCTCCGACTCTGCAGCTGTGTCGACGATCCCGCGCGCATCTTCGACCTTCGACATCGGCGCGACATTTGCCGCTAGCTCCACGGCAGCGCCCGCGCCCAACGCAAGCGTCGCGCTCTTCACGACGAGGGATTCGAGCAGCGCGTCATTCGCGGATGGCGCGGCCGCGCAGTCGCCGAAAGCGCCGCTCCTCGCAACCGTCGGCGCTGGAGAACGAGTCGCCGCGAATGCGTCATCGACTGCGAGTTCGGGGACCGTCGCTGTCGCGAGCGGAAGTTCCGCAGCGCCCTACGGAGTCCGCGTCGGCGCGCGGAGCGGTCCTTCCGCTTCGAGCGCGACTCGTCCGAGCGACAGCGATGATCGGACCTTCGCCAGTCTGCTTCGCGCGCCGCGTTCCGCCGCGCCGTCATCGTCGATGCAGACGGCGGACACGACGAGCTCGCCATCGGATCGGAGCTCGTCGAATGACGAGGCGTTCAAATCATTCGCCGCAATGTCCAGCGATAGAGTGATTTCGCTCGAGGACGCCGCATCGGCGCCGAACGCAACGGCGGCCGGTGACGTCGGCGCGACCTTTCCGTCCGATGTGAGGAGGACGTCGGCGCAGGCCGCGCAGCCGCCCGCGCAGCGAAGGGAGGTAAGGACGACCGTTTCCTCATTCGATGGCGCGATGTCGCCGTCGCGAAGACCGGAAATTCGCGTCGCCGCGGCGACGCCGTCCGACGGCGAGTCGACGGCGATGCTGCCGACCGAAATCGAGCAGGGCGTCTCGATGGATGTCTCCGAGGGCGACTCTTCCGCGTTCGAGCCGGTCGCCCGCAACCACGCAGGCGCGATCTCACCATTCGATCTGCGTGACGTCTCCGGCGGGAGCTTTGCTGCGGCACGGCAGCAGGCGTTCGCGGGCGCCGCATCGTCGTCTGACATTACGGATTCCGATTCTTATCCTCGTGCCGCGGGCAAGGATGCGTCGTCGGCTATTGTCGCCGAAGCTCGTAATGAGCGAGGGTTTGCGTTTCGCGGTTTCGACTCGGCGGCGGCGAATATCGCAAAACCTGCCGCTGAGCGCGGTGGCGCCGATGATGCTGCTGCCCAGACAAGCGTCGCCGCGCCACAAGTGACGCTGGCCGCACAAGTCTCAGAGGTCGCGCCGTCGGTCACGGCCGTCGCGTTCGACAATGGGCCTGCGACAGCCCGCGCCTCCATTGCCGTTTCGGTCACGCCGACCGTTGCGACCGTGGCTGGAGATCGCCAGGCCGCGCCGGCCTCGAACAGTCGCGCGGCGATTGATCGACAATCGATCGGTTCCGAGGCCGCCGCGCCACTCGATTCGTCCACCGCCCTCTTCGCGTCGGCTGCGATCGCGCAGGGCGCTGGCGGCGACGCGTCCCGGGGCGATCGAGGGTCCGATCGCGGCGCGTTTGCGGTGGCTCGGCGGGTGCTGAGCTTCGGCGAGGCGCAAGCGGATTCGACAGTGAGCGCCGCCGCGCCGGAAGCGTCGTCTGAGAGACGAGCCGATTTTCAGTCTGCCGTCGCGACGGCCGGCGCCGCGGCGTCGGCGGATGATGCGTCGACGAGCGATGTCGCGCCGCAGCCGATCGGAACACTCGCCATTCTCGCGCCTGTTACGCAATTGCCGTCCGCTTTCGCCGAACTGCTCGCGCCGCAGGCGCGCAGCCTGATCGCCTCTGCATCTTTGGCGGCGTCGACGGTGGCGGGCGAACGCGCGGTCGCCGTCGCCGACCCGCAGCGTCAGAGCGTCGCGCCGAAAATGTTGACGATCGAATTGGAGCCCGCGTCTCTCGGCGCGGTCACGGTCAAGATGAGACTCGCGCATTCGGGAATCGACATGCGCATCAGCGTCGAATCGACAGAGGCGCTCCGGCGGCTCGACTCGACGCGCGACCAACTCGTCGAGGCGATGCAGGCGTCCGGTTGCGTCGTCGATTCCTGCACGATCCAGATCGGCCAGCGCGCGGATGGCGCGAATGCGATGGCCGCGTCGGATGGCGGAACGGCCAATGCGCAATCGAATGGGACGGGAGCCGGGCGCGAGGAACAAAGCGTCGGCCGACAGGGAGCAGGCTATGGCGGACAGGACTCGGATCGCCGGCGAGGCGCCGGCGGCGAGACCAGCGAGCCGACGTCGAAGAGCGAGGCTCGGCGCGGCGCTGATCGTCGCGGCAACGGCGTCTATCTGTGACGCGCGCGCCGAGGGCGCGCCAACCTCCAACGCCTGCGAGCGGGAGATGATCCGCGCCTCCAATGAGAACGCGGTTCCGCTCGCGGTTCTCTATGCGGTGGCGCTCACCGAGACCGGGCAGAAAGGCGCGCTCGACGCTTTTGCGATGAATGTGGAAGGACGCGCCGTCTTCAGCGCCGACTTCCGTGAAGCGATGATGCGCTTTCTCGCGGCGAAGCGCTCTGGCGCCGTGCTCATCGACATCGGCTGCATGCAGGTCAACCATCACTATCACGGCGCCAAATTCGCGAGCGTGGAGGCGATGTTCGATCCGCGAACCAATGTGGATTACGCGGCGCGTTTCCTCAAGGATCTGCGCAAGCGGGAAGGAAGCTGGACGGCCGCCGTCGCGCGCTATCATGCGGGGCCGAACAATGCGCCGGCGCAGAAAAGCTATGTATGTTCGGTGATCGCCAATATGATCGCCAGCGGCTTCGGCGCCTGGACCGACGCCTCGCGCGAATTCTGCCGTCCGCGCCGGGAAGCCGCATCGCGCTGAGCGCGGCGGCGCTCAGCGCCGCTCCGCCACGCTCGCGGCGCGATGCAGATAAGAGGCGAAGGCGTCGAATATCTTGCGCATCTGCGGCGGCTTGTAGGGAAACAGGTCGACCGGGTCCATGTCGTGGACCAGCAGCGTATGGTCCACCTTGAAGACGACGAGCTCGCCGCTCTTCGTCTCCGCGCAATCGACGCCGAAATAGGTGAGGCCGACGCACTCGGCCAGCGCGGCGAAAGTGTCGGCGTGTCGCGCCACGAACTCCGTTTCGAACGTCGCGAAGAAGCGTTCTTCTTCGCTGCGCCGCATGGTGTCCGCCTCCATTCTGGCGCCGACATAAGAGCTGTTCCAGCCATCCGACACGGCGAGATGGCAGGCGTAGGGGCGGCCGTCGATGAAGAGCAGGCGAATTTTTCGATAGAGCCCGTCCTGCCCTCTGCAATCCACGAAAGGCGCGACGAAATAGCAGCGATCCGATCGCTTTCCGAGATAGAGGCCGAGTCCTGCGGGCGTATCGATCTTCTCGGCGTTGCGCGCATTGTGCGGGGCCGTGGAGCGGATGACGATCGGAAAGCGCCAGTTCGGCGCTTCCGATGCGGCGGCGGCGCGCAGCTCGTCGCGCAGAACGCGGCGCAGCGCGGGCGTGCGCAAGCCCGCCTCCGCGAGATTGGCGGCGAGCTCGATGGGCTCCAGCATCAGGATGCGGCCGGGCAGATTGACGACCGGCGTCGGCCAATAGGTGAGCAGCTCTTCGAGCTCGGCGAGCAGCGGATGGTTCGAGCTCGTCGCGGCGATGGCGACGAAGGCGAGATCATGGTCCGGCAATTCGGTCGGCAGCTCACGGCCGGGCAGCACATAGACCATCGTCAAGGCGATGTCCGAGCCTTCGAGCAAGAATTCGAGCGGCGTGTTGGCGCCGATGTCGGCGGCGGCGACGAAGGCGAGAACGCGCAGTCGCGGATTGGCGCCGCAGCAGGTGCTGCGAAACACGCGCTGCTTGCTCAGCGCCATCGCCTGCCGCTTCAATCCGGTCGCCAGGTTTCCCTCGAGCTGGTCGATGATCGCGAGGTCCATCAGCGCGCCGGCGTGATTGGGATCGCGTTCGCACATGCCGCGCAGGCGGCCGGCGACGCGGCTCAGATCGACGCCGGCGAAGGCGAGCCGCGTCAGCTTCGCGAGCCCGATCGGCAGCGTGGTCATGGGATCCGACGATTGGTCGATACGCATCAATGCACCGTCTGCCCGCTCCGGCTGTCGAACGGATCTCGACCAGATCGTTCGCCGTCTCGCCCGAGGGTGACGAACGCGGGCCGGCGACGCGCCTCCCGGGTCTGATGCGATAGCTAACGTGTCAATATTTCCCGAAGCTTGTCGAAATTTCGCGGTTCGATTCACCTTCACGCGATTTTGCGTTATCCATCTATCGTTCATCGATTCGAGGAACGATCGCATGGTTGACGCTCCGACATCCCGCTCCGATGCGACGCGCCGCACGCCGCCCATCGAGAAGCCCAAGGCCGCGCCGCCGCCTCTCGTCGCTCAGCGACGCACATCGCCATCGGGCCCGAAACTCGCGATCGGCGAAGCGGCCGTGCGCACGGTCGGCGTCGGTCTCGCTGTCGTCTCCACGGCTTTCGCCGCCTATATGATCTCGGATGCGGAGCGGCAGCCGCAATTCGCGGGTCTCGAACATCTCGCCATCTATAGCCGCCCGACGGCGATCGCAGCCAAGCGCATGCAGACGCAGATCGCCGACCAGCGCGGCAAGGTCGACTTCACGCCCGTCGGCTCGATCGGCGAGTCGCAATCGGAAGCGGGCGTTCCGGGTTTCTCTCTGCTCAGCGTGCGGGCGGGCGTCGCTTTGTTGCAGACGCCGAAAGCGATCGTCAAAGTTTCGCCGGGCGATCTCGTCGAGGGGCTGGGCCGCGTCACTGCGCTCGAGCGCCGCGGCGAAAAATGGGCGCTCGTCACGACGGGCGGCGTCATCATCGGCAATTGATCGGTCGTCACAGCGGCGCCGTCACCGCAGCGCCTTCGCGCGCGCGACAGCCTGGTCGATCTGCGCATTGCACTCGGCCAGCAGCCGCTCGGCCTGTCGGGCGCGGGATTTTTCCTGCCGATCCGGGTGACAGGACCAGGCGAGTCGCCGCCGCAGCGTGGCGAGCTTCGCGAGCGAGCCTTCCGCGCGCAGCAGCTCGGCGAAGACTTCCTCCCGCTCCGGCAGCCGCGGCGCTCGCGCTTCGGGCGGAGCGGACGGCGGCTCCTCCGGTTTTGCGAGATCGAGCCCGTAGGCGCGGCAGACTCGGGCCGCGCGATCTTTGTCGGACCGCGGCGCAGAGGGCGCTTCCGCGCCCAGTATCGTTCCGAAATGCGCCCCGCGCAGAGGCCCGGAGGGGCGTTCCGATCGCCGGGCCGCTTTTTCCAGGTCGTCGAGAATGGTCGCGAAATCCGTCATTGTCCCGAGCCGCAGGCAGGACCGGGATCATGAGGGCGAATGTGTGAATGATTGGTTGCCCCCTGCGAGGGGTGAGCGCGACAGCGCGGAGCAGGCTTTCACAGGGTTAACGATGTTCGAGCTCAGCCGCGCGCGGCGCCTTGCAGCTTGTCGGCGACTTCGCGGAAAGGATCGACGCTCGGCGGCGATTGCGGCGACTGACTCAGCGCCTCATAGAGCTTGGGCACGAGCTGGACGGCCTGATCCAGCTCCATGTCGGTTCCGCGCTGATAGCCGCCGAGCATGCGCAGATCGCGCGTGTCCTCGTATCGCGATACGAGCGCGCGCAGTTTTTGAACGAGATGCCTTTGCTCCGGCTTCCATGCGTGATGGGCGAGGCGGGAGATCGACGCCTTGAGATCGATCGCCGGATAGCGGCCTTGCTCGGCGATGGCGCGATCGAGCACGATATGGCCGTCCAGAGTGCCGCGCACGCAATCGGCGATCGGATCATTGTGATTGTCGCCGTCGACGAGGACAGAATACACGCCGGTGATCGATCCGCGTCCTTCTTCGCCCGGCCCCGCGCGCTCGAGCAGTCGTGGAATATCGGCGAATATGCTCGGCGTGTAGCCATGCGCGACGGGCGGCTCGCCGGCGGCCAAGGCGACCTCGCGCGAGGCGTGCGCGAAGCGCGTGACGGAGTCGACGATGAGCAGCACATTGCGCCCGATGTCGCGAAAATATTCCGCGATCGTCGTCGCGGTCAGCGGCGCGAGGCGGCGCATCATCGGGCTCTCGTCGCCGGTCGCGACGACGACGATCGAATCGCTCGCCTGCGAGGCGAGCACCTCGTCCAGAAACTCGCGCACCTCGCGGCCGCGTTCGCCGACGAGGCAGATGACCACATTGTCGAAGCCCGGCGCCCGCGCGAGCATGGCCAGCAGCGTCGACTTGCCGACTCCAGAGCCCGCGAAAATGCCGATGCGTTGCCCGGCGCAGATCGGCGTGAAGCAGTCGACCGCCTTGACGCCGGTGCGCACGGCGGTGGTCACGCGGGCGCGGCGCATCGCCTTTGGCGCGGCAGAATCGACGTCGAAAGCGCTCTCTCCATCCGAGAGCGCGCCGCGCTCGTCGATCGGCCGCGCGAAGGCGTCCAGCACGCGACCCGCCCAGTCGACATTGGGCGCGATCTCGATCGGTCCGACGCGATAGGCAGGCGAATTGAGGCCGATGCGCACGCGATTGTCGAAGGACTTGACGATCGCGCCGTCCTTGCCGACGCGCACGACCTGCCCCAGGGCGCCGTCGTGTGGCGATCCGATTCGCACGCATTCGCCAAGCTCGATGAACTCCGACAATCCGCTCACGCGACAGTGCGATGGCGTCACCTCGGTCACGACCCCGAAGATGCGTATGTTCGCGGCGCGCCGCCTATGGCGCTCCACCGCCTCGCGAAGGCGTTGCAGCGACGTCATGCGCCGCCGAGCGTGCGAATGGCTTCGCGCTGCGAGCTGTCGAGCATATCATTCATCGAGCTGACGCTGTCGAATGCGCGCGAGGTGGCGATCAGCTTGGCCATTTCATGAATGGGATTGACGTTCGATCCCTCGATGAAGCCCTGCTGCACGCCATTGCGAACGAAATCGAACACAGCCGTGGCGGGCCTGGAGGGAATGAGGCTGGCGTTCGGGCCGCGTTTCAGATCGGCGGTCTCGTCTATCATGAAGAGCCCGACGGCGCTGATCTGCTGTCCGTTCTGTGTGATCATCCCGTCGCGAGAGATCATCGGCGGACCCGCGTTTGGATCGAGCGTGATCGCCGAATTGCCGGCGTCCAGTATGGGAAAGCCGGCGACAGTCTGGAGATTGCCCGTCTCGGTCATGCGCATGCGCCCGTCGCGCGTGTATGCGATTCCATCCGGCGTGCGGATCGCGAAGAAGCCATTGCCGACGATGCCGATGTCGTAAGGATCGCCGGTCCTGGTCAGCTCGCCCACGGCGCGCGAAATGAAATTCTTGCCGGCCGAAACATAAGCGACCTTGGCCGTGTCCGTGTCGGACACCACCTGCTGAAAGCTGACGCCCTCGGCGCGATAGCCGGGCGTCATCGCATTGGCGATGTTGTTGGCGAGAGTCTCGAGCCGCTTGTCGACCGACATTTGCGCCGAGAGCGAGACGTAGAAGGCCGATTGCATGTCCGAAGATCCGTGCCACAGCGCGACGGCTCGGCGCCGCCGCTCTTCACGAAATTGCCCCTTTTTGCTTGCGCGAAGCTGAAAGAAAATGTCAGCTTCGCGCAAGCGAGGATGTCTAGTTCTCTGAGGAATTTCCATCGGGAGAGACGGGCGTCATGGGATTCTTCGTCGGGCTGATCATCACGATGGGATGCATGTTCGGAGGCTTCGCCGCGCTCGGCGGCCATCTTGTCGTGCTCTGGCAGCCGTGGGAGTTCGTCATCATCATGGGCTCCTCGCTCGGCACCTTCGTGGTCGCCAACCCGACCAAGGTGATCATGGACACCGGCAAGGCGCTCGGCCAAGCCATTCTCGACAAAGGCCCGAAGCATCGCGACTTCCTGGACATTCTCGGCCTGCTGCACGCGCTGATGCGCGAGTTGCGCAGCAAGCCGCGCAACGAGGTCGAGGCGCATGTCGACAATCCCGCCGAATCGAGGATTTTCACCGCTTTTCCGAAAGTGCTCGCCAATAAGGAGATGACCACCTTCATCTGCGATTACTGCCGGCTCTTCATCATCGGCAATGTTCGCACCTTCGAGATCGAGGCGCTGATGGACGAGGAGATCGCCGCCATCCGCTACGACCGCCTGAAGCCCTATCACGCGCTCTCCGCGGTCGGCGACGGCCTGCCGGCGCTCGGGATCGTCGCTGCGGTGCTCGGCGTCATCAAGGCGATGGGCGCGCTGGATCAATCGCCGGAGCTGCTCGGCGGCCTCATCGGCGCAGCCATGGTTGGCACATTCGCCGGCATTTTCGTCTCTTACGGCATCGTCACGCCGCTCGCCTTCAAGGTCAAGGTCGCGCGCAGCAAGGAATGCCATCTCTATGTCATCATCAAGCAGACCTTGCTCGCGTTCATGAACGGCGCCATGCCGCAAGTGGCCGTCGAGCACGGACGCAAATCCATTCCCTCTCATGAGCGTCCCTCGATCGACGAGGTCGAGAACGAGACGCTCTCCGGCGGCGCCGTCGAGGCGGCGTGACGGGCATGAACATGGAAGGCGCCATGGACTTCGCCTCACAGGGAGTGAGGGAGCGCCTGCTCTCGGGCGGCGGCCTTTCGCTCGACCGCATGCCGCTGTTGCGCCCGGTGTTCGACGCAATGGCGTCGGAGGTGCAGGAGTCGGTGTATGGTATCGCCGAAGGCGCGATGCAGTTCATCGTCGATTCGACGACGGTCGCGCGCGTGAGCGACATTGCGGCCGAGACGGAGCGCGCCGCTGTCGCCTCTTCCTACTCCGTCAACGCCGATGCGGACGTCAAGATCGTCATCGGCGCGGATCGTCGCTTCGTCTTCACGCTGCTCGAGGGCCTGTTCGGTTCGGACGGATCAGAGCCGCCTTTCGAGGCCGAGCGCGAGCTGACCGCGATCGAGACGCGCGTCGGCATGTTGGCTTTCGCGCGCGTGGCGAAGTCGCTGCAGGCGGCCTTCGACTCGCTCGTCGGAGCGACTCTCGCGCTCGAGCCGACGGAGAGCCGTGGGGAGGCGGCGGGCGGCGCGCGGAAGAACGGCTTTTGCGTGACCTGCCGCTGCCGGCTGCGCGCCTTTGGAGCCGAAGGCGAGCTGTTCGTCGCAATTCCACAAGCCGCGCTCGATCCGTTCCGGAATGCGCTCTCCCAAAACCCGCCGTCGTCGGCGTCCTCGCTCGATCCGCATTGGGCGAAGCGGATGAAGGAGCGAGTGACCGAGACCGAGGTGACCCTGAGCGCCGTGATGGAGAAAACCGATCTCACGCTGGCAAATGTCGCGCGTTTCGAGGTCGGACAGGTCATAGAGCTCCCGGTGTCTCCGACAGGTCTCGTCGCGCTGATGTGCGAGGGGCAGTCTTTGTTCTGGTGCGAGATCGGCCAGAAGGACGGGTCTTATACGATTCGCATCGACGACTTCGTGGATCAGCAACAGGAATTCATCGAGGACGTCTTGCGCGGCTGAACGCAGGCACGACGGCGAAGCCGTGTAGAGCGTTTCCAGCCGAAGTGAATGCCGGTTCGGCGTTGGAAACGCGTCAAAGCAAAAACCTAGAGTCTTTCTATGTTTCATTGAAGCATGGAAAGACTCTAGAATGGCGATATTGGAGAATCGGCATGGGTGAGTTCGATTTCGAGAGCTCGAAAAGCGAGGAGCTCGAGCGGTTGATCGGCGGCTCCCGCGCTGTCGGCGAGGATGCGGTGGCGGAGCCGCGCGGCGAGGAGCCGGAGATCGATCTGCGCAAGTTCGAATCGATCCTGCGCATTCCCGTCGTCATGCAGGTGGTGATCGGCTCGGTGACGATGCCGGTCGCCAATCTGCTCAAGCTCGGGCGCGGCGCGATCGTGCCGCTCGATCAGAAGATCGGCGAGCCTGTCGATGTCGTCGTCAACGGCCGTCTCATCGCGCGCGGCGAGGTGGTGGTCGTCGAGGACGATAATACCCGCTTCGGCGTCTCGCTGACCGAGATCATCGAGCCTGGGAGCGGCGCACGGCGTATTTGACGGAGGCGGGAGCCCGCGATGACCAATCTGATTGCCGCCGAAGCGGGCCGGATGCTGAACGGCCCGGAGAAAGTCGCGGCGCTGCTGCTGACGGTCGACAAGGATGTGGCGCAACGCGTCCTCAAGCATTTCGACCAGAGCGAGCTGCGTCAGATCACAAAATTCGCTGCAGGCCTCGGCGCGGTTCCTGCGAGCACGATCGAGACGCTCATCGATGACTTCACAAGCAGGCTGGAGAGCGGCGGCTCCGAGCTTCGTGGCACGGCGGGCGAGGCCGAGAAGCTGCTCTCTGGCGTGATTCCGCCCGAGCAGATCGCCGAGATCATGTCGGATGTGCTCGGCAGCTCGAACAGCGCGGTCTGGGATCGCGTCAGCGCCGCGCCGGAGGCGGCTTTCATCGGCTATATTTCGAAGGAGCATCCGCAGACGGCGGCCTTGACGCTGTCGCGGATCGATCCCGCGCGGGCGGCCAAGGCGCTCTCCGTGCTGCCCGGCGAATTCCGTGACGATGTGATGCGCCGTATGCTGTCGTCCAAGGCGGTCGCCGACGAGGCGCTGCGGCTGCTGGAAACGACTCTGCAGGAAGGTCTGCTAAAGAGTTCCGAGTTCGCGGCTTCGGCCGCCAAGAACGCCAAGCTCGCGGCGATCATCAACAAGATGGAGCGCGAGCATGCGGAAGGCGTGCTGCGCAGCCTATCCGAGCGGCGCCCGCGCGACGCCGAGGCGCTGAAGGGAATGCTCTTCAATTTCGAGGACATCACCAGGCTCAATGTCCGCGCCCGCATGATCCTGTTCGACGCCATTCCCGCAGACCGCGTCATACTGGCGCTGCGCGGCGCCGAGACGGACGTTCGCGACGTCGTTCTCGCGGCGCTCTCGGCGCGCACGCGTCGCATGGTGGAGGCCGAGCTTTCCAGCGGCGCGACCCCGCCGCGCCGCGACATAATGGAGGCGCGCCGCGTGATCGCCGACACGGTGCTGAAGCTCGCCGAGCAAGGCAAGATCGATCTATCGGGCGCGGCGGAGGAGGCGGCCGAATGATCGCCTCCGAGCCATGAGCGAGACCGAAGACCAGGAATCACGAACAGAAGAAGCGACAGAGAAAAAGATTCTCGACGCGCTGGAGAAGGGTAAGACGCCCGTTTCCCGCGACCTGTCCATCGCCACGCTCTTCCTCGCTTTTCTTCTCTGCGCCGCTTTCGTCATCGATACGGTCGGCCCGCGCCTCGCCGGCTCGCTGGCCTTGATGCTCGCCAATGTCGGTCAATTCTCACTCTCAAACGCCGCGGACGCCTATACGCAGTCGCGGGCGGTGGCATTCGAAACGGGCCGATTTCTCGCGCCGATCCTCGCGATGTTCATCGTCGCGGCTTTCGTCGCCGCATTCATTCAGGGCGGGCCTCGCCTCGTCTTCCAGCGCATAGAGCCGGATCTCTCGCGCATCTCGCCGCAGGAGGGGTTGAAGCGCATCTTCGGTCTCGCCGGCTTTATCGAGCTCCTGAAGTCTGTAGCCAAGATCGTCATCATCGCCGGCGCCGTCGTCTTTTCGCTCAATGTCGATCGTGGGCTCATCACTGATTCGATGCGCGTCGAGCCGGGACAGACGCCGGGATTGATGCTGAAGCTCGTCATCCGACTGACGAGCGTCGTCTGCATTCCGGTCGTCCTGTTGGCTATGGCGGATTTCGCCTGGAGCCGCATGAGGTGGCGTCGCGACATGCGCATGAGCCGCCAGGAGATCAAGGAGGAGCTGAAGCAATCGGAAGGCGATCCGATGATGAAGGCGCGCCTTCGCTCGATCGCGCTCGATCGCGCGCGCCGGCGCATGATGGCTGCCGTTCCGCGCGCGACTTTCATCATCGCGAACCCCACGCATTACGCCATCGCTCTCCGCTATGTGCGCGAGGAGGGCGGCGCGCCGCTCGTCGTCGCCAAGGGCAAGGATCTGATCGCGCTCAAGATCAGGGAGATCGCCGAAGCCAATAACGTTCCCGTGCTCGAGCGTCAGGCGCTCGCGCGCGCGATGTATGACCATGTCGAGGTCGATAAGATGATTCCGTCGGAATTCTATCGTCCAGTGGCCGAGCTCATTCATTTTTTGCAGAATGGCGGTGGCGGCGCTTCGCGGACTTCTGCGCGCTGATGAAGCGTAATACAGCTTGACGCAAGACCGAACGCATAATTTTCCGTAAAGGAAGTCGTGCGAGGGCGCTCATGGTCGAGCCGGTCTATCTCTTCGATCTCGTCGAAAAGCAGCGGAGCTGGCTCTCCGCGCGTCAATCCGTCGTCGCGCAGAACGTCGCCAACGCCAATACGCCGGGCTACAAGGCGGTCGACATCGCGCCTTTCTCCAAGGTTCTGGATCAAAGCGCGTTGCAGCTCGCCGGAGCCAATAACCTGCATATCCAGGCGGCCGCTTTCGATCCGCGCGCGACCTCTCCCAAGGAAGGCGCGAATTGGGAGACGAGCCTTTCGGGGAATGCGGTCAGCCTCGAGCAGGAGTTGATGAAGGCGGGCGAAATTCGCGGCGCCTTCTCGCTCAGCACCAGCATCATGAAGTCGTTCCACGGAATGTGGATGGCGACGTTGAAAGGATGACGGAAAAGATGGACGCGCTGCAAGCCTCCATGAAAATCGCCGGCTCCGGCCTCGAGGCGCAATCCTCGCGTCTTCGGGTCGTCGCCGAGAATATGGCCAATGCGCGCTCCACCGGCCAGGCCGCCGGCGCCAATCCTTATGTGCGCAAAACGGTCACTTTCATCAATGAGCTCGATCGCGCCATCGGCGCGGATCTGGTGCATGTCAGCGCCGTCGGCGTCGATCGCGCGCCCTTCCGCGTCGAGCACGACCCCGGCAATCCGGCGGCCGACAGGAATGGCAACGTCAAATATCCGAATGTGAATATTCTCGCGGAAGTCGCCGATATGCGTGAGGCCAATCGCGGCTATGAGGCCAATCTCCAGGTCATGAAGCAGACGCGCGATCTGCTCTCCATGACGATCGATCTGCTGAAGGGAAGCCAATGATCGGACTTGTCCCCGGAATCGTCGCCTCGGTCGCTTCCAATGGCGGCGTCTCCGCGCTCAGCGGCGCGATCAGGAGCGCCGCCACGTCGTCGACCGACGGCGCGTCTTTCTCGCAAGTGCTCGAACACCTGACGACGGATGTCGTCGACAAGCTGAAATCGAGCGAGGCGGCTTCCATCTCCGCCGTGCAGGGCAAGGCGTCGGTGCAACAAGTGGTCGACGAGATCATGTCCGCCGAGCGCGCCTTGCAGTCGGCGATCGCCGTGCGCGACAAGGTCGTGGGCGCCTATCAGGAAATCAGCCGTATGGCGATTTGAGGAAGGATCGGCAAATCCATGCGTGCGCTCGCCATCGCGGCTACGGGCATGAACGCCCAGCAGCAGAACATCGAAGTCCTCTCCAACAATATCGCCAATATCAACACGACGGCGTTCAAGCGCTCGCGCGCGGAGTTCACCGATCTGCTCTATCAGGTGGATCGCCTGCAGGGCGTCTCCAACCGCGGCCGCGACGCGATGATCCCGGAAGGGTCGCAGACCGGCCTCGGCGTGCGGCTCGCCGCGATCCGCAGCCTGCAGACGCAAGGCTCGCTCACGCAGACCGGCAATCAGCTCGACCTCGCGCTGCAGGGCCGCGGCTGGTTCCAGATCGTCGGGCCGGACAGCGAGACGGTCTATACGCGCGCCGGCTCCTTCAGCACCAACGCGATGGGGCAATTGGTGACGGGCGACGGCTATCTGGTGACGCCGACCATCGTCATTCCCAACAATGCGACCGCGATCACGATCAATCAGTCCGGTCTCGTCTCGGCGACGATCGGCGGCCAGACGGCTCCGCAGCAGCTCGGGCAATTGACGATCGCCAATTTCGCCAACGAATCGGGTCTCGAGGCGCTTGGCGGCAATCTTTTCCGCCAGACGCTCGCCTCGGGCGCGCCGGTCGTCGGCGTGCCCGGCGATCCGGGCTTCGGCACGCTCAGTCAATTTTATCTCGAGAGTTCCAACGTCGATCCGGTCAAGGAGCTCGTCAATCTCATCTCCGCGCAGCGCGCCTTCGAGCTGAGCTCGAAGGTGATCCAGGCGGTGGACGAGATGGAGGGCACCGTCTCGAAGGGAATCAGATGATGCGCCTTCCGCGGCTCGTCGCCTCGGCGCTGGCCGCGGCATTGTGCGGTCTCTCGCCATTATGCGCGGAGGAGCGCATGCTCCCCGTGCCGGTCGCCGTCATCTATCCCGGCGAGGTCATTCGCGAATCCATGCTCGTCGAGCGCCCCTTCGGCGTCGGCTCCGGCGGTTCCGTCGCGGAGACGAAAAATGCGCTCGTCGGCAAGGTCGCGCGGCGCACGCTCCTTCCCGACCAGCCGATTCCCCCGATCGCGGTCGACGCGCCGAAAGTCGTTTCCATCAATGCGCAGGTCAAGATCGTCTTCGACGAGGGCGGCATGGTCATCATCGCCTATGGCTCGGCGCTCCAGCCCGGCGCGGTCGGCGATCTCATTCGCGTGCGCAATCAGGACAGCGGCCTCGTCGTCACCGGTCGCGTGCAGGCGGACGGCTCGATTCGCGTGAGCGAGGGCTGATGCGCAGGCTCGTCGCGCTCGCCCTGCTCCTGCTGATGAGCGCGCCGGCGCTCGCCTCTGTGCGCATCAAGGACATCACTTTTCCGCGCGGCGTGCGGGAATATCAGCTTCTCGGCTATGGCCTCGTCGTCGGTCTGCAGGGAACCGGCGACACGCTGCGCAACGCGCCTTTCACCGAGCAATCGGTGTCCTCCATGCTGGATCGGCTCGGCGTCAATGTGCGCAACAACATTTTGCGCACGCGCAATCTCGCCGCGGTGATGGTCACTGCCGCGCTGCCGCCCTTCGTCGGCTGGGGATCGACGATCGACGTCACCGTTTCGGCTATGGGCGACGCCACTTCGCTCATGGGCGGCACGCTGCTGCTCACCTCGCTCACCGGCATAGACGGCAATGTCTATGCGATCGCGCAAGGGCCGATCGCGGTCTCGGGCTTTGCCGTCGGCGGGCAGAACGAGACGCTGACTCATGGCGTCGCGACGGTCGGGCGCATTCCCAATGGCGCGACGATAGAGCGCGAGGCGCCGCGGCCGTCGGGCGAGAACGGCTCGCTGGTGCTCGAGCTGCGCAATCCGGATTTCGAGACGGCGGTGCGCATCGCCGACGCCATCAATCGCTATACGCAGGGAAAATATCATCAACGGCTCGCGCGCGAACGCGACAATCGCAGCGTCGCGCTGACCTCGACGCGCGGCGGCGCGACGCGGCTGCTCGCCGAGATCGGCGAGCTGCGCGTCGAGCCGAGCACGCCCGCTCGCGTCGTCATCGACGAGCGCACGGGCACGGTGGTGATCGGCCAGGATGTGAAGATATCGCCCGTCGCATTGACGCATGGCGGCCTCACCGTGCGCATCAACGAGACGCCGGAAGTCTCGCAGCCTGCGCCTTTCTCCAACGGCAGGACGACCGTCACAACTCAGACGCGCATCACGGCGACGGAGGAAGTCGGCGGCGTCGCCACGCTCGAGGGGCCGACTCTGCGCACTCTGGTGCGCGGGCTCAATCAGATCGGCCTCAAGCCGACGGGGATCATCTCCATCCTTCAGGCGATCAAATCCGCAGGAGCCTTGCAGGCCGATCTCATCATTCAATGACGCGCGGGGCGCCCGATGACGATGGCGGCGCCGCTCAATGGCGCCGGCTCGTCCTCAGAGCGCTCTCCAGCGCCATTATGACGGGAATGAGGGACGCCTTCTCGCGTTGCGCCGAGGCGAAGAGCTCGGGGCCGGCGTCCAGCTCGATCTTCTGCAGCGCCTCGAGCTGACGCTCGAGGCATTCCAGCAGCGTCTCCGCGTCGCCGCGCTCGAGCGCCAGCGAAAGCTCGATCTGATCGCCCATCCTCATCCTCCTCCGCAATTGTGCTCGGGCTTTCTCGCCTAAGTGGGCAAGAGCCGCCCGCGGCGGTAGGGGCGGCGGGCCAGGCGGCGAAAACCGGGCGATGTGTTTCGATTTGATCGGCGACGGTGTCATCGCTGCGACGCAAAATGCGTCGATACCGAAAGAATTCAAGATACTGCGCGACGTGCAGCTTCGTCGTCGGGCGGCCGTGAAGGTTTCTGCGGCCCGATTGCGAAAGAGCGAAGATTTCGAGATAATCGCCGTGACGCTCGAGCGTGGGCGTTCAAAAGCAAAACCGAGGGCCTCGGACATTGGCCCAGCCGGCGAATCTGATTGAGGCCCCTCGAGGGAATTCGAGCGATTTCCCGCTCCCGCTCTCAGGCTCGCCCAAGCGAGTGAGAGAGCAATGGCAAAGAATTCCCTGATCGCCCTGTTGCAAGAGAAGCTCGACTCCGCGCGCCGCGAATTGCGCTCGGCGGTCGTCGATTTCGACGTTTCCGACGAGCGGCTGCTCGAGTTGCGCGCGAGCGCGCGGCAGATCTTTTCGGAGCTGAAGGAGCAGGACCGCCAGGCGGCGCAGAAAGGCCTGCTCGCAGCATGGAAATTCTGGTGAGTCGCGGCGGGCGCGGCCGAAAGTCCGTCTCTCGGGCTGGTAAGCCGCCCCGACTTGCATTTAAATGCGGGACACGATCATCGGCGGCCGTAACAAATCGTTCAGTGGACGATGCGCGAGTCGCTGGATCATGAGGAAACGACCATGAACTTCAAAACCGCCGCTCTCACGCTCGCTTTCGGCGGCGCACTTTTCGCCTCGACGCTCGCATGGGCCGACGACCGGCTCGAGCAGGCCGCCCATCACGTCGACGAAGCGATCACCCAGGTCAAGCTGAAGGACGCCGGGCTGCTCGCCTATCATGCCGATCTCGCGCTGGAAAAGGCCGAGTCTTTGCAGAAGTTCAAGCCCGACGCGCATCTCGCGGCCGCGATCGACCACCTCAAGGCCGCGATCGACGAGGCCCGCCAGAACCATCTCGCGCCGGCCGCCGAACATGTGAAGGGGGCCAACGAAGAGCTCAAGCAGGTCGCGAAGTAATCGTCCGCCCAGTCGGCGCGCCCCTTCTCGGGGGCGCGCTACTGGCTGACCAACGCGATATTACGCCTTTCCGCCCAGATAGAGAACGAGCTCCGGGCGTCCCGCCGAGGCGGGACGCGCCACACGGCGGCCGACCGGATCCATGAGACGAGCGCGCGCCTCGCTCGGCGCGATGACGCGAAAGGATTTCAGCCGCAGCGGGTTGGCCGGCGCGACGCCGAGCCAGCGCGGCCGGCGCGCGGGCGCG
The DNA here is from genome assembly GCF_009811655.1 of Methylosinus sp. Ce-a6. Lineage (GTDB taxonomy): Bacteria > Pseudomonadota > Alphaproteobacteria > Rhizobiales > Beijerinckiaceae > Methylosinus. Next base: position 36,064 of record NZ_BGJX01000001.1, on the reverse strand, counting down.
AGAGCGCCGAGAACGCGGGAATGTGTTTTGCCAAAATGGCGCAACGGCAGCAGGAGCAGTTCCAGCTCCAACATGTCGCCCTCGTCGCCGGCGCGTCCTTCGACGCCGGCGACCACGGGGGCCACACCGTCTATGACCGTCAGCAGGACGGAGGCGAGCGTCCGGCGATCTTCGAGAGACCATAGGTCGAGAAAGGATTTGCCCTTCTGCTCGTCGAGCCAGAGCGCATTCATCCGCGTGCCGCACAGGCGCATCGGGAACCGCCCGCTCGCGTCGATCTCGATCATGAAGGAGTCGGGCAGCGCCTCGCGAATCTCCGCCGGGTCGATCTCGGATCGCTCGGGCGCGGATCGCGCCCCTTTCAAGCGGCTCCAATAGGCGTAGAGTTGCTGGTTGACCTTGTGTCTCATTTTGTTTCCAAGACGGCGTATCGTTTAGGACTTTGCGTCGAATCGGCGCGCCCTGCCGCCCGCTTCCAGGCGGCGTGAGCTGAAGAGCAGGCGGCGTGCCAGCGCAAGAAATCGGTTAACCACGGCGGCTTCGGCGGCCAAGAGAGACGGGCGAGACATGAACGAGCGCTCAGAGGCTGGCGCCGGCAGGGAGAAAATCTTCAATCTGCCCCGTGAGGTCACGGCGCTGCTGGCGGCGCTGGCGGCAATCCAATTCGCGCTCGGCGCGCTGCCGGCGGCCTCGGTCGCCGAGATTTTCTCGACTCTGGCCTTCGTTCCGGGACGGATATCCGTCGTGCTGGCGCCGGACGCCTTCATGCGCGCCATCGGCGAACATCTCGGGCCGGGGATCGAGGCGAGCGACGTCGCCGTCGCGCTCGGCGCCGAGCGGCTGCCCTGGTGGACGTTCGCGACCTATGCGCTGCTCCACGCCAATTGGACGCATCTCGCCGTCAATGGCGTGACGCTCGCGGCCTTCGGCTCGCCGCTGGCGCGCCGTTTCGGCCCAGCCCGATTCCTCGCCTTCATGGCGTTGACGGCGGCGGCGGGCGCGGCGACGCATTTTGCGGTCCATCCTTTCGATCTCGGCCCGGTCGTCGGCGCCTCGGCGGCGATTTCTGGAACCATGGCGGCGAGCGCGCGTTTCGCTTTTACCCAGGATTCGGAGTCGGGCGCGTCTCATTCGTCGCGTCGCGCGGCGAGCCTTTCGGAGCTTTGGTCCAATCGGCGCGCGCTCGCCTTCGTGGGGCTCTGGTTCGCGGTCAATCTGATCTTCGGCCTGTTCCCCGGGGCGGCGGGGGCGACGGAGCAGATCGCCTGGGAGGCGCATGTCGGAGGTTTCACGGCGGGCCTTCTCTTGTTCGGCGCCTTCGACCGCCGGCGTGAAGGGGGCCGTGATAGAGTGCGATAACAAGCGATAGGGGAGGGGTTTCAATATGAATGTCGCCCGCATACTCGCTCGCAAGGGGGCGGAGGTCGTCACCATCACACCTGAACGGACATTGCTCCAAGTGGCGGAGGAATTGACTCGCCGCGGCATTGGGGCGCTCGTCGTCGTCGACGCGAATGACGAGGTCGTCGGGCTCATCACCGAGCGCGACATCGTCGCCGCCATCGCGCGGCGCGGCGTCGAAGCGCTCTGCGACGAGGTCGCGCGCTTCATGACCTCCGATCCCATGTCGATCGCGGAACACGACACGCTCGAGGCGACGATGGAGGCGATGACGGTCGAGCGCCGCCGCCATCTGCCGGTCATGCGCGACGGACGTCTCGCCGGCCTCGTGTCGATCGGCGATGTGGTCAAATGCCGGATCGACGAGATCGAGGCCGAGCGCCTGGAATTGCGCGCCTATATAGCGACGGCCTGAAAGCGGCTCTCGTCGGCGACGTCGGAATCGCTCGGAGTGCGGCGCCGGTCGGTCACGGCGTCGCGCCGACGAGCGGGATATGCGCGAAAATATTGGGCAGCGACCGCTTGGTCGCCTCGTGGCCGAGCTCGATCAGTTCCTCGGCGCGGTGGAAGTCGAACATGCCGACGTCCTCGTGACGCGCGTGGATCGTCGCGTCGGGCGGATCGCCCGCCATGCGCGAGCGCAATATGCGGTCCTGAATGATGTTGAAGGCGTCGATCATGGACGCCGCGACATTGGGCGCGGCGCCGCGACGGCGGTGGAAATAGCGCGGCAGCAGCTGCGCCGCGAGGCCTGGCTCCGAGGCGGCTCCGAAGGGCGCGCCCGCTTCCGCTCGGCCGCCGGCGGCGTGGGCGTGGTGGTCGTGGATCACATGGGAGCGATACATCGTGTCGGCGGTGACATTCACCGCAATGACGAAATCGGCGCCCAGCGCGCGGCAGACGGTGATCGGGATCGGATTGACGAGGGCGCCGTCGAAGAGCCAGCGGTCGCCGATGCGCACGGGCTCGAAAATGCCGGGCAGGGCGTAGGAGGCGCGCACCGCCGGCGCCAGAGCCCCACGCTTCAGCCAGACCTCATGGCCGGTGCCGACCTCGGTCGCGACCGCGGCGAAGGCGACCGGCAGCTCCTCGATCGAAAGCTCGGCGAGCTCCTTCTCCAGCGCGGCCCGCAGCCGCTCGCCGCCGATGAGGCTCATGCCGGAGAAGGAGAGGTCCATGAAGGTGAAGACGCGCCGCTTGGTCAGCGAACGCGCGAAGGTCTCGACCGCGTCCAGCTTGCCGGCGGCGTAGCAGCCGCCCACGACGGCGCCGATCGAGGTGCCGGCGACGACATCCGGGACGATCCCATGCGCCGCGAGCTCGCGCAGCACGCCGATATGCGACCAGCCGCGCGCCGCGCCCGCGCCGAGCGCCAGGCCGATCTTCGGCCGCGCCGCGGGCGTTTCGGGCTCGGGCGCCGCCGGGGCGCCGAGCGGGGGCGCGACGGCTCCGCCGTCTCCCGTCCATCTGTCGAACGGATTGCGAAAGAAGGCGGTCATCGAGGCGCTCCTCATATTGCTGCCGTGACGCCATTTTTTGCTTATATTGGGACGAAGGCTGCGCGCAGAAAGTAGCCGGCGGGTTAACGGCGCAGGGCGCGCCACCCGGAACGCGAGGAGCGTTTCCAGCCGAAGCGGACGCCGCTTCGGGGTTGCGTCGAAGCAACAGCGTTCCGAGTCTTTCCTGTTTCGATGGCGAGGGCTCGAGCCCCGTGGGGCCGGCGGTCAGCGGTCGAGGACGAGACGGCCGGAGGCGGGGTCCAAGCGCCGATAGAAGCAGGATTTTCGGCCCGTGTGGCAGGCTTTGCCGTCGCCGCCGGGCTCGACCGTCACCAAGAGCGCGTCCTGGTCGCAATCGACCTCGAGCGAGACCAGTTTCTGCACCTGGCCGGAGGTGTCGCCCTTGCGCCACAGGCTCTGCCGCGAGCGCGACCAATAATGCGCGACGCCGGTCTCGATCGTCTTGGCCAGCGCCAGCTCGTTCATATAGGCGACCATGAGCACCTCTTTGGTCGCCGCCTCGACGGTCACGCAGACAATGAGCCCTTGCGCGTCATAGCGCGGCGCGAAGGCTGCGCCCTCTTCGATCTCGCGGGCCTCGGCCGGCGGCAAGGCGGACATGGCGCTTCTCCGAAAAAGGACGCGCGCGCCTCAGCGGCCGCCGCGCAGCAGCGTGTAGAAATGCACCTGCTCGGTTGGATCGTCGCGAAACACGCCCGAGAACTGCACCGTCACGGTGGACGAGCCCTGCTTCATCACGCCGCGCATGGACATGCACATATGCTCCGCCTCGACCAGCACGGCGACGCCGCGCGGCGTCAGATGCTGATCGATCGCGGTGGCGATCTGCGCCGTCATCGCCTCCTGCGTCTGCAACCTTCGGGCGTAGACGTCGACGAGACGCGCGAGCTTGGAGAGGCCGACGACGCCGCCGGTCGGATAATAGGCGATATGCGCTTTTCCGACAAAGGGAACGACGTGATGCTCGCAATGCGAGAAGAAGGGGATGTCGCGCACCAGCACGAGGTCGTCATAGCCCTCGACCTCCTCGAAGACGCGCGCGAGCTCCTCGCCGGCGTCTTCCTGATAGCCGCGGAAGAACTCCTCATAGGCCTTCACGACGCGGCGCGGCGTCTCCTGCAGACCTTCGCGGTCGGGATTGTCCCCCGCCCAGCGCAGCAGCACGCGCACCGCCGCTTCCGCTTCCTCGCGGGACGGACGTTGGACGGGCGTCTCGGCCGTCGCGGGACGGTCGAGCAAGGACTTAACCACGGCATCCATGTGGCGCCTCCAGAGAAACGACGGGCCCGACCACTTCGGGGAAGACGGCCGCTTTCAAGGCGGCCCGCGGGATTATATACTCAGTGGAAGATTTCCACGTAACCCCCCGCTAGCAACTTATCGGCCACAATGCTCGATCAAGTCTACAACCAGCGCATCCTGGAACTCGCCGCGCAGATACCGCGCGTCGGCCGTCTCGCGGCTCCAGACGCCAGCGCCACCGCCCATTCCAAGCTGTGCGGATCGACGGTGACGGTCGACGTCACACTATCCGACGGAAAAGTGGCGGATTTCGCACATGAGGTCAAAGCCTGCGCGCTCGGCCAGGCGGCCTCCTCGATCATGGCGCGCAATATCGTCGGCTCCACGCCGCGAGAGCTGCGCGACCTGCGCGAGACCGTCCGCAAGATGTTGAAGGAAAACGGCGCTCCTCCGGAAGGAAAATGGCAGGACATCGCCATTTTGGAGCCGGTGCGCGATTTCAAATCGCGTCACGCCTCGACGCTCCTGACCTTCGACGCCGTCGTGGACGCGATCGGCCAGATCGAGAAGCGACAAGGCTAGAGCGCTTTCCGATCGAACGGAATCGTTCGATCGGTCAGAATTCGCTCCAAAGAGAGAATGATAGAGCGCTCCGGCGCTCTTCATCCGGCGCGAGGTCGCCTTCTAGAGAGCCGGCTCGTCGTCGAACCGGGCGGCGACGACGGCGTGCGCGCGAATTCCATGCGGGAGAAGCCGAGTGCCGACGACCTATCTCCCGCGCGTCGCCGCGGCCGATCACGAGATCTTGCGCCATACGGTCGATAATTATCCGGCCGACACTTACGAAAAATGGCTCCGTCTCCAGACGAAGGAGATCGCCAATTGGCGCAACAGCGGATGGGACGTCGTCATGATCGACGTCAGCGCCGACGATTTCGCCCGCTATTGCCGCGACACCGGCGCGAGCCCCAATTTCCACACCTTCCGCGGCGTCGCCTCCGCCAAGGCGATCGGCAAATTCGCGTGAGAGTGGTGAAATTCTCGAAAGACCCGCAATGATCGTCTCTTCCGCCTTGGACTATCGCGCGGCCGCGCGGCGACGGCTGCCGCGCTTTCTGTTCGACTACATAGATGGCGGCGCCGGCGCCGAGCGCACGCTCGCCGCCAATATCGCCGATCTTCAGAGCGTCACGCTGCGCCAGCGCGTGATGCAGGGCGTCGAGAGCGTCGATCTTTCCACAGAGTGGCTCGGAGTCGCCGCCTCGCTGCCCTTGCTCATCGCGCCCATCGGCATGTCGGGCATGTTCGCGCGGCGCGGCGAGGTTCAGGGCGCGCGGGCGGCGGCGAAAAAGGGCGTGCCCTTCATTCTCTCCACGCTCGCAGTCTGCCCGATAGAGGAGGTCGCCGCGGCGAGCGCGCGGCCGATCTGGCTGCAGCTCTATATGCTGAAAGATCGCGGCTTCATGGAGAATATGCTCGCGCGGGCGCGCGCTTCGAACGTCGAGCATCTCGTCTTCACCGTCGATCTGCCGGCGCTGGGGATTCGCTATCGCGACGCGCATTCCGGAATGTCCGGCCCATTCGCGGCGCAAAGGCGCCTGTTGCAGGCGCTCGCCAAGCCGGCCTGGGCTTTCGATGTCGGCCTCATGGGCCGGCCGCATGATCTCGGCAATGTCGTGGCCTATCTCGGCGGCGCGATGAAGCAGCAGAATTATCTGCGCGACATCGCCGCGAATGTCGATCCGACGCTCGACTGGTCGACGCTGGACTGGGTGCGCGACCGCTGGCCGGGCCGCATCATTTTGAAGGGCGTGCTGGACGAGACCGACGCCCGCGACGCCGTGCGCTGCGGCGTGGAGGCGATCGTCGTCTCCAATCACGGCGGCCGCCAGCTCGACGGCGCGCCCTCCGTGGCGCGCATGTTGCCGAGGATCGCCGACGCGGTGGGCGACGATCTTTTGCTCTTCGCCGATTCGGGCGTTCGCTCCGGCCTCGACGTCCTGCGCCTGCTGGCGCTGGGCGCGAAGGGCGTGCTGCTGGGCCGCGCCTACGCCTATGCGCTGGCCGCGGCGGGGCAGGGGGGCGTGGAGGATGTGCTGGATATGTTCGCGGCGGAGCTGCGCGTGGGGATGATGTTGTGTGGGGTGGGGGAGGTGAGGGGAGCTGATTCATCGAGGCTATCCGGGAACTGAATAAGCCCCGCTCGGCCTTGGTAGGTGGGATACGCTCCTGTAAATGGCTCGTGGCTTCATATCCGGGACACTCGGTAGGTGACTCAACCTGCTCAAAGGGTTCAGAGACAGCCCACGCGCATATTAGAAACGGAGGCAACGCTGTGTTTCTAGTCACTGGGGTCTCTGGTGTCGGAAAGACCTACACGATCAACGCGGCGAGGCAACTGCGCCGGAATTATGGTTACGCTCGCGCAAGCGAATTACTTCTGCAGCTGGGTCGCCCTATACAGAATTTGTCTCCCAACGAGGCGATTGAAAATCAAAGAGCATTAATTGATGAGATGGTTGGTCTGGACGCGCATTTTGGCGGCAGGCTTATCTTCGACGGGCATGCAATGATAGAGACTGGTAAAGGACCGCTTCCGGTCTGGCCCGAGTTGGGAACTCAGTTGCCACTCGACGCGATCATTGCCATCGTGGACGATCCGGGCCAGATCGCTATCAGACGTGTGGAAAAGGGAAAGCGAAATTCCGAGGTGGAGGTCTCGGTGCTTCAGGACATCGAGATTGCTGCATCACGAGAGTGGGCATGCATTTCAGGCGTGCCGCTTGCAATCATCCAAAGCGGGGACGTCCAAACATTGATTCGAGAGTTTGATCGCATCAAGAATTGAAAGAGTTCCCGAGGCCATTATAGATATACTCGGTCTTTCCCGGTCGGTAGAAGGAGAGGACTTTGCCCGTTTGCTCAAAGCCCAGCCGTGCAAGAATACCCGAGAGTTCGGACATGCGCTCTTCAGGAACCGTAGCGAGTGGACGGGCCGTTTTGAGCCAATTGCAGCCCAAGCGGATAAGGCGCACGCCAAGTCCTCGTCCCTTGAAAGGGTCTTCAACCCAAACGGTGCAGATTTTTTTTTCATGTGTGGCAGACTTGGCGATAACAACGCCTACGATTCGATCGTCACGCATCACCGGATGCACAAGCCGCGATCCGTCGGCTATGCCGGGTATGACGATGTCCCAAAACCAGCTCTCGAAATTCGGATAGAACACAGAAAGATGCTCAATTCGCTCATACACAGCAGTCATGCTGATTAGCGTAGCGATGGGAGCTCCCACGCTGCGTTGATCCGCTGATTGATTCGATCTCGCTTTCATGGCCGCATTCCTACATGGGGCATTCAAAAAGTCACCTGGGGACTCGCCGCCATCCTGTGAATTTGAGTCGTCGAAGCAGCCATCTGCCGGAAAAAAAAATTAAAAGGATAACCGCGACGCCAACGAGGAGTGACCCGGTGGCTTTGAGATTGCTATCGCCGAAGTAATTGGAAATGGAACCTTCGACGCCACTGCCAATCGCACCTAGGGCAACTATGCCGGGGACGTACCAGTGAAGGGCTTCGCGTGGCTGGCGGAAGCGCGCGAGCGTAACAAAACTATCGATCCCGGTAGCGTCCATATTTCGCCAATGGTAAACGAGCATCTTCGATAAATCTCGCTTCGGAACGGATGGTGGCAGATACCCGCACCATAGGTCGTCCTCCATTCGGCGCATCTTATGCATCGAGGCATGTGATGCGACTAATTCAAAGCTCATATCTCGAATAAGAAAACAATGCATCGCGTTGATATTGAATGCTCGTCCTATGCCTATCCTCTGCGTTATATCGCGAGGCAAGTTTCTCATTTCGTTGAAGCGCAGCTCGGTGAACTCCTCGCTCAGAATCGTGCTGACAATGAAGTCTCCGTGCCCGTTTCTCTTTATGCTAAAAGCGCATGCGCCTTTTTCGTTTAAGTTAAATCGTATCCGAATATACTGTCGACCGGGTGAATGAAGCTTTTGACAGAATGAGCGCTCAAAGCGTATGAGCGTGCCTACAAGTGCCCTGTCTTGGTAAACGGGTGAGAGACTGAAGTCACTATTCAGCTTTGCTGAATGGAAATTCAGATAGTGCGCGTTTCGACGAATAGTCGAAAAGCAACCGTTTTCGTCATTAGTCCCAACGCGAATCACGTCATTGAAGACGGCGCTGAGAAGCCTATTGTTCTGAAGTCGCCCACTGAGATCCTCAATCTGGCCTTCATCGACCTCGGTTGGAATAAACAGGTAGACGGCACCGATCTCATATGCATTTGAGAACAGAAGTCCAACATCGAGGAAGTTCGATTCGATGCTCGTTCTCGCAATGTGGCGCCACAGGTTGAGATGGACTTCGACCTCTGCTGGAGTGATATTTGATGCGTTTTCTCTCCAGCACTCGTACCAGAGAGCCATGCTATTGGCCATTTTTCTGCTACCAAAGTGTGAAATTCAGGATGACGCTACCACACGTTTCCAAATTGTCCCTAACATGATGTGCGGCGATCCAGCTTACCTGTCAGGTCACATACCACATGTTTGTCCGCCAACATGATTATCCGCCAAAAGGATTAATTATCCGCGAGCCGTGGGTTTCATTAATTCTCGACGGATTGAAAACCTGGGAACTCAGGGGCACTCGCACCGCTATACGGGGGCGTATAGGTCTGATTCGCTCCGGTAGCGGGGCTGTCGTCGGCGAAGCTGAACTTTTCGACGTTGTTGGACCTCTTGATCGTATTCAACTCGCTGAGAGCGTCGATCGCCATTGTGTCCGATTCGATTGGACAATCGTGCCTTTGCCCTACCGATCTGTGTATGCCTGGGTGATCAAAAAGCCGAAGCGGTATTCCGTAGAATGTCCATACATTCATCCCCCAGGCGCTGTAATTTGGGTCAAACTGGCGTTCCCTGAAAACTGAAAGTCTGATCGTGGGCTGTCTCTACGCTGGAGGAGGACTTCTTTTCCCCCCCCTTTCCCCCTAACCTCCCGCCATGACGGACGAGACGATTCGCATCCTCGGCATAGACCCGGGCCTCCGCAACACGGGCTGGGGGGTGGTCGAGGCGTCGCGCGGCTCGCGGCTCTCCTTCGTCGCTTGCGGCTCGCTGCATTCGGACGGCGCCGCCTCCATGGGCGAGCGGCTCGCGCAATTGCAGCGCGGCCTCGCGCGCATCATCGAGGAGCTTTCGCCGCATGAGGCGGCGGTGGAGGAGACCTTCGTCAATCGCGATCCGCAATCGGCCTTGAAGCTCGGACAGGCGCGTGGCGTCGCGCTGGCGGCGCCGGCGCTCGCCGGGCTCGAGGTGGAGGAATATGCCGCCAATGTCGTCAAAAAGACCGTGGTCGGCAATGGCCACGCCGACAAGGCGCAGATCGCCATGATGGTGCGCGTGCTGCTGCCCGCGAGCCGCGCCGAGAGCGCGGACGCCGCCGACGCGCTGGCCGTCGCCATTTGCCACGCCCATCATCGCGCCGGCCGCGCCGCCGCGCGCCGGCTCGCGGAGACGGCGCGGTGATCGGCAAGCTCAAAGGAATCGTCGATTCCTATGGCGAGGACTTCGTCATTCTCGACGTGCATGGCGTCGGCTATGTGGTGAATTGCTCGACGCGCACCTTGCAGAAGCTGCCTCCTGTCGGGGAGGCGGCCTCGCTCGCCATAGAGACGCAGGTGCGCGAGGATGCGATCCGCCTCTTCGGCTTTTCCTCGGAGGCCGAGCGCGACTGGTTCCGCCTGTTGCAGAGCGTGCAGGGCGTGGGCTCGAAAGTGGCGCTCGCCATTCTCTCCATTCTCGCGCCGGGCGAGCTCGCCTCGGCCATCGGGGCCCAAGACAAGGCGATGGTGGCGCGCGCCTCGGGCGTCGGGCCGAAGCTCGCCGCGCGCATCGTCGCGGAGCTGAAGGACAAGGCCCCGGCCTTCGCCGGCGTCGACCCGATCGTCGCGCGCCTCTCCGGCGAGGAGCCGGCGGCGGCGCCCCAGGCCGCGCAAGACGCCATCTCGGCGCTGGTCAATCTCGGCTATGGCAGGCCGCAGGCGGCGGCGGCCGTGGCCAGGAGCCTCGAGGCGATCGGCGAGGCGGCGGATACGGGCGCGCTCATCCGCCGCGGGCTGAAGGAGCTGGCGAGCTAGCGTTTCCACCCGAAGTGGACCCGGTTCGGCGTCCGGAAACGCGTCAAAGCGAAAGACAGTCATCTCCTGCTAATAATGTCCCGCGTTCACGCTGGAGCGGCGAGGCCGCCGCTCCATTTGACCCCTTCAGCCGGCTTCGCGGCCTCGAGGGATCAGATCATGTCACGAGCAGATTTGGGCGCGCGTCAGATCGGTGCGCTTTTCGTCGCTTTCTCGGCGCTCGTCGTCTTCACCATCGTCGTGCTGATGGAGCGCGCCTGCGCCGCTCCGCCCGCGGCCTATCGCTTGCCCCTTTTCGCCCAATGCGGATTGGAGGGGCTCACGCCTTCGCCGGGCGCGGAGAAGCTCGCCGCGCGCGCGACGCGGGAGGGGCGTTCCGCCGCCTTCCAGAGCTGGGCGGCCTCGGCGCGGCCGGTCGCGCCTGCGCTGCTGGCCTACAACCTGCGGCAGGACGCCTTCCCGGCGGCGCTCTCCGCCGGGGCCGCCGCCGCGCGCTATTGTCCGTCAGGCGCGCGGCTTTAGAGCGTTTCCAGCCGGAGTGGAGGCCGGTTCGGCGTTGGAAACGCGTTAAAAACAAAAGTCTAGAGTCTTTTCGAAACATGAAAAGACTCTAGAGTCCGGGCTCAGGCGGCCTTGCGCTCGAGCTCGCGCAGGCAGGCGACGATCGCGTCGATCGAGGCGAAATTGCGGCGGCGCAGCATATGCTCGGGGAATTGGACGCCGAAAGCGTCCTCGAGCGCGAGCATGATCCTGACCGCCGCGAAAGAGGTGAGGCCGAGCTCATAGAGGTCCGAGTTCGCCGACAGATTACGCGCCGGCTGAGGCAGGCGTCCGTGTTCGTCGATCGCTTGCCGCACGAGGTCGATCACTTTTGCTCTCCGCTGCTGCGCGGGGGCGGCCGCGCCCCCGCCGTGGCTCACTCATTCGAGACAATTTGACCCGACGATGGTGAATCCGACGCAAAGATCGCGGCTTCGAGCTGAATGTGGCGTGAACCCGGCCGGCTCTCGAATTTTCAAGGTTAGGAAATCCCTTCTTTTTCGGTAACTACTTATGGTCCGCAGCGTGATCCGCCATTGCCCGCGGCGGGCGCGGCCTCTATGTTCCCCAGTATCGATTTTCGGCCGGCGACTTGCGTGCGCGCTTCGGAGACGAAGCCGCTGACGACCTCTCCCTGACATCGATCGACCCGGCCCCGCGCAGGCGGGCCTTCTCCTCAATGTTCGGAGAGACGAATGGCGACTGGAACGGTTAAGTGGTTCAACGCCCAAAAGGGCTATGGCTTCATCCAGCCCGACGGCGACGACAAGGACGTGTTCGTCCATATCAGCGCGGTGGAGCGCGCCGGCCTGCGCGATCTGCGCGAAGGCCAGAAGGTGAGCTTCGAGATTTCGCAGGACCGCCGCACCGGCAAGTCCTCAGCGGACCAGCTCAAGGCGCTCTGACGCCTCGATCGCAAAGGGTCGCCGCTGCGCGGCGGCCCTTTCTTGTCTTTTCGCCGGCGCATGAGCTACAGTCGCGCTCATGCGTTCCGGGTCTCGAATTTTCGCCGCCGCGCTCGCGGTGGCGGCCCTCGCCTCCGCCGGCGTCCTCGCCGCCGGGACGGAACGGCCCCTCACGCAACAACAATATATCGAGATTCCCGGCATAGGGCGTATCCCGATCCCCTTGCCGCCCGGCGCGCGTGTGTTCTCGCCGCAGCGCCGCCCCGCGCCGCTCGCGCCGGAGGCCACGCCGGAGCGCCAGCCCGAGGTCGCGCTCTCCTCGCTCGACGATCTCATCCGCCGCCTGTCGCTGGCCGAAAGCGAGGAGGAGGAGAGCGCGCTCTCCCAGGCGATCGGTCGGCTGTGGGCGCGGTCGGGCTCGCCGACAGCGGATCTGCTGCTGCGCCGGGCGATGGCCGCCGCGAGCCTCGGCGCGGATTCTCTCGCGCTCGCTCTCTTCGATCATATCGTCGCGCTGGAGCCCGCTTGGGCGGAGGCGCTGGTGGGCCGCGCCCATGCGCGCGTCGCGCTCGGCGATCTCGACAGCGCCGTGCGCGATCTCGAATCCGCTCTTCTGCTGGATCCGCGCCGCTTCGATGCGCTCGGCGCGCTCGGCGCGCTGCGGGAGCGCGAGGGGGCGTCGGCGCGCGCGCTCGAGGCCTATCGGCGCGCCCGCGCGCTCGATCCCCGCCGCGAGGAATGGCGAAAGGCGGAGGAGCGGCTGCGGCTCGAGGTCGAGGGCCGCGACATCTGAGCTTCGCGCGCGTTCTTCCGCCGAGCCGCGACGCGAGCGAGACGAGGAGAGACGATATGGCGCGAGACGAGCTTTTCCTCCATGAGCCGCTGAGCGCGGAAGCGCTGGCCCAGCTCTTCACCGAGGCGCGCACCCACAATGGCTGGACGGATCGGGAAGTTCCCGACGCGCTGCTGCAGCAGGCGGTTCGGCTCGCGCTCTGGGGGCCGACCAGCGCCAATTGCCTTCCGGCGCGTTTCGTATTCCTGCGCTCGGCCGAGGCCAAGGCGCGGCTCGCCCCGGCGCTTTCGCCCGGCAATCTCGAGAAGACGCTCGCGGCGCCGGCGACCGCGATCGTCGCCTATGACACGCGATTCTACGAGCATTTGCCGCGTCTCTATCCGGCGACCGACGCACGCTCCTGGTTCGTCGGCAACGTCGCGCTCATCGAGGCGACGGCTTTTCGCAACGGCGCGCTGCAGGGCGCCTATTTCCTGCTGGCGCTGCGCGCTCTGGGGCTCGACGCCGGGCCGATGAGCGGTTTCGACAACGCCAAGGCGGACATGGAATTTTTTCCCGGCGGAACGGTCAAATCGAATTTCCTGATCAATATCGGCTATGGCGATCCGGCGAAACTCTATCCGAGGGGTCCGCGTTTCGCTTTCGAGGAGGTCGCCTCCATCCTATGAGAGGTCGCCTATGAGAGGTCGCCTATGAGAGGTCGCCTATGAGAGGTCGCGTTCCATGAGCTCGCTCGTTCCGCCTGGCCGCGCGCAGGTCGTGCTCGGGCTCTCGCGCATATTCGTCGCTTTGCTGTTCCTGCAGCACGGCACGGCCAAGCTCTTCGGCTTTCCTCACATCGCCATGTTCGACGGGCTGAAGCTCCTATCCTTGCTCGGCGCGGCGGGAGCGATCGAGGTTCTCGGCGGGCTCTTGCTGCTGCTCGGCCTCTTCACGCGAGCGGCGGCGCTCGTCCTCGCGGCGGAAATGGTCGCGGCCTATCTCGTCGCTCACGCCGCAAAGGGCGCGCTGCCGATCCACAATGGCGGGGAGCTGGCGCTGGTCTATGGCGTCGTCTTCCTGTTTTTCGCCATAGCCGGGCCGGGCCGCTTCGCGCTCGACCGCCCCGTCGGCGCGGCCTGAGCGCCGGCGCGCTCCGACCGTCGGCGGTTTTCCACGGATTTTCTTCGGCCGCTCCCGTGTGGCGCCTTGACAGCTGCATCACAGATTCTCGGCGCGTGTGTCATTTCTGTCACAGAAAAGTAATGATGAGTCAAATATATTTCATAATACACCGGCGTCTATTTGACGTTTTAGTATAGAAAATATGGATATATTTGACGCCGCTTCTGCGTTGTCCGGCTCGGAACTAGGCATTTTCCTCCGCCGGCGTTCTCGCCCCTATTTGATCACATCTCACCTTTAGCGCGGGTCTACTCGACAGCTGCGTCCGGGCTCGGGCGATCGTCGGGAAACTACGTGCAAAGGAGATAGCGCATTGAAGACATTGATCATCGGAGCGGCGGTATTTGCAGGTTCGACAGCGGCGGCGGGCCAATCCTGGGTCGGGAAGGCCTCCTACTATGGCTATCACGGCCGGACCGCGAGCGGCGGGCAGGTGGGGGCGCTGACGGCGGCCCATCGCAGCCTGCCTTTCGGCTCGCGGGCGCGCGTGACCAATCTCGGCAATGGTCGTTCGGTGGTCGTCACGATCAATGATCGCGGCCCTTTCGTGCGCGGCCGGGTAATCGACGTCTCGGTCCACGCCGCCCAGAGCCTCGGCTTCCGATCGGCCGGCGTCGCTCGGGTCAAGGTCGAACGGGTGAGCGCGGGCGACTGACCCGTCTTATTTGCGACAGGCAGTCTGAAGACTGGCCTGTCCGGACGGCCTCTTCCGCTCCCTGCGGGCGGCGATGATCATGACTGTGGGCCGTAAACGACGGGGCGTCAGACCCCCCGTCCCTCCTATCCCTCCAACGTGTTCCAAAAAACTGCGGTCCTCGAAACGGTGACGAAGCCGAACGCCGCCGCGCGGGGGCCGCGCCGGCTGAACAGCCCGACGACGCAAAAAGTCGCGCCGTCACGAATAAGAGCGGCTGGCCTGATCGATGCTCGAGGAATTTCTCAGGGGCAGGTCACGGACCGCGAGCAGATTTTCACAATTTCGAGAGACATGATCGGTGTCGATCTCGCTCCATTCGTCCCGCTCACGTTTGAACACCGAGAAAGATTTTTCTTGTAAGCTGGCTATCAGGTCGGCCGTCGTATAGCCGAAAGATTCACTATGCTTTATCCAGCTTTCGAAATATATCATTCTTGTCCGATCCAATACGGAGGACGCGCCTTTTAGGACCTCCAATTCATATCCTTCCACGTCGATTTTTAGAAGATCAATCTTTTCGACTCCGCAGAGTAGACTGTCGAGCGTCTGCGCCTCGACGGAGAGCCCGCCCGCATTTTCGGGCTGCACGGCGTTTATCTCATCCGTTACGGAGTCGGAAAAAGCGAGATGTCCAATTTTGGAACCGATCGCGACATTGTATAAGATCACGTCGGCATTATTCAATTGTGCATTGGATCTCAAATAGCCGAATATCCTCGGATGCGGCTCGACGCCAATGGCGACCCCGGTCGCTCCGACGATATGCTTTGCCGTGAAAAGAAGCGATCCGACGTTCGCCCCCACATCGACATAAATATCCCCTTTATTCAACAGCGTGAATAAGGTTTGTTCGTCTTCGCGCAGGCGCGAGGAACCGTCGATGAACATTTCTCCGGTGACGCCGGACGGGAAAAATCGAAGCTTATAATATCCTCGATCGATGATGATGTGAACGCATAATCCGGTCTTCACGAGCACTTTGGCGGCAAAGTAGCGTAGCGGATCGGCTCGTCGAAAGCCGGCTCTCAGATTGGCCAGTATATTGAACGCCATTTTTCGTCCTTTTCGATCGAAGAGGCAGAGCGGCGCTATCGCGGGTCGCGCGCGCGCAGCCAGGCCCTCACATGCCCAGCGATGCGCTCGCCGGAAAAGCCGTCGCCATACGGATTGATCGCCTCGCTCATCCGACGACGCTCCGCCTCGTTGTCGAGCAAGAGGCGCGCTTCGCGAACGATGTCGTCTCGCCTGGTTCCGACGAGTCGCACGACGCCGGCTTCGACCGCTTCCATTCGTTCGGTTTCGTTCCGCATTACCAGAACCGGGACGCCGAGGCTGGGCGCCTCCTCCTGCACGCCGCCGGAATCGGTGAGTATCAACTCCGCCCTCGACATCAGATGAACGAAGGAAAAATAGTCGACCGGCGGGCAGAGATGGATGTTTCGTCGACCTGTGAGCATCTCCGTCGCAGGCCTTTGCACATTGGGATTGAGATGCGCCGGATAGACGATCGCTATGTCCGGATAAATCTCCGCGAGATCGCACAGCGCGGCAAAAATCTCCTGCAATGGGCCGCCGAAGCTCTCACGCCGATGCGCTGTCACCAGAACGAGTCGCCGCCCCCCGATATCGACCGGCAGCGGCGGCGCCTGCATCCCGCGGGCGAGGCGCAACGTGTCGATCACCGTGTTTCCCGTGACGAAGATACGATCTTCGGCGACGCCTTCGGCCATGAGCGCGCGCCGATTTGTTTCTGTCGGCGCGAAGTGAAGATCGGCGAGGACCGACAGCAGACGCCGATTGACTTCCTCTGGAAAGGGAAACAGCTTGTTGCCGGTGCGCAATCCTGCTTCGACATGCCCGACGGCGATCTTTCCATAAAAGGCGCATAGCCCGCCCAGCATGGCGGTGGTCGTGTCGCCCTGCACCAGAACGAGTTGTGGCCTGTGCTCGACGAGCATCGCCTCGAATGCGGAAATCGCGCGGCTCGACAGCTTATAGAGCGTCTGCCCCGGCTCCATGAGGCGCATGTCATGGTCGATCCGCGCCTCGAAGGGTCCCAAGATCTGATCGAGCATTTCGCGATGCTGGCCTGTCGACACGAGCAATGTGCGCAGTCCTTCTTCGGATCGCAGCGCTCTCAGCACCGGGACCATTTTGATCGCTTCGGGGCGGGTGCCGACGACCACTGCGACAGTCGGAGGGCTCATGAGCGCACCGCGTCCCTGGCGCCATGCGCGAGGAGTCGTTTCAGTCGTTCGCGCCGCGCCGTCGCGGCGATGCTCAAGCGGTTGAGCAGCCATCCGAGCGGGCTGCGCAGTCGGTGATCGCGGGCCTCCAACGCGGACATGAACGGCATGTTCGTCTCTCGCGCGAAGGCCAGTATCTCGTTCATTTGCTTATGGTCGTGATAAAGCGCCGTTCTGCTCAGCTCGTGAAAAAAAAGTTGCCGCAGGCTTATGTGCTTTTCTATGCCTCGCGTGATCAGGTCGTAGTGCATTTTCAGCGTCGTTATGTGGCGCTTGCCGCCCTCCTGGCGTGTCAGGCTGCGTGCGTGTTCGCGATAACGATAAAGCGGCTGGCGAATGCGCGCGATCGGCCCTCCGACGTGTCGTAGCCGTAGAAAAAAATCCTTGTCTTCGACGAGGCGATACTCTGGCCGATAGTCTCCGACGCGTCGGGCGACGTCGGCGCGGTAGAGAAAGCAGGCCCAGTTGACTTCGTCATAGCCGATGGTTCGGCCGGCGTCATCGATTCGAAAGAAGTCGGCCGACACCATCGGCGCATCCGGATGAGCGTCCAGGTAGTCGACCATTGTCTGCAGCGCGCTCGGCAGAAATGCATTGTCATCCGATGTCCACGACCAATACACGCCGCGCGCGCGCGCGAATCCGGAGTTGAGCGCGCGTGGCAGTCCTTGGTTTTCCTGCATGACGATCACGAGGCGGGGATCGGCGTAGGTCGTCAGTATGTCCTTGGTCTCGTCGACCGATCCGTCGACCACGACGATGAGCTCGAAGTCGACGAATGTTTGTCGCAGGCAGGTGTCGAGCGCTTCCCGCAGGTGTCGAGCGCCGTTGTATGTCGGAAGGACAATCGAAACTTTCGGCATGAAATTCATTCCTCTTATGGACTGGCGAGGAGGCGAGATGCAGGCGAGGTCTCGCCAGGAATGTCGAAGCCGCTCCTTGTCGGGCGTGAGTAGAAGGTCAGGCGCAGGGTAAATGCGCGCCTGCAATTCGCCGGTCGTCGGATGTTCGCTCGGCGCCGGTCAAACGAGGGGGCGATGGCTCACGCCGACAAGCTCAGGCGCCGATGGTCCAGCTCGTGATAGTGCGCTTCGCGCAGGAGCCTTCCGTCCTTGAGCTCGATGACGATGTCGCAGTCTCGAAGGGTGGAAATTCTATGGGCGATCATCAACACCGTCATCTCTCGGCTGAGCGACTCGATGCCTCGCATCACCGCGTTTTCGGTGGTGTCGTCCAGGGCGCTGGTCGCCTCGTCCAAGATCAGAACATCGGCCTGCTTATACAGCGCGCGAGCAAGTCCGATACGCTGACGTTGCCCACCTGAAAGTCTCACGCCGCGTTCACCGACCACGGATCGATATTGTTCCGGCAAAGTATCGATGAATTCGGCGACTTGCGCCTTCGTCGCGGCGATGCGAACGCGTTCCATGTCGATATGATGCGCATTGGCGCCGAAGGCGATGTTTTCGGCGATGGTCGCATCGGCAAGATAGATGGATTGCGGCACATGCGCGATGCATCTCTGCCAAGCCCTGTGATTTTCCGGGCCGAGCCGTCGCCCGTCGATCTCGATGACGCCGCTCGTCGGTTCGAGAAGGCCCATGACAAGATCGATGAGAGTGCTCTTGCCGCTTCCGGTCTCGCCGACAAATCCGACGCGGTCGCCCCGGCGAATGCGGAGGCTCACCTCGTGAACGGCGTCAGGAGAATCGTCATGATAGCGGAAAGTCACGTCGTGGAGGACGATGTCGCGTTCGAAGTCCAGACGATCGGCGGACGAGGACGTCGCACATTCGGAAATCGGCTTGTCCAAGAGAGTGACGACGTCGGTAAGGCTGCTCGCATTCGCGTTCAAGGCCGCGCAGCTGAGATAGATCGTCTGCATTTGCGGCAACAGTCTTTGAGCGCCGATCGCGAGCGCTCCCAGCACGGGGATGGCCTCTGACAATCCGCCCGGCCGCAAGCTCAGCCAATAGGCTAGAGCGGCGATCATCGTCATCCCTACGGATTCGATCAGGTAGCGTGGCGAGCTGCTTATGAAATAATTGGCCGCCTGAGCGCCTCGCCGTGCGCATTCGATGGCCTCGAACCGATCGATATAGACTTCCTGAGCGCCATCGAGGAGCACATCGCGAATGCCGCCCAATCCCTCTTGAACGGCCTGAACGCGTCGCGTTTCATTTTCCGCGATCACCTTGCTGTTTGCGCGCAATCGAAGCCCGGTGGCGAAAGTGACCGCCAGATAGATCAGGGTAAATCCAAGGCCGCAGAGGGTCGCCACAATGGCGTCGACATAGATGAGCGCCACGAGTATGGCGACGGAAATGATGACGGCGTTCGCGCTCTGAATCAACGGACTGATGACGCCGGTCACGATGGTCTGGGTCTTGTTGAGGCCCGCGATGACCTCGCTGGTGTTATGAAAAATGTGGAATTTGTATGGTTTGTAGAGCGTGCGGCGATAGACTTCTGCGCCGATGTCTGCGCCGATGTCGAAAGTCGATTTGAAGCCGAGCCAGGAAACGAACATTCTGATCGCCGCCGCGCACATTGCGACGAAGGCGAAGACGATCGCAGCTGCGAGCACGATGCTGTCGCCGCCCGACCGCCACGCGATCGCGTGGAGCAGATTTTGCAAAAATGGATAGCGGGAGGTCTGCGCCGGATCGGCGAGCAGAGAGAGAAAGGGCAACACTGCGCCGAATGTGGCGAGTTCCGCGGCGGCGGCGCAAAACATTGCGACCCACAGACTGACGAGCTGCCAGCGCCGCTGGGCAGGAAGATAGGTCAGCAAACATCGGAGTTTGCCGCTCGACACGAGGAATTGGTTCATGGTCGGAGAAGAAGTCATTGAAATTTTCGCCTTGTTTTGTCCAGCGGCGGTCGTCTCGTTTCAGCGACGAGGGCGTCGAGAGTCTCCTCTCACCAGAACTCGATCGCCGACGACCGAGCGCTCGATCTGATCGGCAAGGCTCGGATGGTCTCGAGCAATGAGCTTTCCGATATGTTTTGAGCCATCTATATTCAAGTGATGGAAGTCCCTGAACAGCAGGACGCCGTCCCGCGCCATGCTGCATTCGGTCTCGTCGCAGAGCAGTCCCGCGATTGGAATGATTTCGACCGCTGTGGTTTTCGCGGCGACAGATTGCAAGATCGAGCGAAACAGCCGAAGCTGACTGTTCGTCAATTCTGCGTTTTGAGAGCAATTGTTCGTTTGGCCCAACCTTCCGGCGTATTTGCATTTGTGCGGGTCGAATGAGAAATTCGGAACGTCGTCGGTCACGTAAATCCGCTTGCCTGCGGCGGCGAGATATCTCACGGTCTCGAGCAGATCGGATTCGAGCTTTGCGGCGTCGTCGTATCGGGCGGCGAGCTTCGCATTCCAATGGGCCGACAAGATCACGGCGGAGATATTCTCGTCGCTCGCGACGTAGGAAAATATATGCTCGAACTCCTTGTCATTGGCGAAAGGTATGCCGCCCTGGCCGTAAACCGCCAAATTCGAGCCGGGAAGCGCTTCGGCCAGTCCGGGGAACAAATGCTCGGCGTGGCTGTCTCCGACGAGGGCGATTTGCTTTTCCGGCGTCGGCGCCGATTGAAAACATCTCGGGATCCCGTGCCAGATGTCCGATTCTCGTCGTAGCTCGATCGGGGTGCATGGGAAGAAATTGTCCTGCAAATAGTCGAAGAATCGCTCGTTGCCGATATCGCCGGCGTTGACGACTTTCGGCGTCTCGATCACATGAAGCCGGAAGTCGTCTTTCGTGTAGGCGTTCCATCCGACCCAGCCCGCGCAGACCATCAGGCTCAGCAGGACGGCGGTCACGCATTTGCCGCCGGCGGCGAGGCGTATGGGCGTTTCGACCAATCGATAGGTGAGCCAAGCGAGCAAAATCGAAACGAGAACCGCTACGAGACGAAGTTGTTGTGACACTTCGCCGCTTTGGAAAATGCGTGAGAACGATAGTAGCGGCCAGTGCCAGAGATAGAGCGGGAAACTGATCAGGCCGAACCACACCAAAATAGGACTGGATAAGATGGTCCTGTTCGGCCAGGCGTTCGCGCCTGCGGCAATGATCATAGCGGCGCCGGCCGTAGGCGCGATGGCCAGCCAGCCGGGGAAGCGCTGATCCTTGTCGATCAGCAGAACCGCCGCTGCGATCAACAACCCGCCTGCGCAAGACAGAAAGTTGCCTGAAATCACCCCCATTTCGGGTCGATGGGTCCCGGCCGCGGATGTATATGACGCCAGCGCCGAGCCGATCAGCAGCTCCCAGAATCGCGCTTGCGGAGTATAGAACGCGGATGGCGCATCTTTGCTCACGTAGAATATATTGAATGCAAATGAAATAAGTGCAAGAACGGCTACTACAAATGATATATTTACATTTTTAAATCTGAAAAACAGAATAAGTGCTGGCCATATTATGTAGAACTGCTCTTCGATGCCGAGAGACCACAAGTGTAGAAGTGGTTTCGTATCCGAATTGTTGTCAAAATAGCCGCTCTCGCTCCACAGTATCAGATTGCTCACAAAGGCGGCTCCGCCTGCTACGTGCTTGCCGAGCTGCGTGTATTCGTCGGATATGAGTATTATTTGTGCAATCAGAAGACACGAAAACAAAACAAGCAGCGTAGAAGGAAATATCCTTTTTATGCGCCGTCTGTAAAATTCCGATATGCTGAAAGCGCCTTTCGAGATATCTCCTAGTATAATTGACGATATGAGAAATCCGGAGATAACGAAAAATATGTCTACTCCGATAAATCCTCCATGTATCCGTCCCGGAGCTGCGTGGAAGGCGACGACCAGAATAATGGCCAATGCACGGAGGCCGTCGATATCTGGCCTATAATTTTCGCTTCTCGAATAGACCGGTTCCGCTTCGAGGGGGTTCCTCCTCGAGGCATTTCTCTCGTCCATGGATAATGGAGATTCTTCAAGTGAAGAAAGGTTGGACGGCGGAGCCCCGCTAATATGTCGCATGTGTGTCATACCAGCCGGTGCCAGCGGAAAAGAGTCTCGCCAGTATTCGTCGCGATATACCGTTTTTTACATTACGAAATATTCCAGTGTGCGGTCCGACAAAGCGCATGTTCCAATAAATCCACCGGTAGGATCGGACGACTTGGTCGTAATCGATCCAGCGTCCCGGCAATTCTCTGCCGAAGAGTCCGCTCGTCCCCGCGCCGAATTCGTAGTCTACATATTTTCCTTCACGCGAAGGCCTGGGACAAACATGCCTGTAGACATTGTTTTGGAGGATGATCTGAAACTTGCTGTAGCCGAGGCGCTTGAGCAGATCCAATTGATGCATCGTGGCGGCCGAGGATATTCCGCTGGCCTCGACGGAGATATATTTTGGTTTTTCGCTGCGGCCCACCAAGCCTTTCAGGCATAAATGATCATATCCTTCGATGTCGACCTTCATGTAATAGGGCGTGCCATGTTCGTCGAAAACGTCCGCCATCGTCGTCGAGTGGACTTGAATTTTGTGGCTCGCGGCGCCGAGCGCTTCATAACGCTCCATGAGGTCCGCGTCGGCGGTTCCCCATAGGGATTTTTTCTCGTTCACGAAAAAGTCGATCGTTCCGGGAGTCTCGCTGATCGCGCGATTGACGATCGTCAATCGCTTTTCGGCGATCTCGGCGGAAAAGCGCTCTTCGCAATGGCGACAGAGCGATGGATTTGCTTCTATCCCGACAACGTCGAATCCTTTACGGAGATAAAAGTCCGTATCGGCTCCCGAATGCAGCCCTACGTCATAAATAAGATTTTCGTGCATGTGAGGCTATTCCGTCGCATTTATTATCGATTGATCGAATTTTGTCTGAAGCGGGTCGAGCGGTCGCGGCGAATGTGTCGACGCATGGAAGGAAACGGAGCTCGCACCATGGGGCGCTCAGTGAAAATGAGTTCGGCCATGCTACCGCCGTTCGGGTGAAGTCTGCCGCTTCCCCAGTCGTCGGCCGTTCAATTACGCCCCGCCATCGGAGGCTGCGGTCTGCTCGTCGCGTCGAAGCGCAGAACGATCGTCACGGCGGCGCGTCGCAGGCCGTGCATACGGCATGATCATTCGCGACGGTCGACGCCCGGTCGCTCGTGGCGAAATGCGGAGGCGGTCACGGGCGCCGCCCGGCTCGCGGTCGGAAAGCGGCGCGCAATTGCGGCGTCGTCACAGAACGAGGCGAAATGCGGCCGCGCCCGAGTTTGTGACGGCATGTCCGAGACGTCGTTCGTACTGGCCGAGAACCGATGGATCGCAAGCGCCTTCTCCCTCGTCGTCTCGTCGAACGGACTTTAACCATTACCGGAACGAGGGGCAATCGGTGACGCCGGCGGATATGGGCGCCGGATAATACGTAGATACTGTGAGCCGTTCGTAGGGGACGCCGCCGTTATTGCGCTGTTTTCGGCCCGCCCGCGGCGCGGGCGATCGAGAATCCAAAGCCGCGGCCGATCCTTTTGTGTCGTTGCTCGGGATTCACGAGTCGGCCTGCCGGGAACGCCGACGCTTTTTCGGCTCGGGCGACGCCGTCCCATCCTCTCTTCCTGCGCGGCCGTGGGCTATGGTAAACGCCGATTCGCAATTGGCCGCAAACACAGGAGTTTGGCTTAGGCAAATGTTAAATCGGCGCGCCTATAGAGGGTGGGTCGAGTGATCGTGAGAGTAGGCGAGTAACAAAATGACCGAGACGCATCGTCCGCGTGTCAAATATGTCATCGGTCCCGATGGCAGCCCCTTGACCGTCGCGGATCTGCCGCCGCCCACGACGAAGCGCTGGGTGATCCGCCGCAAGGCCGAAGTGGTCGCGGCGGTGCGCGGCGGGCTTCTCTCCCTCGAGGAGGCCTGCAACCGCTACACGCTGACGGTGGACGAGTTTTTGAGCTGGCAGATGTCGATCGATCAGCATGGCCTCGCCGGATTGCGGACCACCCGCCTGCAGCAATATCGCATGTGATCCCGACGCTCCTTGGGAGCGGCGCAACGCAGAGCCGGTTCGCCCAAGGGCGGCCGGCTCTTCGTTTTTTTTAGCTCTCGCCGCCGCCGCGGCCGCGCAGCGTCTCGGCGAGGCGTCCGCGCTCGAACAGCAGCACGACGACGAGCGCGATCATCAGCGGCACGATGAGATAGAGCAGCCGGAACACCAGCAGCGCCGCCAGCACCTCGAGCCGCGGCACATCCGGCATGGCCTTGATGAAGATGAGCTCGAAGACTCCGAGTCCGCCCGGCGCATGGGAGACGAGCGCGGCCGAGAAGGAGAGCAGGAAAGTGCCGAGCACGACGATAAAGGGCGTGTTGCTGCCCTCCGGCAGAGCGAAATAGATGATGCCGGCCGCGCCGATGAGCTCCAGAGGCGCCGCGAACATCTGCCGGATCATCACCTCGGGGCGCGGATACATCACATGGATCTTGCCGAGATCGATCGGCTTGAAATGCATCAGCGAGCCGATGACATAGAGCGCCACGGCGCCGAGGCAGGCGAGGCCGATGGTCAGCGCCGTATGCTCATTGGTGAGCACATCCGGCAGCATTCCGGAGAGGCGGCTCAAGAGGCTCGGCTGATAGGTGAGCAAAATTCCCGCGAGCAGCACCGTGCCCAGGCCGAAAGTGTAGGAGCACAGCACGACGAGCACGGCCACCTGGCCGGCGGTGAGCCCTTTGGTGGAATAGGCCCGATAGCGCACCACCGCGCCGGAGAACACCGTGGCGCCGATATTGTGCGACAGCGCGTATGTGGTGAAGGAGCAGACCGAGATGAATAGCCAGGAAATGTGCTTCACGCCGAGGTGGAGCAGGGCGATGCGGTCGTACCAGGCGAGCGCCGCATAGGCGAGAAGTGTGGAGAGGCCGGCGGCGGTCCAATGAGAGACAGGAATGGCTCGAAGATCGGCCCAGACCTCCTCGCCGACCGATTCACCGCGAAACTCGCCGTAGAGAAGGTAGAAAGAGGCGATCACCGCCACCAGCCCGACGACGGGCCAGACATATTCCAAAATTTTTTTCATGGGGCGCTGCGTGTTCCGCGCTCCCGGTGCGGAGCGCGCGCTCTCACTGGCATGGCGGCGGCGGGACCGCAAGCCTGAATGCCGGCGTCCGCTCGTCCGCGGCGCCGCCCGGCTCGAGGCGGGGTCGTTGGTTGAGCGGCGCGCGTGCAGAGACGGCGGCGCCGAAGATCATCTGTCGGCCTCTGGCTGCGGCTCTTCGGCTCGCGCCTCTTTTATTTTCTGGTATTTTCTGGCCTGAGCGCCAAAAAAGCTCAGATTCGTCGCTCGGCGATCAGATCGACGGCGCGGTCGCCGCCGCGGTCGCGGGCTTCCTGGCCCTGGGCCTTGGTCAGCTCCTCGCCGGCGTCCTTCATATGGGCCTCGGCCTCGACGAGCTGGTCCTTCAGATCCGCGATCGAGCGCAGCAGATTGTCTCGGCGCGTGCGGGCGGCCTGGGCGTAGGTCGGATAGGCGAAATGATTGGGGTCGGTGATATTCGCCCGCTGTTCTTCATGGACGATCTCGCGATCGAGGTCGCCCGTCATGCGGGTGAATTCGGCGATCATGGTCTGAAGCTGCGCCACGCGGCGGCGGCACTCTTCGGCGTGAAAACGTTTCAGCCGAACCAAGGCATCTCGCGACTTCATGACACTACTCTCCGGTACAAGTTACTTACTTACTGCTCGAGCGAACTCATTCGCTTCACCCGCGAGACGACAGAAAATATGGCGCAAGGAGGTTGCTCGAGTGTTACTGGGCCGAGAATTCTCCATCGGCATCAAAAAAGCGCCGTAATTTCAATTCGTCCCGCTTCGCGCCGGCGCATGCGCCCTATATAGGCGCGCGCGGGGACCACGCCCGTTTCTGACGAATGGAGGAGGCGGAGATGAGACGAGCCTATGCAATGATTGCGGCGGCCGGGGCCGTCGCCTTGTGTCTCGGAGCGCCGGCGGGGGCCGATCAGGTCGGAACGCACAAGGTCCTGCTGCCGGGCGACATTCGCTATTCGGCGGCGCCGGCGGCTCTGCCGGCCGGGGCGGAGGCCGCGGTTCTTTATGGCGATCCCACGAAAGAGGGCATGTTCGTGATGCGGCTGAAGGCGCCCAAGGGCTATCGCATCGCTCCGCACACACATCCCAAGCCCGAGGTGGTGTCGGTCGTCGCCGGGCGCATGCGGCTCGGCCTCGGCCAGGCGGCGGACCGGGCCAGCGTCGAGGAGCTCCCCCCAGGCGCTTTCTCGACCATGCCCCAGGGCGTCGCCCATTACGCCTTCTTCGAAGAGGAGACGGTGATCCAGCTCGACGGCATGGGGCCCTGGCGCATCGACTATGTCGACCCGAGGGACGATCCGCGCAACCAGATCGCGCCGGCGCAGAGGTGAGGGGGGCGGTTGTCTCCCGCCGCCGAAAGCGTATGATCCTCTAGCGTCTTTCCATGTTCAATTGAAACAGGGAAAGACGCTAGGTTTCTGTTTTGACGCGTTTCCAGCCGAACCGGCGTCCACTTCGGCTGGAAACGCTCTAAAGAGGACTCGATATGCCCGAAGAGCCCGATAACGTCGTGCTGGTCTATTTGCGCCGTTTGAACGAGCGGCTCGACGTGCTGCACGACGACAATCGGGAGATAAAGACGCGGCTCGGCATCCTCGAGCAGCAGGGCGCGTCCCTGTCCAGCCGCATCGACCGGATCGAATTTCGACTGGACCGGATCGAGAAACGCCTCGATCTCGTCGAGGTCTGACGCCGCTCAGGCCGGCTGCTCGTCCAGCGCCGTCTCCTTGCGGTCGGCCCCGCCGACGCGGCGATAGACGAAGGGCGGCGCCGGCAGCAGCGACTCTTTTTGCCCGAGCGCCGCGAATTCCTCGTGATGGGGCGAGCGATGGCAGGCCGGATCGGTGGCCGTCGCATCGCCGGTGACGGCGAGCGCCTGACAGCGGCAGCCGCCATAATCGACGCCGCGCTTGTCGCAGCTGCGACAGGGCTCCGTCATCCATTCCTCGCCGCGGAAGGCCTCGAAAGCCGCGCCATCGCGCCAAATGTCGCCGAGCGGACGATCGCGCACATTGTCGAAGGAAAGTCCCGGCAAGGTCTGCGCGGCGTGGCAGGGCAGCGCCTTGCCCGAAGGAGTCACCACCATGATGCTGCGGCCCCAGCCGCCGGTGCAGGCCTTGGGGCGCGAGGCGTAGTGGTCATGGATCACGAAATCGAAATTGAGCACGCCCTGCAGGCGCTTTTTCGCCTCTTCCACAATGCCGACGGTCGCCAGGAACTTCTCTTTCGTCGGGATCAGCGCGGCGCGATTGAGCTCGGCCCAGGCGTAATATTGAATATGCGCCACTTCCAGCCGCTGCGCGCCGACCTCTACCGCGAAATCGATGATCTGCGGCAGATGGTCGATGTTCTGGCGGTGGATCGGCGCGTTGATGGTGAGGCCGAGGCCGAGCTCCCGCGCCCAGCGCGCGACGTCGCGCTTCTTCTCGACGCCGCCCTCATAGGCGGAAATATGGTCCGCGCTCTCGGGGACGACGTCCTGCACCGAGACCTGCACATGATCGAGGCCGATCTCGGCGAGGCGGCGTAAGCGCTCGCGCGTCAGCAGCACGGCGGAGGTCACGAGATTGGTGTAGAGCCCGGCGTCGACGGCATGGGCGAGTATCTCCTCGAGATCGCGGCGAATGGTCGGCTCGCCGCCGGAGAGATGCAATTGCAACGCGCCGATCGAGGCCGCCTGAAGAAAGACGTCGCCCCATTCGCCCGAGGTGAGCTCGCCATTGGCGCGCTCGAGCTCCAGCGGATTGGAGCAATAAGGGCATTGCAGCGGACAGCGATGGGTGAGCTCGGCGAGCAGGCCCGCCGGCCCGCGCTCGAAGGGCGCATAGGATCGCGCCGTCTGCGAGAGAGGAGGGGGCGAAAAAGCGTCCGGCCCGTCGCGCAGCAGGCGCTTGTCGGCGAGGCCCTGCAAAAGCGCGATGACGTCCTTCTGGATCACCTCCACGGGCGCGGCGTAAGCATTCGCGAGGCTCTGCGAGATTTCGGCGACGCTCGCGGCGCCGTCGACGAGGCCGAGCACGGCGAGGCCGATGGCGTCGAGCTCATAGGCCCGTTCCGGCGCGAGGATCACCTTGCGCCGCCGCACGACATCCTCATGCAGGCGCGCATAGCGCGTGAAGGCCGGGCGAGAGTCGGCGGCGATCTGATAGCGGGTGCAGGCGTCGGCAGCCATCGGCTCGGCTTCTCAATTCGTCGGCGCGCGCGTCACGCCCAAGAGCGTCTCGACATGGCGCAAGCGTTCCTCGAACTCGCTGAGGAGGACGCCATGGCCGATCGCCGAAGAATGATATTCCACGACGGCGCGACGCAGCTCCACGATACGTTCCGCAACGCGCTTCTCGCTCGCGAGCATCTGTCCTTCCATCGCGGCGAGATCCGATGCGACGGCGGTCGCGAGCCGATCTATGCGTGTATTCGTCTCATCGATTTTCGTGTCGATCCGACGCAGCAACTGCAGCGTCAGGTTTTCGGGTTCGTCGACCACGGCTCGACTCCTCGTTTGCCGCTCGCGGACGAAGACGGGCGAGCATGGATCGCAGTGCGCTCGAAAGCGATCTATCATATCCCGCTCGATTTCGCACCGTCCAATCAGGAGCCTCGCAGGGGTCAGCTCCTTCCTTCCATCACGTCTGCGGCGCGAAAGCGCCCGGCGGGATGAGGCCGGTCACATAGGCCTGATGGAGCGCGTCGAGCTGCGCCCACAGCACGTCGCATTTGAAGCGCACGGCGCCGACGCAGGCTTCCTGCTCCGCCCGCGTATAGGCGTGCTCCTTGATATACGACAGGGCGAAATCGCTGTCGCGCGGCGCCTGGGAGAGGCGGCGCTTGAAATAGGCCATCACCGAATCGTCGACGAAGTCGTAATTCTCGAGCATTCCGGCGATGCGCTCGCGATGGATCGCCGGCGCGAACAGCTCGGTCAGCGAGGACGCGACCGCGACGACGAGCGGCTGCTCGACGACGAAGCGCACATAGGCCTCGACGGCGAATTTCGTCGCCGGCAGCGCGCCCTTGCGCGAGATGACGTAATCGCGCGAGAGGCCGAGCCCGTCGGTCAGCACCAGCCAGCGCTCTATGCCGCCCGCCTCTTCGCCCAATCCGTCGTGATCGTGAATGCGGTGAATCCATTCGCGCCGCAATTCGCGATCATGCACGCGGCTCATGAAGGCCGCGTCCTTGCGCGGAACCGCCTCCTGATAGCAATAGCGATTGAGCGCCCAGGCCTGCACCTGGCCTTTGTTCAGCTTTCCGCCATGCAGCATCTTATGGAAAGGATGCTTGTCGTGATAGCGCTCCTCGCCGACGGCGCGGATCGCCGCCTCGAAAGCCTCCTTCGACAAGGGCGGCGCGTCATGCCACTCGGCCGTCGAGAAGTCGTTCATAGCGTCACCTCCATGCCGTCCTCGCCGATCTCCCATCCGGCCGCATTCACGATCCCACGTTCCTTCGAGAATGCGCCGAGCGTCGGATTGGAGTTGTTGATGTGCACATAGATCTTGCGCGCGACGGAGAGCTCCTCGAAGGCTTTCATCGAGCCGTCCTCGCCGCTCATATTCACATGGCCCATGCGCGAGCCGGTCTTGCCGAGCAGTCCCTGCTCGATCATCTCATTCTCATGGAACAGCGTGCCGTCGAAGAAGACGAGGCTCGCGCCGCGCAAGCGCTCTTTCAGCGGATCGTCGATCTTCGCGCAGCCGGGAATGTAGAAGAAAGATTTGCCCGTCGCCGTCTCGATGATCTCGACGCCGAGCGTGTCGCCCACTCTCGTGCCGAAATCCGTCGCGCTCTTGTCCTCGAGCCAGAGCGCGATTTTTCCATGCACGGGAAAAGCCTTCACGGCGAGGCCGAGATCGACGCCGGCGCCGTGCAGAGGGATCGCCTCGTCGAAGGGAAATTCGACGCGCGTCACCAGCTCGGGCACGAGAATGTCGAAGATGCGATTGCCGGCGAGCACATTCAATATGCGCCCCGACGAATAGATCGAGAAGGCCTGCGCCTCGCGAAGATTGAGCAGGCCGGCGACATGGTCGACGTCGCCATTGGTCAGCACGACGGACTTGATCGGGCTCGCGCGCAGACCGTCCCTCGGCCCGGGCGAGAGCTGCGGCGCCTGCGCGATCTGCTGGCGCAGGTCCGGGGAGGCGTTGAGCAGCACGAAATTCACGCCATCGGCGCTCGCCGCGAGCGAGGATTGCGTGCGCGGCGAAAAGCCCGCCTCGCCCTCGCGCACGGCGCGGCAATTGGCGCAATTGCAGTTCCATTGCGGGAAGCCGCCGCCGGCGCCCGATCCGAGTATTTTGATGAACATGACGCGATCCGCGGCGGGCCGCCTGTTTCGACGCGCCGTCTCTCCTCTCGAGCCGACGTTCTAGAGCGAAACCGCCTCCGGTCGAAGCGCTGTTTCGCTTTCCTCCCGATCTTTGTTTATTTTTCCCGACGCTCGCGCGGCGGGAGGCGGGTCTTTCGCCGCGCGCACTATGTCGAGGCCGCTGGAGGACCGCAAGCGCCAGATGGTCGCACGCAGCGCTCTAGCAGGGCGACCGCAGCGCGCGCGCGAGGGACTCATAGATGCGCGGATCGTCCGATTGCGAGACGTTGAAGCGCAGATAATCGCGCGCCGTCTGGCCGAGGCTGAAGGCGTTGCCGGGCGCGAGCACAATTCCCTCCGCGAGGCAGAAACGAGCGATCTGCGAGGCGTCGGCCTCGCCTGGCAGGCGCGCCCAGACGAACATGCCGGCCTTGGGCTCGAGGAAGGGCTCGATTCCGAGCGCTTCGAGACGGCGGATCGTCGTCGTCATGGCCCCGGCGAGCCGGGCGCGCAGCGCCTCCAAATGGCGGCGATAGCCGCCGTCCTTCAGCAGCGTCAGCGCGATCTCGGCCGAGAGCCGCGGGCTTCCGAATTGCGTGGCGAGGCCGATGTCGGCGATCTGCTCGATCCAATCGGGCCGCGCGGCGATATAGCCGCAACGCGCGGCGGCTGAGAGCGTCTTCGAAAA
Organism: Methylosinus sp. Ce-a6; assembly: GCF_009811655.1. Classification (GTDB taxonomy): domain Bacteria; phylum Pseudomonadota; class Alphaproteobacteria; order Rhizobiales; family Beijerinckiaceae; genus Methylosinus. Next base: position 5,356 of record NZ_BGJX01000001.1, on the reverse strand, counting down.
GCTGCCGATCTGAATGACGTTTCGAAGGCCGTCGAAGGCGGCGAGGCGGGGCGTCGGAATCGCCTCGAAATCGGCGAAAATATCGTCCTCGACGATGACGAGGCCGGCGGGCTCGGCGAGCGCCATCAGCCGATGCGCCTTCGTGGAGGAGAGCGCGGCGCCGGTCGGATTGTGGACGGCGGAATTGGTGATGTAGAGGCGTGGGCGCTTCTGCGCGAGCGTCTGCGCGAACACGTCGAGGTCGGGGCCGTTCGGCGTCATCGGCACGCCGACGATAGCGGCGCGATGCGCCTGCAACAGAGCGCGGAAATTGAAATAGCAGGGATCGTCGATCAGCACAGTGTCGCCGGGCTCGATCAGGAAACGGCAGACAAGATCGATCGCCTGCGTTCCGGAGCCCGTCAGCAGGATCTGATCGGGCGCGGCGGCTATGTCGCTCTCGCCCAGCCGGCGGGCGATGAGGCCGCGGAGCGCGGCGAGGCCCAGCGGCTCGGAATATTCGGCGAGGGCGGCGGGGCTCCCGCGCGCGGCCGTTTTCAGCGCCCGGCGTAGCGCCGCCTCGGGCATCCATTCGGCCGGCAGCCAGCCGCAGCCGGGGCGCAGCATCCCCTCGCCGGCCTCCAGAGACTGGCGCGACACCCAGAGCGGATCGACCTCGCGGTCGAGGCGCGGTCCGAGCTTGCCCAGCGCCAGAGGCGCGAGCGGCGCCGAGACATAGAAGCCGGAGCCGGGGCGCGATCTTATGACGCCCTCGGCGGCCAGCCGCTCATAGGCCTCGACCACGGTGGAGACAGAGACTCCCATCGAGCGGGCCGCCTGCCGCACCGAGGGGAGGCGCGCGCCCGGCGTCAGCTGGCGCGCCGCGATCCGCTCGCGGATCGTCGTCATCACCAGCTCGATCCGCTTCGGCGGGGAGGAGATTTCGGTCAAAGCGTATTGCCTCCATAGCCATTACAGTTCAGGACATCTGTTAAAACAGTTTCAGAAAACTGTATCGATCCGTCTCTGGCTGGACAAGGGCCGTCCGTCCGATCCTTCGCGCCCGAGGAAAGGACGATGCGTCATGAACAGGACGACGGAAGGCTGGCTGAACGGAGCGATCGGGGTTTTGATCTTCAGCGGATCGCTGCCGGCGACGCGCGTCGCCGTCGCGGGCTTCGACCCCATGTTTTTGACGGGGGCGCGGGCCTCCATCGCCGGGCTGCTCGCGCTCTGCCTGCTCGCCGCTTTTCGCGAGAGGCGGCCGACGGGCGGCGAGCTCCTGTCGCTCCTCGGCGTCGCCTTGGGCGTCGTGGTCGGCTTTCCGCTGCTCAGCGCATTGGCGCTGACGCGCATGACCTCGGCCCATTCGCTGGTCTTTGTCGGGCTGCTGCCATTGGCGACCGCCGCCTTTGGCGTGTTGCGCGGCGGCGAGCGGCCGCGGCCGGGCTTTTGGTTCTTCGCGCTCGCCGGCGGCGCGCTCGTCGCCGGCTTCTCCTTGGCGCGCGGCGGCGGCGCGATCGCGTCCGGCGATCTGCTGATGCTCGGCGCGATCTTCGTCGCCGGTTTCGGCTATGCGGAAGGGGGCCTATTGTCGCGCCGGCTCGGCGGCTGGCGGGTCATATGCTGGGCGCTGGCGCTGTCCTTGCCGGCGATGTTCGCCTTGACCGCCGCCAGCGCGCCGGAGGGCCTTGGCGCCGCGCCGGCCGAATCCTGGCTCGCGCTCGCCTATGTGGCGTTGTTCAGCATGCTGATCGGTTTCGTGTTCTGGTATCGCGGCCTCGCGCTCGGCGGCATAGCGGCGGTCGGACAATTGCAATTGCTACAACCGCTGCTCGGCCTTTGCCTCGCGGCGCTGATCCTCGGCGAGACGGTCGAACGCTCGCTCCTGTTCGTCACGCTCGGCGTCGTCGCCGCAGTGGCGGGAGCGAAGGCCTTCGCCAAATGAGCGATCAGGCCGGGCGCGCCTTCTCGGCCTCCTCGCGCGCCAGCGCCTTGTAGCGCTTCACCCCGAAGGGAATGGCGGCGAGATAGGCGAGGCTCGCCAAGACGAGCGTCTCCATCGGATAGATGGCGAGCAGCAAGGCGGTCACGCCGATGCAGAACAGCACGAGAATGACATATTCGCGCGGAATTCGGCCGATGCGCTTGCCCGAGAAATGCGGAATGCGGCTGGCCATCAGAAAGGCGATCGCCAGCACATAGACGATGAAGAACGGAACCAGCCCGCGCGAGCCGGGGAGCTCCACGACCGAGAGATTGAGATAGAGCGGCAGCAGCACGGCCACTGCGCCGGCCGGCGCCGGCATTCCGACGAAGAAATCCGAATGCCAGGCCGGTCGCCCCGGCTCGTCCACGGTCACGTTGAAGCGGGCGAGGCGCAGCGCGCAGGCGATGGCGAAGACGAGCGCGGCGAACCAGCCGAGGCCTTTGATCTCATGCAGCGACCAGAGATAGAGCAGCAGCGCCGGCGCGACGCCGAAATCGACGAAATCGGCGAGCGAGTCGAGCTCCGCGCCGAAGCGAGAGGTGCCTTTGAGCGCGCGCGCGAGGCGTCCGTCGAGGCCGTCCAGCACGGCGGCGGCGATGACGGCGGTCACCGCCGTGTCGAACTTGCCTTCCGTGGCGTAGCGTATGGCGGTCAGGCCCATCGACAATGCGAGCAGCGTGACCAGATTGGGCAGCACCACGCGGATCGGAATGTTGCGGAAGCGCAGTCTGCGCCGTTCGGAGGCGGACAATTGCGCTTCAGGGTCTTCGCGGCCGGCGTCGAAGGAAAAAGGTTCGTTCATCGGGAGGCCTCTCGCGGGCGGCGGCTCAGCCGGCCTTGAAGCTCAAAGGGGCGGCGGTGGAGGTCACATCCGCCAATATGGTCTCGCCCGCGACGGCGCGCGAGCCCACGGCGACGCGGGGCTTGGCCCCCGTCGGCATATAGACGTCGACGCGCGAGCCGAAACGGATGAGGCCGAAACGGTCGCCGACGCCGATCGGCTCGCCCTCCTGCACGAAGCAGACGATGCGTCGCGCCACGAGGCCGGCGATCTGCACCACGCCATAGCGGCCGGACGGCGCGTCGATGACGATTCCGTTGCGCTCATTGTCCTCGCTCGCCTTGTCGAGGTCGGCGTTGAGGAAGGCGCCGGGCTTGTAGGCGACCTTGATGATGCGGCCGGTGATCGGCGCTCTGTTCACATGCACGTCGAAGACGCTCATGAAGATGGAGACGCGCTGCAGGGGCTCCGCGCCGAGCCCGAGCTCGGCCGGCGGCAGGAAGAAGCCGATGGAGCAGACGACGCCGTCCGCCGGCGACACCACGAGACCCTCGCGCAGGGGCGTCAGGCGCTGCGGATCGCGGAAGAAATAGACGCACCAGCCGGTGGCGATGAAGCCGATCCAGCCGAGCGTCGAGGAGATCCAATGCAAGAGCAGGGCGGCGATGGCGAAAGCGGCGATGAAAATATAGCCTTCCGGATGAATCGGGACGAGCGATTTGCGGACCGAATCGAGGATCGACATGGAATTGAGGCTCCCAACGCGGCCCGTCGCCGCAGGCGGGGCGAGTTTTGACATTTCACGGCGCGAAAGTCACGCGGGCCAGAGCGGCGGCGCCCTTGCCCAAAATATCGATTCACGACAGATAGGCGCAGTCGCGCCCAATGAGGCCGACAGCCCCTCGGGGAGGAAACATGAAAGACAAGATTCGCAATGGAAGCGCGCTGGCCGTGGCGGCCGTCTCTCTCGCTCTCGCGGGCGTAGCGACGGCGACGATGGCGGCGACGCCGGGCAAGGTGCAATGCATCGGCGCCAACAGCTGCAAGGGGCAGAGCGACTGCCACAGCCCCAAGAACGCCTGCAAGGGGATGAACGCCTGCAAGGGCAAGGGCTGGGCGTTCGCCGAATCCGCCGAAGCCTGCGCGGCCGCCGGCGGCAAGACGCTGAACTGACCACGCTGAACTGAGCGGAGCGTCCTCCCCCGCCGCGCCTGCCGCGGACGGGGGAGGACCCATCCGCTCGACAAAACGCCTCTTTCGCCTCATGAGGGGCGCCATGTTCCGCCCCTTCGTCGACGATTTCCTCGCCTGCCTGCGCTTCTACTCCCGCCTGCCGGTTCCCGCGCCGCGGGGGCATGAGATGCCGGATTTCCGCACCGCGGTGCGGGCGCTGCCGCTCGCAGGCGCGCTCATCGGCCTCGCTCCGGCCTGGAGTCTGCTCGCCGCCCGCGCGCTTTCGCTGCCGCCTTTCCTCGCGGCGACTTTGGCCTTCGCCGCGCTAACCCTCGTCACCGGCGCGCTGCACGAGGACGGGCTCGCCGATCTCGCCGACGGCTTCGGCGGCGGCGCGACGCGCGAGGAAAAGCTCGAGATCATGCGCGACAGCCGGCTCGGCTCCTATGGCGCCGTCGCTCTGACGCTCTCGCTGGCGCTGCGCGTCGGGGCCGTGACGACGATCGCGCAGAGCAGCGGCTTCGAGGCGGCGGCCATTGTCGTTTTCGTGGCGGCGCTCTCCCGCACGGCGGGGCTTCTGCCGATCATGATTCTCGCGCCCGCGCGCGCGGACGGCGCCGGCCATGCCGCCCTGCGCCCCTTCAAGGAGGCGCTGCAGACGGCGGCGCTGCTGGCGAGCGCGATCTCCATTGCGCCGATCGCCGCGGGCGCCTCGCCGGTCACGGTTCTGCTTTCCGGCGCGATGGCCATCGGCGCGGCCTATGCGACCGCCAAGCTCGCCGAGCGGCAGATCGGCGGCCTCACCGGAGACGTGCTCGGCGGCGCGCAGCAGATGGCCGAGATCGCCGCGCTGCTGGTCTTCGCTGCGCGATAGCGGTCGCGCGCAGTTCGGCGGCCGAGAGGGACGAGCAGACGCCCTGCTGCAACAGCCTTGTGTCGCTGATTGATATATTTATGTTAACGTTTTGTTATGAAATAATGTTGCCAGAACAACGCACGCTTTCGGTGCGAATCTAAAGATTGATATCCAATAAATCTAGGAGGCCCCAAATGCCTTTGACAGCTCCTATCCCCTCAAATTTCATCAATCCGACGTCAGTCGCGCTTTCTCTGCTCCACGGCCCAATGGCCGCGGATGGCGCTCGCGAAGGTTTCCGCGGGCGACATGACGGATGACGCATAGAACGCGGTTTCTTCCCGCCGCTTCCTGAGCCCCGTGGCGGCGGAGCGGATCAATGTCGATCGCGTGACGCGCACGATCGCGGCGATCAACGGCGCCCATTCGCCGTCATCGAGAGCAGCGCCGGGAGCGTAGACTTCGACATGCCGGTCTTCCTGGCGATTTCGCGCCAGATCGCGGCTGTCGTGAAGCGCGATCGGAATAGCCGTCGCGACGATGTTCCCGCAGCGTTGTAGCAGGCCCGGCTGATTGC